>JBCCZX010000128.1:0-9686 GCA_039186735.1 Verrucomicrobiota bacterium | reverse complement strand
GGAAGAGAGGTCGCTGAGAAAGTCGGACGCCTTGTCGAGCTGACGGACGGTTTCCTCGAGGTTGATGATGAAGATGCCTCCCTTGTCCTTCATGAGGTAGGGTTTCATCTTAGGGTTCCACTTTCGGGTCTGGTGGCCGTAATGGACACCGGACTCGACCATTTCTTTCAATAAGTCGTTAACCATGTCTTTGGGTCCCGCGTTGAAGCACGTCGGGCGCTTTTGGAGAAGTTGCCGCCTTGGAGCCTTCGGAACATCTCCCTTGTTTGTAGGGCGGCACGAGCCGAAGGGGCGGTGGGGATAGGAGGAATGGGCGGTTTTGTCAAACTTGGAAGGGTTTGACGTAAAAAAGGACGGGTTTTGAGCCCGTCCTGTGAGAATTTTTGGGTGTTTTGGCGGGAATTCTAACGTTTCCGGCGGAGGGCGAGGAGACCGGCGAGGGCGAGGAGGAGTGAGGAAGAGGGTTCGGGGACGACGCGCCATTGTCCGATGATGGAGCCGGAGCCGGATACGGTGTCACCTGAGATGATATTTCCGGTGGAGCCGATGGTGAAGGTGGCTTCGGAGAGGTCGAAAGCGGCAGAGCCGGAGAAGGCAGGGGAGCTGGTGGAGAAATCCATACCTTCGCCGTTGTTGCTGGTATTGTCCCAGAGGGTTAGGCTAGTGGCGTTGGTGTTGCCGTCGTTAGAGGTGATGGATTCGAGGCGGTCGATGGACATTCCGTCGCTGAGGAGCGAGCTGGCCCCGGAGCTGGATCGGGGGTCAAAAGCGGCGGGATTGGGTGCTGCGAGGATGTTGACGAGGGTAATGCCTCCGAGGGTGGAGGTGGAGAAGACTTCGTCGACTTCTGCCGCGTTGCTGGTGGCGGCGAAGGTAACGGCGGAAGGATTGGAAGGATCGATGGTCAAGAGGACGGCGGCAGAGGCTTGGGTGGCGATGCCGACGGCAACGATGAAGGGAAGGAATTTCATAGCTGATTAAGAATTTAAGATTTCTTATGTGTTGGGAAGGCTGGACTAAGACAGTTCCGGGTTTCTGAGGTGAGCGGGGATGGAGGGATTTTTTTGAGGTGTTTGTGAAAATGGAGGTGGGGAGTAGCGGTTGGGAGGGAGATGAACAAGTTGAACCCGATGAAAAAGAAAGAGGTATTTGCGATGATGTTGGTGGCGGCTTCGGCGGCGATGGGGCAGGAAGGGATTCGAATTTCGGACGAGCTTCGACCTTGGCCGTTCGCCTCGGAGAATGTGAACAAGGCGGAAGTGGAGTCCGTGTTTCACCTGGATGATGCCATTCTGCAGCCGCCGAATGTGAATTGGATTTATCAGTCGCAGGATTATGAGGTTGGGATTTATGACTTCACGGCATTCGATAATCTTTCCCAAAGCGAGGAACGGATGACGCCTCTTGCTACGTCGAGTGGAGTAGCCGGGATGTGGGCGATGGCTCCGGTGCATTTTGAGGATGGGGATGAATTGGCGACGATGACCTTTTGGGGAGCGGATACGACTTTAGCGGGAGGGATGATTGTGGAATTGAGGAAAAAGGATATGGAAACCAACGTGGTGGAAGTTGTTGCGACGGTGAAGACTTTCGAGCCGACGGTTCCGGTCTTGTCGGATAGTGAGGGAAATCCGATGTGGACTACTTATGCGGGAAGTTATCCGCATGCATTTGACCATTACTATTGGCCTGCGGAGCCGATGATTCATTTGGCAGATCGAAGTGTGACGGTGGAGATGAATCACCAAGTGGAATCGACGGCGACCTACTTCGTTTATCTCTACACGTTGGGTGAAGTTGAGCCGGAGAAAGTCGAGTTTTGGTCGCTTTCGTGGCAGGGTCAGTAGGATTTTTGATTGAAACTGGAATTTGTCGACTCCCCTTCCTGTGCTTGGAAGCGGGGGTCGGTGAGGGTTTTGAGGAAGGCGACGAGGGCGGCTTGTTCTTCGTTGGTGAGGTTGAGGCCGTTGCCGGGGTGTTTGGCGATGTTGGGGTCGAGGGTGGGGGAGCGGTGGATACCGGAGGAGTAGAATTCGACGACTTCCTTGAGGCTGTTGAAGCGACCGTCGTGCATGTAAGGGGCGGTGATTTCGATGTTGCGGAGGGAGGGGGTGGAAAAGCGGAAGCGGTCGGTTTCGCGCTTGGTAGCGTGTTCGAGGCCGAGGTCGTTGTTGCGTGGGGGGAGGCCGTTGTTGTGGAAGCGGTGGTTGGTGAAAAAGGCGCCGGAGTGACAGTGGAAGCAGTCGGCGCCGCGGAGGCCGAGGCGGGGGTCGTTTTCGGTCATGAAGAGTTGGAAGCCGAGTTTTTCTTCTTCTGTTAGAGAAGCGGTTCCTTTGGTGGCGCGGTCAAACTTGGAGTCGAAGGAGGTGAGGGAGAGGATGTACTGTTCGAGGGCAACGGCGAGGCGTTCGGATGTGATTTCGGGGTCGCCGAAGGCTTGGGAGAAGAGGTCGGGGTAGGCGGGGAGTTTGGAGAGTTTGGCGGGGAGGGTGGCGAGATTTTCGCCCATTTCGAGGGGGTCTTCGATGGGGCGGAGGACTTGGGTGCGGAGGGAGGGTTCGTCGCCGTCCCAGCGGAAGGGGGTGTTTTTCCAGGCGAGGTTGAGGAGGGGCATGGAGTGGCGTTTGGTGGTTTTGGCGGGTTGGACGCCCCAGGGTTTGATGGCGGGGTCGGAGAAGGCTTCGCTGGGGATGTGGCAGAAGGCGCAGGAGACGGAGTTGGTGATGGAGAGGGCTTCGTCGAAGAAGAGTTTTTGGCCAAGGGTGATGCGTTCGTTGGTGAGGGGGTAGTCGGTGGGGAGGTTGGGGAGAGGGAAGTGTTGGGGCATTTTGAAACCGTAGGGAGTGCCAGTGATGTTGGCAGAGGCGTTGGCAGGGTTCTCGGGGGCAGCATCCGAGCCCGTGATGGGGATGAGGGTAAAGGCCTTGACGAGGGTTTTGCGGAAGTGCGGGAGGATGGGGTCGTCGGGGCGAGAGTGGGTGGAGGTTTGATTGGTGATTTTGAAGGAGGCGGGGAAGAGGCGGTCGAGGTGGAGGGTAAGCTGGTAGAATCCGTTCGGGTTGAGAGGGCCTTCAAAATTGAGGGCGAGGCGGTTTTCACTATTTCCGTAGTGGTAAGCGAAGGCAAGTTCGTCGTCGGGAAGTTGGCCTTCGGTGGCGAAGAAGATGTAGCCTTGCTGGGGAGACCAATGAAGGTTGTTGGTGAGAGGATTCAGGGGGTGGCCGGCGGGGTGTAGGTTTGGGTCGGCGTGGTTGATGTCTTCGGAGGGCCCGAGGAAGAGAGTGAGTTGAGAGATCGGTTCGTCGGGAAGATTGGGGAGGCGGAGGATGTCGGGGGATTCGCCGTGGATGTAGGCGTGCCATTTGGAGGAGGTGATGGTGCGGCCGGAGGCGAGGGTCAAGCGGGGCTGGTTGAGGAGGAGGTCAAGGCGGGTGAGGTGGAAGGTTTCGCCAGAGGGAGTGACGAGGTTTGTGGTAGGAACGGGAATGGGTTTGTCGTGCCAACGGAAGTCGACACGAAGATTGAGGCCGTAAGTGACCTGCAAAAAAGCAAAGATGGGTATCAAAGCCTTCACGAATCGTGACTTTACGAGAAGAACCCGCTGCCGCAAGCCGACAACGGGTCCCTTGGGTTTTCTCAAGAGAGTTTTAGTTGGGAGGATTGATGGTGAAGACTCCAGTCCCGGTGGCGGTATCACCGTTGAAGAAGTTGACGGTGATGTCGTAGGTGCCGGGCTGTGCCTGGAGGGTGAAGGTCGCGGTGTAACTGTCTGCGAATTGAGTGACCTGAGTTGCGGAGACCGGGCCGGGACTGGTGGCGTCGATGGTTGCGGAGGTGACTCCAGATTCGTCGGGATGAAGGCCTCCATTGATTTTGAAGCTGACGTTGACGGTTTGGGCTCCGCCGGGAGGGCCTCCGTTACCACTGTTGGGGCTAACGTCGGTCACAGTAAGGATGCTGTTGTCGATGAAGATGGGGACGTTGTGGTCGAAACCGCTGTCGTCAAAGTCGTCCACGGAGGTCTGCACGATGCGATAGAAGTAGCGGTCGTCGTTGTTGGTGCGACCAGGGTCGGGGGTATCGATGGGGTCGACAGAGTCGGCTTTTAGGTCAGTTTCGAGGTTGCCCCAGTCGTTGTTGAGCGTGCCGGACCGCTCGATGTTGTAGAAGCCTCCTTCGACTCCGGTCCAAGTGAGAGTGACGTCACCGTCGGACGGATCGATGTCAGTGATTTTGATGCCAGCGTGAGCTTCAGGTCCGCCTTGAAAGTGAATGGTAACTCCGGCGGGAATGGAGTTGGTGGAGCCGCCGGTGGGGTTGCCGAAGTAGTAGTTGGAAATGCTGTAGGGAAAGGCCGGAGTGCCATCGGATTCGATGCAGGTGAAGTAGGCCCAGGTGCCTGCGGGGAAGTCCGGGGTGATGCAAAAGCGGACGTTGTATTCGTTGAGGTCGAAGTCAGTGCCCTGCGTGAGGCCGAGGTCTCCTTTGTAAGCATAGTCTTCGAGGTAGCGTCCGATTTCGGCGAGTTCGTCGACTTGAGAGAAGCTGTCGAATTCGACGATGTCGTCGGTGTCTGGCCCGTGCTCGCTTGCGGTGGCGATTTGGGTGCGTCCGTTGCGAATGCACCAGGCCGGCAAGGTCGTGCGGCCCGCGGTTTCGAGGTCGGTGGAACCGTTGGAGCCATCGCGTTTTTGGTAGCCGGAGATCATGCGGCGCACAGTGGAGTTGGCATCGAGCGCATCGGAGTAACCATAGGGACCGTAGATGGGATAGCCATCGCGGCACCAGCCGATGATGGGGGAGTGATTGCCGTTAAAATTTTCGGTGTAGACGTTGGTGGTGGGGTCATAGTCGACGGAATCACCGAGAAGATGGCGGAGCCCGGGAGGGTTGGCGTGGTAGTGGTGCTGAGCACCAGCTTGGTGAGCGTTGGCGTTGTCGAAGGTGACGGATTCGTTGACGAAGGCATCGCGATTCCAGATGCCATCTCCATTGAACCCGGAGCCCGGACCGCTGTCTTCTCCCTCTCTATTGCTGTAGGAGAAGGTGTCGGTGGAGTCGAACATGGCGACGCCGTCGGCAAAGTAGCCGATGGCTCCGGCCGAGGTGCGTGTTTTCGTTGCGGCAATGGAAGGGGTGCGGGGGAAGCGGAAAATTGCGGCGAGGTTTGCGGGGTAGTTGCCGAAAAGGTCTTGTTTTTGGATGTCGAGATACCAAGGCCCCATGGTGTGAAAGGGGAGGTTGGTGGTGCGGATGAAGACGTCGTTGTTGTTGTAGGAGATCTCGTTGACTCCGGCGTAGGTGGGTTTGTCTTGAACGCCTTGGCCTTTGTTCCAAGTCGCGATGGCGTTTTGGGCATTCATGTCGGCCGTGGTCTCGTAGAGGCGCGCGTATTGGCCGGATTTCTCGGTATACCAAAACTTGAGGATGGGGTCTGCGAAGCTGAGAGAATTGAGAGCGAGGGCTGTGCCGAAGACTAATGTGCTTTTCATCGTGCGGGACGCATTGAGTCCGAGTGATGTTTGCCGATTGTGAGGCGAACGGAGGGGAATTGTTAAGAGTTGGTAAGGTCGCTTTGTTTGGGGATGAGGAGGTCTTGGACGGGGGTGTTGTTGAGGAGGTGGGATTGGATGATGCGTTCGAGGTTTTCGGGGGTGCAGGAGTGATACCAGATGCGGTCAGGATAGATGACCGCGATGGGCCCATTGACGCAAATACGAAGGCAGTCGGCTTTTGTTCGATGAACCAATTGGTGGGGGTCGGCGAGATTGAGTTCTTTGAGGCGGGATTTGAGGAATTGCCAGGAGGCGGCCCCGGCTTCGGGCCGGCAGCATTTGGGCTTGGTCGGGGTGGCGCAGAGGAAGAGGTGGCGCTGGTAGGTGGAGAGTTTGAGTTCGGTGGCGATGTTGGTGAGGGAGTCGGGCATGATTCTCCCCTTCGAAGTCGTTTTTTTTGCTCATCTTGGCAAGCGTGTTTGAAGCAACCTGACTCCGAGGGAGCAGAAATGCACTAGCCCATAAAACCAACGGGTGCAGTCGAGCTGGGGGTGTAGAAGCGGGTGAGGTTGGGGAAGATGGTGGGGAGGTCGGTGTTAGAGACTCCGAACCAGCGGGCGAGTTCGGCGAAGTATTCGTCGGTGGATAGGGTGGGGATGAGGCGGCCGCGGCCCGTGTCGAGGTTATTACCCAGATCGAGGCTTGGATAAGTCCCATAAAATTGGCCGCCGTTGACAGCCCCGCCCATAACCATTTGATTGCTTCCCCAAGCATGGTCGGTTCCTTTTCCGTTGGAGGAGAGCGTGCGGCCGAAATCTGAGGCGGTAAAGGTGGTAACCTTATCGCTGACGCCGAGCTCGGTCATTGCGGTGTCGAACTCGGACATGGCTTTGCTGATCACGGGAAGCATCTCGGCGTGATTATTGAGGAGTTCGTCATGATGATCAAAGCCGCCAAACATGATGAAGAAGGTCTGGCGTTTCATATTGAGGAGGTTTCTAGCTGCGATCGTTCTCGCCACCATGCGAAAGCTTTGGGAGATATCATTATCCGAGAAAGCGGTGTTTACCGTTTGCGCGCCGATGGCGTCGCTGAACTCAACAGCGGCATCCAGTGAGGAGCGGTGCCTTTGTGCAAAGGCTTGTTTGAAGAGATTCGAGTATTGGGCGTCCATCATACTGTTGATGGCAGTGGTGCCGAGGGCGGTGAGGGTTTCGTCAGAGCTTCCTCTGAAAGTGACAGAACCGTTTGCTAGAGTAGAAATTTCGTAACTGACATTGCTAGCTCCGGTTTGGAAAATATTGGATCCAGAGAGTGAAATGTTCATTGAGATGTTGGCTCCAACATTACAGGGGGCGAGCAGATCGGAGACTCGTCCACCCCAGCCGAGAGAGGTGTTTTGATTGGGGATGCTGGTTTGCCACTGATGGATCTGGTCGGCATGAGAAAAGAGACCGGGAGGAACTTTGAATTGGTTACTGTTGTATTCGGTGACATTGGCAATGGGCTCTACAAGGGTTCCAACGTTGCAAACAAAGGCCAGGCGGCTTGGGTTCGCGTTATAAATGGTCTGAAGCTCGGGCATGCCGGGGTGGAGGCCAAATGTTTTGCCGTTGTGGGTGCCGTTCAGCTGGAGGATGCTTGCTTGTGGCAAAGCTTGATCGGTGCGGGTGGCGGCATATTCGGCATATTCAGTTGCTCCTTTGGGAGCGAGCATGTTGAAGGAATCGTTCCCACCCCCAAAGAAAAAGCAAACGAGCGCCTTGTAGTCGTTCGAACCCGAGCTGGCCGCTACAACGGTGTTCGTCATGCGGAGATTGAGCAAGGTCGAGAGCAGTGGAGTCGCTGAGACTCCGGCACAAGAAGCTTGGCCAAGAAAGGAGCGGCGGGAAATTTTTTGGGAGGGATGCTTCATTTTAAAAACGCGTTTTAGGGCTGATTAGCGGAGGATGGCGAAGTCGGGTGAGGACGTAATGAGGACGACGGCGAAGCGGGCGATTTCGTCAGCTGATTTGCCTGCGTTGCTCGCACCGACGAGAGCGTTGTGGATGGCTGTGCGCGTGTTGGAGGACATCTGGCTGCGGACGAGGAGGATGTCGAGGCGATCGAGGAGGGCGTCTAGGTCGGAAGCAAGGGCAATTTCGTCGCTATAGTCCATCGTGGCGATGTAGGGATTGCCCGAGTCCAGCAGGGCATCACTAAGGATGGCTTCGAACCAGTAGTTGAGCAGATTGATAGAGGTGTTTGCAGTGGTGATTTGAAATTCAGGGCCGTAAAGAATGTTGTCTTTTAGTGGGCCGAAAGGCAGGTGATCGGGGAGATAGTAATTGAAAACGCTGGGTGCGAGCATGGGGATTTGGCCATGGCCTCCGTAGGTCATATTGGGGTAAATTCCGCTCGAAGAAGAGGGGTTGAAGGCTCTCAGAATGTGAAATTGGCGCAGAAGTGGTTCGCGCAACTTTCCATGGCTGGGATCGCTGAGATGACTGTGGTCGCGAGCTTCGTGGTCGAGAAGAATGGCACGAATAACTGCGCCCAGGTCACCACGGACACCGCTGCCATTGTCATTGAAAACCATCGCGACGCGGGCGATGTATCCCGGTGAAGGATTTGATTTGATGAGGCGTTGGATGAGAAGTCGACCAATGAAGGGGCCGACGTTGGGATGATTGAAGAGGTTGTCGATTGCGGCATCGAGATCTTGCTGGAGGGTTCCGTTGGTGGTTTGCTCATTAAGAAGATGCTTGATTCCGGTTTCGTGCATGGGCTCGAATTTTAGCATTTCAATGCCCATCCATTCGACACTGGTGCCGAGGTAGGTGAGCTCGTCGGTAACGCGGTCGCCGTCGTCGTGGGGAGTACCGTTGTCGGGGTTTTGAGGGTTGTAAGTCATGCCGGTAAAGACGCGGGCGAATTCCCGGATGTCGCTGTTGTCGTAGGTGGGCTGGGCAGCACCGTTTGCATCAGTCATCCGCGAGCCGTCGATGTGTAGTTGCCAGAGACCAATGGAGAAGAGCTGCATAACTTCCCTTGCATAGTTCTCATCAGGGAAGATGGTGTTGGCCGGATCGGTAGGGCGATTCTTGACGTGACTGAGGAAATGACCCATGGCGGGACTGGTAGTGACTTGGTCGAGAAGGTCGCGAAAATTGCCGAAGGCATTGGTAAGCAGAATATCGTAGTAGGTAGCAACCCCGGCGCTGTTATCAAGCAAGTCGTCGGTGGTCTGACTGACCACAAATATTTCACTCAGGGCGAAGGCGACCCGCTGTCGGAGAACGTCGGGTGCAGAGAGACTGGCGTTGGTCCAGATCGAAATGTAATCAGGGAAGCCCTCAGTATTGCCTCCCATCGCGATGCCAGTTTGAACATGGCTGGTGACGGGCATGACCATTTGGGAATCGATCCAAGCGGGGATTCCGGAGTCCGCGACCGCTTGGATCATTTCGTAGTCCGCGCCCATGGTGGCCTGCTGGAGAAAACGAGAAGCTTCGGCAAGGGTAGCAGGTGCGGTAAGGTCTGGGAGAGGAGAGCCGGGTATCGATTTTCCATAGAACTGGAAGTTGCTCTGTGACGACATGGTTGCCACGGCAGCGGAATAGTCGTCGCAGAGAGGGTTTCCATTGCTGTGCGTATTTGAATCGGAATAGCCGAGGCCGGCTTCTTCCCAGGCCGAAAGGCCGTCGTTGTCTTCATCCCGATCAAAGACGTTCACACGACCGAAGAACTGGGTTGCCTGTAAGCTCAACTCAACTGCAGCCGTTCCGCTAATAGAGGTGATTGAGGGGTTGATGGGATACCAAGAATTCAAGTCGCTAGAGATTTCTATTTGATACGACTTTTCGTTTTGGCGAGGCCACTCGAGCTGCCAAAAAGGTCTTTTCCGCAAAATCGTGAGGTCGAAGTTGCTAGTCGGGTCCAAGGGATCTGTGCCTGCAATTTCTTCTTCAAGATTGGTCAAGCCATCTCCGTCATCATCTGTTTCTGGAGATAAATTACTAATGTCATAGTATTTAGACCAAAGATCGCCGAATCCATTGCGGTCGAGATCGATTCCTTGGGCGGACAGATTTTGGATAGGTAGGAAAAGAAAGAGGAATGAGATTTTTATGGAGTTGGGGAAAGAACATTTCATGGAGTGGGTCATTGTTCCGTTGGGATTTATATCCGTGGATGAGTCTTATGTCGAAG
>JBCCZX010000127.1:0-9772 GCA_039186735.1 Verrucomicrobiota bacterium | reverse complement strand
ATATTATTTTTCCCCTATAATGCGCGTGTGTGTAGGATTTGTTGGGGTTTGGGGGTGTGTGGGGTGGTGTGGTGGTGGCGGGAGCGGTTTTGGCGTTGGTGGGGGATATGGGGGCAGGGAAGACGCATTTGGCGAAGGGGTTGGTGGCGGGGTTGGGTTTTGAGGAGGCGGTGACGAGTCCGACTTTTTCGCTTTTGCAGGAGTATCGGGGGGGGCGTTTGCCGGTTTTTCACTTTGATCTCTACCGATTGGAGAGTGTGGAGGAGGTTTTGCGATTGGGGTGGGATGATTATTTGGAGGCGGGCGGGGTGGTGATTGCGGAGTGGGCCGATCGTTTTCCGGAGTTGTTTCCGCCGGAGACGGATTGGGTGGGGATTGAGGCGGTGGAGGGGGGGGGAAGGCTGGTGAGCCGGGTCAGGAGGCCGCGGGGAGGGGGGTGAGGTCGGAGAGGCGTTCCATGAGTTTGTTGGTTTCGGCGCGCCATTGGTTGATTTTCTCGCGGGAGACTTCGATGCGTTGGGCGGCATTGGCCTCGATTTCGTGGTAGGCGTGGGTGATTTTTTCTTGGAGGTCTTGGACGGCGGCGAGGGCTTTTTCGCAGACTTCGGCGCCGGAGGCTTCGAGGGAGGCGAGGCGGGATTCGGTGCGTTTGCGGGCTTCGGCCATTTCGGCGAGGAGGATGCGGGTTTGGGAGACGCGGCGGAGGTTGGAGACGAGGCCGGTTTTTTCGAGGGTCCAGATGGCCCATTTGGTGGGGTCGAAGTTCCAGGGTTTCACGCCGTTGCGGTAGTCGTGTTGAAATTCATGGTGGTAGTTGTGGTAGCCTTCGCCGTAGGTGACGAGGGACATGAGGAAGCTGTCTTTGGCGCTGCAGCGGCTGGAGTAGGGTTGACGGCCGACGGTGTGGCAGAGGGAGTTGATGAAGAAGGTGCATTGTTGGACGAGGAAGACGCGGAGGGCACCGACGATGAGTAGGCCGCCCAGAGCTCCGGTCCAGCCATTCCAGAGGTAGCCGAGGAGAGTGGGGAGGATAAGGCCGATGGAGACGGCGATGAGTTTGTCGAACTTGTGTTGCCACATGACGAGTTTGTCTTTGCGGAGGTCGGCGACGTTGTTGAGGGGTGGTTCGGGGTTTACTTTAAAGAGGATCCATCCGATGTGGGCCCAGAGGAAGCCGTTTTGGATGTTGTAGGGGTCGTCGTCGTGGTCGGTGTGTTTGTGGTGGCGGCGGTGGTCGGAGGCCCAGTTGAGGCAGGAGTTTTCGAAGGCGCAGGCACCGAAGATGAGGGTGAAGAGGCGGACGGGCCATTTGGCTTTAAAGGAGAGGTGGGAGAAGAGGCGGTGGTAGCCGAGGGTGATGCTCATGCCGGTGGCGATCATGTAGAAGGCGAAGAGGGAGCCGAGGAACCAGTCGAGGCCATTCTGGAGGAGGTAGATGGGGGCGGCGATGATCGCGAGGAGAGAGATAACGGCGAGAAAAGTGGTGTTCAGCCAGTTGACCCGGTGGAAGGGAATGTTGAGAGGCATGAGTTTTTTGTGTTTGTGTCCGTTTAGTGTTCAGAGTTTAAGGCAATTTGGCGAGGAGCCATGTCCAAAGTCTGTTCGCTCGTGTGTGCGGGCAGGCTATGACCTTATTTGTCGTGAAAGTCTACGAAATCTTGTTGGGCTTTGACTTGGCGTCCAACGATTTTGCGGAACTTTTCAATTTCGGCGTCGTAAGCTTTTGCAGTGGAGGGGTTTTGGAAGGAGGGGGTGTTGTTTTGGTCGTTCCAGTCCCATTTGATGCCTTCGCCTTGGAGGAGGTCGATGATGCGGAGGGCGACGTCGCAGGCTTGGATGTCGCAGATGCGGATGAGGGCGATGAAGTCGAGGGTGGGTTGGTGGGTGGCGAGGAAGTCTCGGACGAAGGTTTGTCGTTGGGGGCCTTGGAAGCCGAGTTGGTCGAGTTGGGTGCGGAGGGCAGCGGGTTGGCTGGCGAAGGAGTCGATGACTTGGCGGTTTACGGAACGGAATTGGGTGAAGTAGCGGCGATGGCGTTCGTAGTCGCGGCTGCGGGCGAGGGATTTCCAGTTGAAGTGTTCGCCGAAGCGTTCGGTGTAGAGGTCGAGTTTTTGGGAGATTTGCTGGGTGGTGTCTTCGATTTGGGCGAGGGCGATTTTGGCTTGGGTGAGGTTCGCGGGGGGTGTGTTGGGTTTTTGTGCGGAGGTTTGGAGGGCTTGAGGGGGTGGGGCTGGTTGAGGAGGAGCGGCGGTGCTGTCCGGCTTGCAGGAAAGAAGTAGAGTGGGGAGGAGGCAGGCGAGAGCGATGCGGGGCATGGCGGGGAGGGGTTCGCCGATTTTTTTAGCGGGCGAGGGTGAAAGTGACAGCTCTTTTCGGGTCGCCATGCTGGTCGCAGAGACATGAGGTGATGATGGGTTGGTCGCGGGACCAATCGATGATGAGGCGACCGAAGTTGTTTCCGCCGAGATTTTCGCCGAGGCGGTAGCGGTTGATTTCGGATTCGTTGTTCATGCCGGAGTTGAGGCTGCTGGAGGTGAAGTCGTAGAGGGGGTAGTCGCAGGAGGTGGAGTCGAGGGAGATTTCGCCGATGTGGCGGTCGCCGCTGAGGAGGAGGACGGGGGGAGCTTTTGGGTGGGCGAGGAGGGTGAGGAGGCGTGATTTTTCGGAGGGGAAGTTGGCCCATTTTTCGAAGCGGTGGTCGGAGGCGAGGACTTGGATGGAAGAGACGATGATGTTCACGCGGGCTTTGCTGGTGAGGAGGGATTCTTCGAGCCATTTCCACTGGGTTTTTCCGAGGATGGTGCCGTCGCTGCCGAGGTCGTCGCGGTGGTAGCGGGTGTCGAGGAGGAAGATGCGGATGGTTTGTTGGCCTTTGCCGAAGTCGTGGAAGGTGTAGATGCCTTCTTGTTGGCGGCGGGGGGAGTCTTGGGGTTCGCCGAGGAAGTCGAGGAAGAGTTGTTGGGATTCGGCGCGTTTGGAGTAGTTTTTTCCGGCGTCGTTGGCGCCGTAGTCGTGGTCGTCCCAGGTGCCGATGATGGTGCTGTTTTTACGGAGTTTCTGGTAGTTGGTGAGGGCGAGGACGGAGTCCCACTTTTTCTTCATGACGGTCATATCTTCGGTGTCGCCGTAGATGTTGTCGCCCATCCAGATGAAGATGTCGGGTGGGTTTTGGGCGAGGTGGTCGAGGGCGGGGGCGGGGCGGTTTTGTTTGAAGCAGGAGGCGAAGATGATGTCGTTGATTTGGGCGGAGAGGCTAGCAGCGAGGAGGGTGAGGAGGCTGAGGGTTCGGAGCATGGGTGCAGTTTGGGTGACGGGGAGGTTTGGGCAAGGAATTCTGCGTGACAGGGTAGTGAGTTCGGTGAGAGTGGGGAGGTGACGATTGAGGTGTCGACGCCGGCTTTGTTGTTTCCAGCGATCAGTTTGTTGTTTTTGTCGTATACGAACCGTTTTTTGCATTTGTCGGCGTTGGTGAGGCAGTTGCATGCGGAGTGGGAGGAGCGTGAGAATGAGTTGTTAGAGGCTCAGATTGCGAATTTGCGGAGGAGGCTGCGATTGATTCGGTGGATGCAGATTTTGGGGGCGGTGAGCCTTTTGTTGTGTGTGGTGGCGATGATTGCGATGGTTTTGGAGAGCGGGTTGTTGGGGGTGTGGGTGTTTTTTGCGGCGTTGTTTTTTATGGCGGGTTCGCTGGGGTGTTTGTTGGCAGAGATTGCGATGAGTGGAGGGGCGCTGGAGATTTTATTGCGTCGGATGGAGGGGAGGCGGGAGAGTTAGGCGATGGTTTCGGTGAGTGGAGTCGGGGTGGGTGGTTCGGGGCCGATTTGGAAGTGGTTTTGGATGGTGGGGAGGAGGGTTTGGGCGTGTTCGGGGGTTTCGGAGAGGATGTGACAGAGGGGTTCGCCGACGTTGATTTTGGAGCCGAGGGGGAGGAAGCCGGTCAGGCCGACGGCGGGGTTGATGGGGTCGGAAGCGCGGGTGCGGCCCCCGCCGAGGGTGACGACGGCGAGGCCGATTTCCCGGGTGGCGGCGGATTGGAGGTAGCCTGAGGTGGGTGCGGGGACGGCGAGTTTGTGGGGGGCGAGTGGGAGGTGTTTTTGGGGGTTTTCGAGGAGGTCGCTTGGTCCACCGAGGGCGTGGACCATGCGGGAGAAGGTTTCGGCGGCGTGGCCGGAGGAGAGGGCTGTGGTGAGCTGTTGGCGGGCGGAGGATTCATCGGGGGCGAGGCCGCCGGAGATAAGGAGTTGGGCGGAGAGGGCGAGGGTGATTTCGAGTTGGCGGGGGTTGGGGTTTTCGTTTTTGAGGAAGCTGATTGCGTCAAGGACTTCGATGGCGTTGCCGGCGCAGGAGGCAAGAGGTTGGTTCATATCGGTGAGGAGGGCGGTGGTTTTTACGCCGGCTCCGTTGGCGACGTGAGTGATGCTTTCAGCGAGTTTACGAGATTCCTCGTAGGTTGGCATGAAGGCTCCGTTACCCAATTTGACATCCATGACGAGGGCGTCGAGGCCTTCGGCGAGCTTTTTTGCGAGGATCGAGGCGGTGATGAGGTCGATGGATTCGACGGTTGCGGTGATGTCGCGAGTGGCATAGAAGCGGCCGTCGGCGGGGGCGAGGGTGCCGGTTTGTCCGATGATGGCGACGCCGATTTCGCGGACGACTTTTTCGAAGAGTGGGTTAGAGGGGAGGGTTTGGTAGCCGGGGATGGAGTCGAGTTTGTCGAGGGTGCCGCCGGTGTGGCCGAGGCCGCGGCCAGAGATCATGGGGACGAATCCGCCGCAGGCGGCGATGAGGGGTCCGAGCATGAGTGAGAGGTTGTCGCCGACGCCACCGGTGGAGTGTTTGTCGAGGATGGGGCCTGGGAGGTTAGGCCAGGCGAGGAAGTCTCCGGAGTCGCGCATGGCGGTGGTGAGGGCGACGCGTTCGGGGAGAGTCATGCCTTGGAAGTAGACAGCCATGGCGAAGGCGGCGATTTGGCCTTCGGTGAGGGATTGGTCGGTGATGCCTTGGACGAAGGCGTTGATTTCGGTGGAGGAGAGTTCGTGGCCGTCGCGTTTTCGTCGGATGATTTCCTGAGGAAGCATTGGGAGGGAGGGTAGGTTAGGGAGAGCAGGATACAAGTCCGGGAGGGGAGGCACTGGCGTGGTTTGTGCTGAGAGTTGGGTTGTGAAGCGAGCGGTAGTTTTTGGAGTTTTGTTTGGGTTGGCGGGGGAGGTTTTGGGAGAGGGTGAGGCTTTGTTGGGGAAGAAGTTTGAGAGTTCGGTGGGGATGGGTTTGGTGCCGATTCCGGCGGGGAGTTTTCTGATGGGGAGTCCGGAGGGTGAGGTGAGTCGACGGGATGATGAGAAGCAGGTGGAGGTGACGATTTCGAAGGGGTTTTTGATGGGTGAGGCGGAGGTGACACAGGGGGAGTGGATGGCGGTGATGAAGACGGGTTTTCAGGAGCAGATTGAGTCCAAGGCGGGGCCGCTGGGTCGGGGTGCGAATTTGGTGTTGGAGCCTTCGGCAGAGGGTGATGAGGAGCCGATGTGTTTTGTGAATTGGGGGGATGCGGTGGCGTTTTGTGAGAAGTTGACGGTGTTGGATCGGGAAGCGGGTTTGTTGCCGGAGGGATTTGTTTATGGCCTGCCGACGGAGGCGGAGTGGGAGTATGCTTGCCGGGCGGGGACGACGACGGTTTTTGCGTTTGGGGATACTCTAACAGCGATGCAGGCGAATTTTTATGGGCCGAAGCCGTATGGGGTCGAGGAGGAGGGGGAGTATCGGGAGAAGACGGTGCCCGTGAAGTCTTTCGAGGCGAATGGTTGGGGGTTGTTCGATGTGCATGGGAATTTGTATGAGTGGTGTGCGGATTATTATGGGGAAGTTTTGGCAGGGGGTGCGGACCCTGCGGGGCCGGGTGAGGGAGAGGGACGGGTGATTCGGGGGGGGACTTGGAATCGGACGGCAACGAGTTGTCGGTCCGCTTATCGTTACAGTGCCGGACCGGAAAGTCGGAGTTACAATATTGGATTCCGGGTGGTTTTGCGAGCTGAGTGACCGGAGGGCGTGCTTGGTCAGAGAATTTCTGGAGGGTGGTTGAGGAGGTTGCCGATTGTGGTCAGGTCCCTATTCTTTTGTCTTTTTTGGTTTTGAGAAGGAGGGGTCTTGTTACGGAGTCACAGGAAGGGAGATTTTGTGAGGGCTTGGGCGGGTTTTGAGCGAGAGGGACTGGATTGCCGGGGTGTAGTGGCGGACCGATGAAACGAAGGGGAGGACGTTTAGAGAGAGTGTGTGGCGATTCCGCTTATTGCAGGGTTGGGTCAGGTCTTATACCAAAGAGACGAGGCAGTTTTCGCTGTGAGGGATTTTATGGGCAGACGATCAGGTTGTGAGAAATCTGAGTTGTGGAATGGTGATGGGGCTGTCGAAGAGCGTTCGCATTATTTTGTATGCAAAAGAGCGGCTGAAGTTTCCTCCAGCCGCTCTTGTGGATTTCTGCGAAAAAGTGGGTTTTTTGGCTTTCGATTATTCCTCTTCGACTCGGAAGAATGTGTTTGCACCCGGGTCAAAGCTTTGGCTTACGCCCGTGCCACCTGTGATTCCTGTGACCAGGTCATTGGTGAAGCCGGCAGACAAGTCGCTTGTTCCGGTAATCTTGTATGTTGCTCCAGCATCACCGTTGAAGGTGATGGAGAAGTCAGTTGCCGAGTTGTAAGCACAAGCGGTGATTTCCAAGGGAGTGGATGGAGTCGTGGTTGCTTCTGAGTAGCACATTCTGAAGCTGAACTGGCGACCAAATACATTTGGAGTCACGGTGCCAGCAGTGCGGACAACATTGTCGAACACGAGTGTCGATGCTGGGGCTACGCTAGCGGAAGGTTGAACATTGGTATAGCCTCCAAGGGGTTCATTGAGGGAACCGCTGGCGGTGTTACCATTGATATTCACTGATGCATCTCCGGTGGTGGCAATCGGAGTGACTTCGTCACCACTATTCCCGCTCATCAGGAAAGTGCCGCTGGTGAATTCGAAGAAGACTGTCTGTCCGGTGGATACACTGGTAGGAATGATCTCATAGGTGAGGGATTCACCATCTCCGAGACCATAGACCGGATTGGCGAAGATGCCTTGACCTTCTTTGACCAAATCACCGCCGTTGCTAGTTACGCGAACCGTAAACTCGACAGTGTCGTCAAAGTTTCCGTCACCGTCGATGTCGAGAAACGACCAAACGAAGGGGTAGTTGTGTTCGGCACCCGATTCGAGGGTTGCGTCAAAGACACCCGTGTCGGTGATAGCCGAAATCTCCGAGCCGTCGGATAGGATGAGCACATTGGTGTTATTGCCGTTGAAGTATGCCTCTCCATTACCGCGAATGCCGAAACCGGTAGCGATGTCGGTGCACCCAGCAGGACCGGATTCTCCTTCGGTGAAGTCTGGACTGTAGGCAAAGCAGAAGTTGTAGCTCCGAACCTTGACGGAAGGTGTGACAGTTCCGGGAGTGAAGGTGGAGTTATTGAAAGTCAGAGTTTCTGCTGCGGGAATGAGGTTGGTGCTTGGTTGAACGTTTTCGTAAAGCACGCCACCGTCGCCTGATCCTGGGTTCGGCAGTGTCCCGGTCAAAGTGGTTCCGTTGACGTCAATCGTTGCAGTTCCAGTTGTGACGGTCGTTTCGTCAGGACCCGTTCCAAGGACGATGACGCCGCCTGAATTGAAGCCTACAAACTCGACTGCTCCCGATGCGAGACCAGTTGCTACCGGGTAGAGTACTTGTAGGGTGATGCCTTCTGTTCCGTCGATACTGTTGTTGCTTGGTCCGTTTCCGTTTACATGGAAGCCGTCATTGGCCAATACGATGTTTCCGCCTGCGAGCGAGCTGAGACGAAGAGTGAAGGCAATCGATTCTGTAAAGTTGCCATCGTTATCGATGTCGAGGAAATCCCAAACAAGGGGGATATCAACGATTTGTGCTGCGGCAACAGTTGCGAGGTCAAAGCCAGGGGCCGTAACGATTTCCGAGCCATCGGATTGAAGACCACCGAAGACCCCTCCGCTGCGGAGGTTGACGTTGGTGTCTGTGCAGAATTCATTCGTTGGGATGGCTGCAGGAGTTCCTTCGGGAAGGTAAGTGAATTTCAAGTCGAAGTCGCGGGCGTAGATTCCTGCGGTTGGGGACATATCTTCAAAGATAGTCGCGCCCGGGGTATTCGCATTATAAACTGGGTTGTCAAAGCTGACGCCGGGAACAGGTGTCGGGAAAAAGGAACGATTGGCAAATCCTGTTTGAAAGCCTGTTCCATCAACAGTGGCGTTGACTGCGACGCCATTGATGTCAAGTGAGCCGTCAGCTAGTGTTTGCAATTCAGTGCCTGCATTACCTGAAAGCATCATACTTGCTTGCGTGAAGCCGTCGAAGACAACAGCACCAGAAATACCGGGAGAAAGCTCGGGATAGAGGACTTCGACGTAAATGCCTCCTGCGTCGTCCGTATCGAGTCCCCAGTTGTTACCAGAGTTGTAACCGAAGCCGTTGCCACCTGAGATTCGGGCGCCTGAACCAGCCAGCGAGTGAACACGCATGGTAAAGTTGACGTATTCGTCACCCAAATTGTCGCCATTGAGTTCGACTAAGTCTAAGCGCAAAGGAAGGTCAAAAGAGACCGAGCCACCGTTAGGTGCATCGAGAGCGGCATCGAAGCCAGCATCTGGATTGACGATAACGCTTGCACCGAAGGGGATGCCGTTTTCGCTGACAGCGTTTTGAGCCGTCGTGAGGGTGGTTCCACTCAAGAAGACGCGGAGGTTGTCCGTAGTCAACGTGATGGAAGGCGAAACGGGTGTTCCAGCTGGGTCGTAGGTGAATGAGATATCAAAGTCGCGCACACTGGTGGAGGCGATGTTGGTGATGGTTTCTCCCATGGTTGCACCTGGAGCGGGCTGACCTACTGCGAGGTTCACCAAATTATTGAAGTAAACGGTCTGTGCGGCGGAAATTGCAGCACGGCCAACGAGGTAGCGGTAGTCGCCTGGATTCCCAGCACCTGATTCAGTGTAGTTTGCGGCGACGCCGTTCGCTTCGAAGTCTGTAGAGAAAAATACAGGAGCACCTGCAGCTCCGCCTCCAAGACCTGCTTCGGTGAAGCCATCAAATGTTGCTGCACCCGTAGGAAGGTTGGTGGAGACGTTGATGATTTCGACCAACATTTCTTCGCCATCTGTCATGTAGAAGCCAGTGCCGTTAGAAGAAACGCCCTGACCTTGTGAAACACAAACACCAGAGTTGGTGGTGTAGCGGATGGTAAAATCGATGTAATCATCCTGAGCTCCAATGAGGTCTGCATTGCCATCCCCTGTCGAGTCAATGTCAGCAGTTCCGAGGTCGCCATCGAGGTCAATATCGAGCCAACGAAGTGGAATTTCTATCGAGGTCCCAGCGGCTGGGGGATTGGCGAACCCGTTGTTGAAGATTTCGTCGGGATTGATGACAATCAAGCCAGCATCGGGTGTTCCAAATACGCCTGTGCTCCGATAACTGAAATTATCGGAGGAAACGGTTACTTGAGCAGAGAGAGAGCCTATGGTGGCAAACGCCAAGGCTCCCTTAATCATGTGGTTTTTCATATTTCGTGGACTTTTCAGCAGAAATCAGGGTGACACTGCTACTGACAACTAAGGTCATGTGGGGATTTACAAAGCATGTGCAAGGAATTGTAAACTTCTTTCCGCAAATTATATTAATTTATCCGTAATAAAAAAATAAACGGAATATCTTTGGATGCGAGAGGGTTGCCAGTTT
>JBCCZX010000126.1:0-9825 GCA_039186735.1 Verrucomicrobiota bacterium | reverse complement strand
GTTTGTCGAAAATTGGGCTGATTGTGTGAAATGACGGGCAGGTTATTTTTTGAATGATTGGTCAAAAATAATATTTGACTGAATGATCCAATATTGTATTTTTCGTTATGCCGATGCAGGGACGTCCAAAGAATTTCGAGCCGGAAGTGGTGCTTCGGCAGGCTTTGGAGGTGTTTTGGACGAAGGGGTATGAGGCGACGTCTTTGACTGATTTATTGGGGGCGATGGGCTTGGGACGGCAGAGTTTTTACAGCGAGTTCGGAAGCAAGCGGGAGCTGTTTTTGTTGGCGGTGCGGAATTATGCCGAGAATGAGACGGCTGCGATGATTTCGCTGATTCGGGGTGGAGAAACGGCTTTGGAGGGGATTCGTTCTTTTTTTGAGGAGGCCATGCAGGCGCATTTTTCGCAGGCGCGGCGTGGGTGCTTTTTGACGAATTCGATTGCGATTTTATCGAAGAGTGATGGTGATTTCCGAGAATGTTTGGAGTCTTGTGTGGGGGGATTGCGGGAGGCTTTTGTGGAACGGGTGGAGGAGGGGATTGAGAGTGGGGAATTTGCGCAAGACATCGACTCGGAGGCGATGGGGATGCTGTTTTTTGTGATTGGTCAGGGTTTGTCAGTCGCGGGGAAGTGCGTGCAGTCTCGGAAGCAGGTGGAGGCGAGTGTGAAGGAGCTGTTGAAATTGCTGAGATGAATTTTTTTTGAATCATTTTTTGACCAAAAGGTCTGAAATTAAACACAAATTAGGAAAAGAAAATGAACTATAAGAACAAAACCGTGGTGATAACGGGAGCAACTTCCGGAATAGGAAAAGCAGCAGCGTTGGCGTTTGCGGACGCAGGAGCGAATGTTGTTGTGGCCGGGAGGCGCCATCAGGAAGGGCAAGCAGTGGCCGAGGAGATTCGGGCGAAGGGTGCGGGAGCGCTCTTTGTGGCGACGGACGTGACGGATGAGGGGAGTGTGCAAAACTTGGTTGAGCAGGCCGTGTCGGAGTTTGGCTCTATTGACGTGGCCTTCAACAATGCTGGGGTGGAAGGAACCACGGTACCGATTGCAGATGAGAATACAGAAAATTTCGAACGGACTTTTGGGCCCAATGTGTTGGGAGTGTTGCTCTCGATGAAACATGAGATTGCACAGTTCCGGAAGCAGGGTCGGGGTGGGGTGATCATCAATACGGCTTCAGTCGTGGGTCACCGTGGGATGGCAGGAGCGGGGGTCTATGTGGCGTCTAAGCATGCGGTGGTGGGTCTTACAAAGACGGCGGCGCTGGAAGTGTCTGCGGAGGGGATTCGCGTGCTTTCGATTTCGCCAGCGGTGATTCAGACGGATATGTATGAGCGTTTCACGGGAGGAGACCAAGGAGCACAGGATTACATGACGACGCTGCATCCTATTGGGCGGGTGGGAACTGTGGGTGAGGTTGCGCAGGCGTTGCTCTACTTGGCAGGAGATGGGGCGTCCTTTGTGACGGGGACGGATTTGGCAATTGATGGGGGATTTCTAGCTTAGATAGGGAGCTCGAGGCCCGTGCTGTTTAGTAGAATGCAGCACGGATTGGCGGAGGTTGCCTTGAATGGAACTAAGGCCCTTCGGGACTCTCTTGATAGGTCAAGTAGATTGGTTTGGTTACTGGTCCGGAAGCGAAGTCGTTTTGGTTGGGATCGATGACGGCGGCAACAATGGCGAGGCTGACTTTGTCTTCGTCGATGCTGAAAGGCTGGGAGGGGTCGGCTTGGAAGTCGAACTTCTGGACTTTGGTGAAGTCGAATCGGTCAGAGATGTTGATGGGTTCGCCTGTCATCTCGAGGTCGGCAAACTGAAATTCCACGGCGTTGTTGGCTGGGAAGGATTCTTTACTGAGGGAGTCGAGTTGTTGATGGAGAGCTTCAGTATAGGCAGTGACTGGTTGAATGAAACCTTTTGCGACTACAACGCGGACGCGCTTTCCTGTGGGGCCGGAGACTTGGATTTGGGGTCCGCTGGAGTGGTAAACGCCTCTGGCACCGGGTTGAAGATCGTTCACGGTGAGTTCCACTTGGAGGTCTTCCGGTTGCTGTGTTGCGCGGCCTTTCGAGCCAGCTTGTTTGGCGGTCGAGAAGAGTTGGCCTGTTGCCGTTGTTCCGTCTTCGAAGGTCACAGTGAATGTTGAGCCGATCAGCTCTGCACCAGAGACTCCGCCGACGTCCCATCGAGGAGAACTCGCAGCATCGAGGGGTTTCTTGGTCGTTCCGGCTACGGAGTTGGGATCCATATCGATCGAGAAACCAAGAGTCTCACCCGGGTTGAAGCCGTCCTCTTTTGTCGGGTCGAATGTGATACGGAGTCCCCGGTAGCCCTGCGTGCCACCTTCACCGAGGTAGGTTTTCTTTTTCGATTGAGCCGGAGGAATGATGCCTGTGGATTCATCGGTGTTGATTTGAAGCGCTTTGAAGGCGCTGTCTCCTGCGAGTCCCTCGGGATCGAAAATGGAATCGGGGAAAAGGGCCCCTGAGACATCCAGTTCGAATTCGGTAATTCTCTTTTTTCCGGTGTTCGACAACTGGAAGGAATTTTTGCCGTAGTTGGACTGTTGGATTTTATCTGACGAAGCCATGATCTTGAGCTCGGCTGAACCATTCGCGATGGTGGAATTCTCATGCGCCTGCATGTGGAGCGGAAAGATGGAGAGAGCGAGTGCGAGTGACAGCAATTTAGTGATCATGGTTTTTTCTGTTCTTTCATGGAGGGCAGAGGCATTCGATAAGGAGAGAACGAATTATGGAAGCCGGGTTTTTCGAAAAGTTGAACTCACTATGAGGAGAGAGAATTGGTCTGGGTTTAGGTGTAGTTCTCCAGGTGTCTCGGTTTATCAGTGAGCGAAGTGCTTCTTCTCAGGCATTAGTCGGATGGCATTTTGAGATTTGCGGGATACTTTTTTGAAGTGAAGGGCGGGCTTGAGTTCGACGCCGCCATGGGCGAATTTTTCGTTCTGAATAGCTGATGAGACGGTTTGTTTGAATGAACGAGACAGCCTATTTTTGTGAAATTCTGATTTGGTAGAACTCTTTTTGAGAGCCTGGTAGAAATTCAATCGAAAGCTGATCGTTTAGTTCATTGAAATCCAAGGATACTGGGCGAATTGGCTCCCAGTTTTCGAGATCCTTTGATTTCCCAATATCAAGTGGAAAGTCTCTCGCTAGTCTGTTTAAACTCATCGAGAGAGTGAGTGGATCGAAGTTGTGGTCCGTCTTTGATTGTAGGTCTAAAACACCACGAGAAGATGCGTCGTTCGGGTCTGAATTCAATCCGTATTCGCTGAAGTTGTTCTGGCCGTCAAGGTCGTCATCACCCCAGAGCCCGCCTGTAATCTCATTCTGTTCGCTCCACGCAGCAAAGCTCTGGCTGCTTCCTAGAGGTTGGATTAAGAGTTGAGCTGTTAGCTCGGATGTGAGCTGAGGGAATTGACTAGAAACATCATTTGTTTCGAATTCACCCGGGGAACTGAGAATATAAGTGTCGCTTATGCCAAAGCCATTGATGAGTCTGTGATTTTTTGTTCGAACCGTATGATAAGTGCTGAATCTTGAATAAGTGTAGGGTTTTCCTTTTAGGAACGGGTTCTTCAGCAGCGGAACCAAAGATTCTCCAGCAATGTTTGAAGGGATCTCAAGCCCGCAAATCTCTGCGATGGTCGGATATATGTCTAAGCTTTCGACAAGTGCGTCGGTTGGCGAGCCCGGTAAGTAGAATCCGTCAACCTGTTCAGGCAGTCGAACAATTAATGGTGTTAAGAGAGAACGCTCGAGAAGGGTCTGTTTGCCCCGAAGGCCGTAATCACCTATCATCCATCCATGATCACTCCAAAGTAGAACAACCGTATTTTTGGATAAATCAAGTTCATCCAGAGCCGAAGTTATCTTGCCGACTTGGGCATCGATGTATGAGACGCAGGCGCTGTATGCCCACTTGAGATCTTTGAGATTGGAGTTTTGGGTGTAGAGGGTGATTTCTTCGCCTTCGACGATAGAGCCTTGTTGTGCACCGACAGGTCTTTGAGTCGGATTTGGTGAAGGAAGAAAGTTTTTGTCGTAGAGGTCAAAGTATTGACGTGGTGCATTGAAGGGAAGGTGAGGCTTCAGAAAGCCGACTGCGAGGCAGAAGCGGGTATTGTCATCCTTGAATTCCTTGAGCTTTTCGATAGCTGCTTCGGCAATTCCACCATCTGGCAGATCTTGGTCGGAAATTGAGTTTGCGCTGTCGTCTGTGCCTACTTCGAAGCTAGCAGAAACGAGTCGTTCTCGGGCTGTGCCATCCGAGTATGCAAGGACAGGATTCGTTTGGGCACCCCATTTTGAATGATCGAATGCAATTTCGTCCCAAGAAAAGTTCATATCTGGATTGAGAACTCTTTCCCGTGCTCCATCCGAACTTGCGGGACTCCATTGAAAGCCATCTGATTCGTGGCTGACTTTACCGATACAAACAGTCTTCCAACCGTTTCGACGAAGAAGTTCTACCCAGCTTTCAGGATCTATTTTTTGCACAGTAGGCATCTTGTCAAATGCCCGATTGTCATCTGTCAGGTGAGTCGGGCGCAGACCGGTTAACATGGCATATCGTGAAGCCGCACAGATTGGCACAGAAACATAGTGTCGATTGAACTGGCGGCCGCTTTTCGATAATTGATCAATGTGAGGAGAGTGGATGTGGGTGGCGCCGTAGCAGTTGAGCTCTGTGCGTAAATCATCGATTGCGATGAACAAAATATTGGGAGGAGAGGCCCAAGAGAGACTACTCAGGGCGAGAAAGACGCTGAGGATTTTCATGGTAACAAGCGCTCGATTTTGAATCCATTGAGGAGAACAAAACCAGTGGGCGCGGTTGTTGTTGTCTGCAACGTAATATGAAGGGGCTGGGCTTCAAAGATGGCTCGCTCAAATTTCAAAGAAGGGAGTTCTTGATTCGTTAGGACGGTGCTGGCTAAGCCACGAGAGCCTAAGGAATTGGCGGTGCTTGTCGCAACCACCTCATTTTGAATCAGAGCTTGCAGGGTGGCAGGAACATTTGGCGTATTGCCTTGGGCAAACGAGAAAGATTCTGCTGTACTCGAATCCAGATGGAAAGACTGGAAGCGGTAGGTGCCCGAGGTTAATCCAGAAATAAAGATGGTGATTGAGCCATCTCTTGTTGCGATAAAGTCTGAGACTAAGAATGAATAGGAGGTTGGGCCACCAGGGATTTCTCTCGTGGGATCTCCATTGGCACCGCGAAATTCAAAGGGGTTTTGGCTTGCGTTGAGGATGATTGTAGTGATTTCTCCGAAGCGTTTGAGATAGAGAAAGCTATTTTCAAGAGGATTGTGTTTGCCGCTTATGGTGCGAAATCGCGCTTGAGTGGGAGAAGCCAGATGCTGGTTGCAATTGAAGTCTACTCCGAGGACGAACTCCCATTTTTGAGATTCTTGTGCTTGAACCCAGACGATGCACAAAAACCAGACTATGCAGCTCAATCGGTATTTTCGTGATTTCACTTTTCCTATTGGGGCATATAAAAAATTCTGGATACTGTCGAGTCGCCTTACTCTTATTTGAGAGCAATTTTGGGGTCATTCTTGCTGGTAGTGAGAAACATTCCAGACTGTCGGGCTCTGTCTAGTTTCGTTCACCGACGGACAGTGATCATTCTGAGTTATTTTTTCGTTTTCCATCAATCAGTGATGGATTCAGTGAAAGAGGGATCGGACGTTGCACAATGTCATGATTTCAGAATCAGGGTAGACTTATGACGCCAGCGTTGTGGCTGCTTTATCTGAGAACAAAAATCAGCGCATCATTCAGACTTTGGTTCGAGCCATCTGGCCTTTTGTATAATATGGCAGGAGGAAAAGGTTTGTTTTTTCAGATGATGATAACTGAGACGCTCTCCGTTCAAGAAACGATCGTTGAGATCATTTGCATCTTCTTCTCCGCAAGGATAATCGTAGACACTGTCGACTCGATTGAGGGCTAGGTTCACGATTCGTGGTTTCGGATAACAGACCATTTTTGGAGATTGCATAGGGAGGGCGCTCATAGCGGGTTCAAGTTTGGTTACCTTGCGAACTTCTGGGAGGTCCTGAAAATAATCGAGGTATTCGCCGAGGCGCCAGACGTTGCCATCGACGTACATGGGGTGGGCCCAATCGCCCCGAGGGCGAAAGTACTTCAAGAGCTTCCATTTATCCAAGCAGGCATTGAGGATTTTCTCTTTGGGCTTCCATCGCCACACATTGTTCGAGTCAAGTGGGGGAGGGCGATAGCTCTTTCCTTGTGGTTGACAGAGGGTGACGTTCGGATTGAGTCGAAGGGAGATGGCGGCGATGTCGGGATCTCGAGCGAACTGTTGAAAGGGAGGATCGGATAAGGAGAAGGAATTGATAAAAACGAGATCGTCGACTAAGTATGTCAGCAACTCCATCTCTTTCATCTGGAGAAGGGAGAGGAGTTGTTGGTTGAGAGAGCGGTTTTTTTCCTCTTCAACAAAGTGGACGTCAGGGAAGAGGGATTGAACTGTAGCGTAACCTTGCGTGAACTCGGGAGTGTCCGCGAAGTAGAGGACGGAAATAAAAAGCTGAGAAGAATCGGCCATTTGTTCGGTGAGGCTCCTGAGGAGAAGCTCGAGTTGACAGGCTCGATTTTTTGAGAAGACGATGATGCGCATGAGTGATTGGTCAGGGAATACTAAATTTCTCTGACCAATGTTAGATCATCTTGCGTTCATGGTCCGCGGTTTTTTTCTGTTTTGGAATTTAGGGCGATGAGTCGTTTGACGCTGTGGGTAGACGAGTGACAGTGTTTGGGAGATGCGGTATTCGTTTGTGACAATTGATGTGTTTACGGAGCGTCGTTTTTGCGGGAATCAGTTGGCGGTTTTTCCAGAGGCGAAGGGTTTGAGTGGGGAGCAGATGCAGGCTTTGGCGGGGGAGTTCGGGTATGCGGAATCGACCTTTGTTTTGCCTGCTAAGGAGCAGGGGAATGATGCGCAGGTGCGGATTTTTACTCCGGTGAAGGAGTTGGGTTTTGCGGGCCATCCGAATATCGGAACCGCAGCGGTTTTGCACGGATTGGGTCGAGTGGGGGATGAGGTGCAGTTTGAGGAGGGGGCGGGGTTGGTTCCGTTGAAGCGGGAAGAGGACGGAAGTTGGTTTTTGGATGCGCCGCAGGCGTTGCAGCGCTTCGGGCAAGTGGAGAAGGACTTAGCGGCACGGTCGATTGGCTTGGAGGTGGAGGATGTATGCGAGGAGTTGTTCGCACCGGCGGTGGCTTCGACGGGAAATCCGTTTTTGTTTGTGGAGGTGGCGACGGAGGAGGCTTTGTTGCGGGCGGAGCCGGAGGTCAGTTTGCACAGGGAGTTCGAGGGCTATCTGGGAGTGTATGTGTTTTTACGAAAGGCGACGGAGGAAGGTCATGCGGTGCGGACGCGGATGTTTGCGCCGGCGGCGGGAGTTTATGAGGACGCCGCGACGGGGAGTGCGGCGTTGACCTTGGGCGGCTTGTTAGCGGAGGCGACGGGGATTGCCGAGACCGTGATTCAGCAAGGCTTGGAAATGGGAAGGCCCTCGACTTTGGTCACACGGCAGGTGTTGGAAGAAGGGAAGGCGGTGCGGTGCTCGGTGGGTGGGAAGTCGGTGGTGATGTTCGAGGGTTCAGTGGAGGTTTGAGGGCTAACCGGTTACAGTTGGTGTCCTTATTTCTTGGCTGTTGTACAGGTTCTAGAATCGAAGGAGAACTAAGAGAAGGAGGATGGAGGTGAGGATGGCCAGCCCGGTGCGGATGTGATTCCAAAGCGTCCAGCGTGGGACGAATTCTTTGACCGTGCGGTTGATTTCGTCGTCGTCAAGTTGAGCCAGATTCTGTCTTTGAAGTCGGTTGTTGAGTGGCACGTTGACCACGGCGGTGGTGATTTGCACGCCCAGGACGTAGATCAGGAGAGCGGCAAGGAGCATGGCCTGGTCGATGCCCTCGAGGATTGGGAGGCCAAGCCCAGTGGCGGCGAGGAGTGCCAAAGCGGATCCCAGCCAAACGAGGATGAAGATCGGTTGATTGTCTTGGATGATTCGATCGATCGCCTGGAAACCCTCAAGAAATCTGCGATCACCCAGGGTCTGAAGCCCCGGCATGATGACGATGCTGAAGATGAGAGTGATGCCGGCAACGAGAGCGCAGCAGAGAGTTGCGACTGTAAGAAGGAGAGTGAAAGTTGTCATGATGTTGATTGGGTTGTGTTGAGGAGCCACCCTGACCGATAGTCAGTGCAGGGTGGCGAACTCTTCTTTGCTGCTCATTGAGCAAGAGCAGTGGTCGTGTTTGGGTTTGGATTTGTTGTTTTTACTGTTTTTATCGTAGTTCTAATTTGGAGTAGGAACAGGAGGCCAAGCGCGGCTATGACCAGTTCGATGATGGTGGCTCCGACGATTCCTGAAGAAGGCATGCCATCGAGGCCCATGCTGAGCAGTCGCGAGAGCCCGAAGCTGCCGTAAACTAGGGTGGCCGAGAATAGGGCTTGTGATCGCAGGTTGTTACGGAACGAGCCAACGAGGATCAGGAGGCCGCAGGCAAAGAGCAGTGCCCCTGGGGCACGGATCTCGGACATCAGGCTCGCATTCTTCTCAAGAACGATGCCGTTACCGGCGTGGAAGGCTTCGGGCGTGAGGAGGATGGCGGCTCCAATTGCAAGCAGGATGGCTCCTGAAACGAGCAGGAAGCTAGTGACGAGTTTTGTTTTCATACCAATTTTCTAGGTTGGGGTGATGGATTTCCGGCATTGAATTATGGGCGACGACCATAACGACGCAGTGCGTGCTTAGCTCTCCGATTGCTCACCTTCTTGCGTTCCTTCTCAACCTCGACCTTGTGGGAATGTTGAACGTTCACTTGCTTCTCGCCTGTGCGGACGATGACGTAGCGATCCGCTCGTCCTCCCTGGCGTTTCGTGAAGTCTGCATAGGTGGTTGCTGTCATCGCGAGTATGGCGAGAGTCGTAGTCAGTGTTTTGTTTGTATTCATTTTCTGAGTTTCTCTTTTGGTGTTTTCTAATTTTTAGGAGATCGCTGGTTCCGGTACGGCTTCACTCCAGATTCCTGTGTTTGCTGTTTCTTCTGCGTAGGCAGCAAAGTCTTTTGGGCCTCGTCCTAGCGCGCGCTCAACGCCATCTGTTAGATGAGCATTCCGGCCATCGAGAACGGTGGAGAAGAGGTAGTCCATGATCCACACCACCTCTTTGGGAGCGCCGGACTCGGTGACTGACTGGAGAAAGGCTTCATGGGGCACTTCCTCGTATTCGACGCGTTGGCCGGTGGCTTGCGAGAGTTCGGCGGCGATGTCGGCGAAGGTGAGCAATCGTGGACCGGTCACTTCATAGACTTCTCCGGCATGTCCGGGTTCGGTGAGGGCGGCAACGGCAACATCCGCGATGTCTTCCACATCGACGAAAGGTTCGGCGACGTCGCCGGCAGGCAAGGTAATCTTCCCGTCCTGAACCATGGTGACGAAGGCGCCCTCGGAAAAGTTTTGGTTGAACCAACTCGCGCGGACGATGGTCCAATCGAGACCACTCTCTTGAACGATTTTTTCGCACGCCTGGGCTTCTTCTTCCCCCCGGCCGGACAAGAGCACGAGGTGGCGTACGCCGTGGCTCTTGGCTTTGTTGACGAAGGCTTGGATGGTGTCGGTGGAGCCGTCGATGGCGAGGTCTCCGGCGTAGCTGATGTAGACGGAGGTGACGCCTTCCAGGGAGGCATCCCAACTCGCTTCGCGGTTCCAATCGAAGGCCGGAATGGCTCGGCGAGACCCCTTGCGGATATT
>JBCCZX010000125.1:0-9846 GCA_039186735.1 Verrucomicrobiota bacterium | reverse complement strand
CCGGTGGTGGTGGTGGTGGGGAATCGGCTGGGGGCGCTGAATCATGCGATTTTGACGGTGAAAGCGGTGGAGGCGAAGGGGTGCGTGGTGCGGGGGGTGGTCTTGAATCAGGTGCAAGAGGAGCAGGATGTGGCGGGGGTGACCAATCGGGGGGTGTTGGAGGCGCGGTTCGGGGAGCAGTTTGTGGGGGAGGTGATGCATGAGGCGGCGGAATTGGAAGCGGAAGTGCTTGAGGGGTTGGGGTTCTAGTACGCTTGGACTTTTGGCGATTTGGTGCTTAGGTTGGAGGAGTGACGACTGAGGAGATGACGACTTTGCCCGATGAGACGGGGCATTATGGGGATTTTGGGGGGATGTTTGTGCCGGAGACCTTGATGGCGCCGTTGCAGGAGTTGGCGGAGGAGTATGAGAGGGCGAAGGCGGATCCGGAGTTTCATGCGGAGTTGGAGGGTTTGTTGAAGGATTTTTGTGGTCGGGAGACGCCGTTGTATTTTGCGGAGCGGCTGACGGAGAAGTGTGGGGGGGCGAAGATTTATTTGAAGCGAGAGGATTTGCTGCACACGGGGGCGCACAAGATTAACAATGCGTTGGGGCAGGTTTTGATTGCGAAGCGCCTGGGGAAGAAGCGGATTATTGCGGAGACGGGGGCGGGTCAGCATGGGGTAGCGACGGCGACGGTGTGCGCGCGTTTTGGGATGGAGTGTAGGGTTTACATGGGGGCAGTGGATATGGAGCGGCAGGCGTTGAATGTGGCACGGATGGAGTTGTTAGGGGCCGAGGTGTGTGGGGTGGAAGCGGGGCAGCGGACTTTGAAGGAGGCGGTGAATGAGGCGATGCGGGACTGGGTGGCGACGGTGGAGACTACGCATTACATTATTGGTTCGGCGTTGGGGTCGCATCCTTTTCCGATGATGGTGCGGGATTTTCATCGGGTGATTGGGGTGGAGGCGCGGAAGCAGATTTTGGAGAAGGAGGGGCGCTTGCCGGATTTGCTGGTGGCGTGTGTGGGTGGGGGATCGAATGCGATCGGGTTGTTTCATCCGTTTTTGGATGCGCCGGAGGTGCGGATGGTGGGGGTGGAAGCGGGTGGGGACGGGATTCTACCGGAGCGGCATGCGGCGCGATTCCAGGGGGGGAAATTAGGGGTTTTGCAGGGGACGAAGACGTGGTTGTTGGCGAATGACGATGGGCAGATCGAGTTGACGCATTCGGTGAGTGCGGGCTTGGATTATGCGGCGGTAGGGCCGGAGCATGCGTATCTGCAGAAGGAGGGTCGGGTGGAGTACACTTATGCGACGGATGATCAGGCGTTGGCAGCGATGAAGGAGTTGGCGCAGACGGAAGGGATTCTTCCGGCGCTGGAGACCAGTCACGGGATTGCGTATGCGATTGAGGTGGCGGGGAAGTTGCCGAAGAGTGATCTGATTATCGTGAATTGCTCGGGGCGGGGGGATAAGGATACGGAGACGGCGGCGCGGTATTTGTTGGGGAAATAAAGGGGGCGTTGTTGTGAATCAAGTGGGACGGCTGGGGGCTGCATTGTCACCAATGCGGCTCCTTTTTTTTTAGCGCGGCTCTGTAATCGGGCCTTTGGCGACGGATGGTCGCGGTCGTTTCGTCGAAACGACCCTACCGCGAGATTGGGAAGATCATTTAGACGAAGAGTTCGCCGTCTTTGAAGAAGCGCTTGAGTTCGGCTTGGGCGGCTTCGGGGGAGTCGGAGGCGTGGCAGATGTTGCGCATTTTGGAGTCGCCAGATTTGTCGCCGAAGTCGCCACGGATGGTGCCGGCGGCGGCTTCCTTGGAGTCGGTGGGTCCGAGGAGGTCGCGCACTTTGGAGATGACGTCATCGCCAGCGAGAGCGAGGGCGACGACGGGGGTTTCTTGCATGAATTTGACGATTTCTGGGAAGAAGGGTTTGTCGGCGATGTGGGAGTAGTGTTCGGCGAGGAGTGCGTCGGTGAGTTCCATCATTTTGAGGCCTTTGATTTGGAAGCCTGCGCTTTCGTAGCGGTTGAGGACGGTGCCGACGAGGCCCTTGGCTACGGCGTCGGGCTTGAAGAGAATGAGGGTCGTTTCTTGTGCCATCTGGGGGTGGCTTAATCGGTAATGGCTCTCAAATCAAGGCTGGCTTTGGGTCAAAGTGGTTGGGCGTAGGTTTTGCAGCGGTTGCGCCATCCGGCGAGCCAGCGTTGGTCCTTGCCACCGGAGTTGGCGACGCGACGGGAGAGGACGCGGCTGGAGGCGGCGGCGAACTCGGCAGCGGCGGCTTGTCCGGGGCCGGTGGGGCGCATTTCCTGGAGGACTTGTAGGAGGCCCCAGCCTTGGCCGCGGTAGCGTTCGGCTGGGTTGATGCCTTCGCCTTTGAAGTTGACGTAGTCGATGAGGGCGTATTGGCCGTTGGGGGTGGTGGAGAGGTTGTTGTAGTTGGTTTGGACGCGGTCGGAGGAGGAGCCGGCGATGGCGAGCATTTTGGGGAGGGAAGCGCGGGATTTAGCGATGATGAAGTCGGTTTGGATGGAGATGTTGGCGGCGAGCCATTTGCGGAGGCCAGTGAGTTCGGGGCCGTTGAAGTCGCGCATGAAGGAGGCGCGGTCGGGCCAAGGGCAGGGGCGGTTGATGGTCCAGCCGGGGGGGCGTTTGCCCTGGAGGTTGGCGAAGGCGATGAAGCGGGGGAAGGATTCGGTGAAGGGGCCGCGCTGGCCTTGGGGGTACCAGATGAAGTGTCCGATGCCGAGGGAGGGGAAGGCTTCGCCGTCGTTCCAGGCAGTGAGGCCGTTGATGGTGCCGGCGGATTCGTTTTGCCAGATTTTGCGGCCGATTTTTTCTTTTTGGGAGGAGGAGAGTTGGGATTGGTTCAGGGCAACTGACGAAGGAGTTCCCGAAATGATTCGGCCGGAGCGGATGGCTCTGTCGGTAGGCGGGTCGGTCGGACTGCAGGAGGCGAGAAGAGCGACTATGGCGAGGGAGGAGAGGAGGTTTGGCATCATGGAACGTTAGGACGGGAGGGGGCGGGGGAACATTCAGAATTGAGACAGCCCTTGATTCGATATTGGGTTGTTGGGGGAAATAGGGTTCATTGAGGTGATGAAAGTTGACTGGGGAGCTTTGGCGCGGGAGATGGTGAATTGGACGGGTTTGGACGTGGGGAAGGTTTTGTTGAGTGCGGTGATTATTGGGGTGGTGACGAAGGTGCAGGTGGTGAGTGATCGCTTGTCGGCGTTGTTGATTGCGCTGCCGTTGACGTCGGTGTTGGCGATGATTTGGATGCGAGCGGAGAGTGAGGGGAACGAGCGGATTGCGAATCACGCGGAGGGGACGTTTTGGTTTGTGGTGCCGACCCTGCCGATGTTTTTGGTGTTGCCGTGGATGTTGCGGAAGGGGTGGCCATTTGGGTGGTCGCTGGTGGCGAATTGTGTGATGACCGCGGGGTTGTTCTGGGTGATGGTGATGGTGCTTCGGAAGGTGGGGATGAAGGTGATTTGATTTTTGGTCTCGCGCGGAGACGCAAAGATGCGGAGTTTTCTTTGGTTGGCCTAGTCCTTGAAGAGGGCTTTTGACTTGAGGGTGTAGTTGAGACCGGAGAGGGCGGTGAGGGCGAGGGCGGGCCAGAGGGTGAGGTGGCGGAGGAGGTCAAGGGTTTCGTTGCGGGTGAGGGCGAGGAGACCGACGAGGCAGAAGGCCATTTGGAAGGTGGTTTTCCATTTGCCGAGGTTGTCGGCGGCGATGACTTGGCCTTTTTCGACGGCGATTTGGCGGAGTCCGGTGACGAGGAATTCGCGAGCGATGATGAGGGCGGTGATCCAGGAGGGGCAGAGGCCGGTGGCGGTGAGGTGGATGAAGGCAGCGGCGACGAGGATTTTATCGGCGAGGGGGTCGAGGAGTTTGCCGAGGGAAGTGACGAGTTTGAGTTTGCGGGCGAAGTAGCCGTCGAAGAAGTCGGAGATGGCGGCGGCGATGAAGGTGATGAGGCCGATGAGGTTGCCGAGGGAGCCGCCGTAGGTGACAGCGGCGATGAAGACGGCGGTGAGGACGAGGCGTCCGACGGTGATGGTGTTGGGGAGGTTCAGGTGATTGGAAGTTGAGAAGGGAAAATGGAAAATGGGGAGGCTGGAGTCTGTCGGTTTCTGGTTTTGTTGGGTTTGTGGCGAACGAGGACGTGCGCGTTTCGTGTGCTTGGCTTGGGTTGCGGCGGGATGCTGCGTCGGAGCCGAGCGACCGTCTGGGTTGTGGGGGTGATTATTTGCCGACGGTGAAGCGGCGGCCTTTGCCGGTGGTCCAGGCATTGACGAGGGAGCCGTAGAGGGCGTTGAGGGTGCCTTTGTGTTGGACGCGGTATTCGATGGTTTTGGCGTGGGTGGTGGTGGGGAAGTTTTTGTGGACCATTTCGGTGAAGTCGGCGCCGGTGAGTTCGCCGACGCGTTCGGTGACGTCGCGAGCGCGTTGGGCGGCTCGTTTGACGAGGTTGGATTGGCCGCGTTCGGCGGCGGGGGTGATTTGGTAGATGCGGCAGAGGGAGTTGCCGGTGGTGTCGATGGTGACTTCGGTGATGATGAGGTTGCCGTCGAGGAGGTATTCGTGTTTGGAGATGTTGGCGATGCGGTCGAGGGCGACCATGTAGTGGCCTTCTTTGAACTGGATCTGCCAAAAGCGTTTGAGGTCTTCTTCGTCGGTGGAGTTGGAGGTTTCGGAAGGGGTGTCTTCGTTGGAAGGGTCGAGGTTTTGGTCGTTTTGATTGTTGTTGGTTCCTTGGGCGGGTGAGGAGGAGAGGGAGATGATGAGGATGAGAATTGTAGCGATGGTCTTCATTGTTGAGAAACTAGTGGGTTGGTTGAATGACGTCAAAACTTCGCTTCCGGGGTTTGTCAGATGGAGCCTTTGGTTCAGATTTGGCAGCGAATGCTGGAGTATCGTCCCAACGTGGCACTTCTTCTTACGAACGAGAGGGGAGAAGTGTTAGTGTGCGAGCGCATGAAAGTGCGGGGGGCGTGGCAATTTCCGCAGGGTGGGGTGGATGAGGGGGAAACTTTGGAGGAGGCGTTGAAGCGGGAGGTGCAGGAGGAGATTGGGTTGGGTCCGGAGACTTACGACATCATTGAGATGAAGGGAGGGTACCGTTATGTGTATCCACCGGAAATCAAGGTGAAGAAGAGGAAGGGTTGGTTTGACGGGCAGGAGCAGACGTATTTCCGGTGTTTGTTGCAGGATGAGACGGCGGAGATCAATGTGGAGCAGAAGCCGCGGGAGTTTCGGGCCGCGAAGTGGATTCGGCCGGAGGAATTTCAGATGAAGTGGCTGCCAAACTTTAAGAAGGATGTTTACCGGAAGGTGTTGGCGGACTTCTTTGGGTTGGAGATGTAGGCGGGATTACTGCATCTGGGAGATGAAGCGGTCGGCTTCGGCGATGGAGCGTTCCATGTCGCGGATGAGGCGGGCGACGTCGATTTTGACGCGGGAGACTTGGGATTCGAGGGCGGCGATGGCTTTGGCGTTGAGGTTGTGTTTGAGGAAGAGGGTTTGGTCGCGGAATTTGGCGAGGACGGGATCGAGCTTGGATTCGGCGGAGCGCATGGCGGAAGTGAGTTCGTTGAAGCGCTCCTGGGCGGCGTTGTATTGCTGGCGAGAGGAGGCGGCGAGTTCGGGGTCGGTGAACTGTTTGATTTCCTTGTTCCACTCTTTGAAGAGGGCTTTGCCGGTGCGTTCGACATTGTCGTTTTTGGAGCGGACTTCGTTGGCGCGTTTTTCGGAGCGTTCGTAGGCTTTCTCGATTTTGCGGTACATCTTTTCAAGGTCGCCGCCTTGGTAGTTTGAGACAGCGATGAATTCGTCGAGGGCGGAGGCGAACTGGTCTTTGGCTTTGACTTGGGAGTTTTTTGCTGACTTGACGTCGTCGACGAGGATGTGGCGTTTTTCGTAGCCGAGCTTGTCCATGGCCGCGTAGTAGGCAGTTGAACAGGAGGCCACGAGAACGACAGCAAGCAGGAGGGAGAGGTTTTTCATGCGGGCTGTTTTTTGGACCAGGATGGATGGTATGGATAGGATTTTCTTGGTCTGGTTGTTGGGTGGAGGGTGGGTGGCGGGCACGTAGATTGGCTCCGATTGCGGCACCGATTTTCTTGGGCTTTGGGAGAGGGGCGGTTTCGTTAGAACCGAGCTCCCGACTGGGATGGGGGGTTAGGGGGCTTCGGCGATGCGGTAGAAGTTGGTGGTGCCGGAGGTGGTGAGGGTGGTGGAGGTGGTGGGGTTGTTGGAGGCGGGGATGAGGGTGGGGTTGAGGGCATCGGGGAGGGGTTGGAAGTTGGTGAGGGTGGGGGAGGATTCGATGAGGTAGGTGGTGCCGGGGGAGGAGGTCCATTCGAGGGTGAGTTGGTTGCCGGTGAGGGAGCAGGAGACGATTTCGATGGAGGTGGGGGAGGAGGTGTCGAGGAGTTGGAGGTATTGGGCTTGGCCGAGTTGGTCAAGGGGTTGGTTGAGGATGACGGTGAGGCCATTGTCGAGGAGGTCTTGGCCGGTGCGGTCGGTGGGCCAGAGGAGAGTGGAGGGGTTGGTGGAGAGGAGGTCGACGAGGTTGTAGGTGGCGGTGGGGTCGATGCCGAAGAGGTTGGTGCCGGGGGAGGATTCGGGGGAAAGATCGAAGGTGGCGGAGCGGTTGAGGGAGGCGAGGGGGTCGTTGTTGACGACGGCGAAGACGACGTCCTGGGAGGCGGGGGAGAGGCCGGGTTCCTCGTATTTGGCGACGGCGAAGAGAGTATTGTCGAGGCCGCCGGAGGTGGTGGCGAGGAAGTATTCGTTTTCGGAGAGGAGAGCGGGGGAGTTGAGGCGGGCGTTGTTGACGCGGCCGTAGAGGGATTCGAGGGTGGTGTCGCGGTTGGTCCAGATGTTGGACATGTGGTTCCAGCGTTTGAAGTTGGGGATGGATTTGCCGAAGTTGAGTTCGTAGCGATTGAAGTTGTGGTCATTGCCGAGGAGGGAGGCGGAGCCGTAGGTGTTGACGTCGTTTTGGGCGCCGGCTTCTTGTCCGTAGAAGGTCATGGGAACGCCTTTGAGGGCGGCGACCTGGCAGTAGGCGTTGAAGAGGGCGTAGGGGGAGTCCGTAGGGAAGATTTCGTCGTGGGAGGTGAGGTTGTTGAGGAGGCTGACTCCTTCGAAGGCGGCGTTGCGCTGGGAGTAGGCATTGAAGGTGGCTCCGGTGGAGGGGTTGGGGGTCCCGTTGAGGTAGGCAAAGAAGCTGTCCCGCCAGTAGAAGACGATGTTTTCGTTGAGGATGTCGAAGTGGCGAGCGGAGCGGTAGGAGACGCCATGGCGGTCGGAGCCGCCGACGGTGTTGGTGCCGTCGAGGGATTCGGCCATGAAGAGGAAGTCCCATTTCACGGTGCGGGTTTTGTTGATGCAGTATTCCCAGAATTGGCTGGGGAGGCCTTGGGCGAAGTCGCAGCGGAGGCCGTCAATGCCTTTGTAGGATTCGTTGGCGGGGGTGCCGACGGGGTGGCCGGTTTGGGCGAGCCAGTAGAGGGGGTAGTATGCGAAGTATTCCCAGAGGTCCTCGGTGTCGGAGGAGATGGGGTCGACGGCATCGCGTTCTAACAGGTAGGTTTGGGTGTGGGAGTCGGAGTCGAAGGCGACGAGGGTGTCGTAGGTGCCGAAGTAGAAGTCGCGGACGTCGGTCCATTTGCCGAAGTTTCGGCGGTCGGGAGCGAGAGCTTGTTCGGAGGCATTGGTGGCGGGGAGGGAGTAGTTTCCGGATTTGGAGTACCAGCCGGGGCGGGTATTGCGGACGAGATCGGTGGAGGTGGCGGAGAAGAGGTCGACGGCGCCTTGGCCGAGAGTGGCATCGGGGGCGGAGTGGTTGAAGGTGCCATCCATCATGATTCCGATACCGGCATTGTCGAATTGGGTGACCGCTTCCTGGAACTCGGCGAGGGCGTCGGCCTGGGTGTTTTGGTCGCCGAGGAAGGGGGCGACTTGCCAGTAGTCTTGAACGGCGTAGGGGGATCCCGGATCGTAGGGTTGGCTGGTGGAGGGGTCGGTTTCGCGAGCTTCGATGCCGATGGGGTGAATGGGTTGGAGCCAGAGCATGTTGACGCCCATGGTGTTGAATTTTTGGACGGAGACCGCTTCGTTGGAGTTGGTATTTTGCCAGAGATTTTGAAAGGTTGAGCGGTCGGCGAATTGGTCGCCAGTGGCTTCGACGATGGTGGGGTTGACTTCGTAGAGGGTGGTGGTGAGGGCTTTGGTGGGGGAGACGACGATGGCGAGGTCGCGGCGTTGGGCACTGTCGGTGTAGTAGTAAGTGGTGCCGTCGACTTGGTAGCGGACGGTGGCGCGGTAGGCGCCGCAGGTGTCGGCGGTGAGCGTGGTGGACCAGATCCCGCCGGAGTTGGTCATGGGGTAGGCGCGGTATTCGGTATCGGAGGTTGAAGTGGCGAGGTTGCGGTCTTCGAGGATGGTGGCTTTGTGGCGGCGATTGAGATTGGTGATGAGTTCGACGTTGGAGACCGTTTCAACGGGGTTGATATTGGGGGTGAAGGCGAAAGAGAGAGTGGCGGACTCGTTGTTGAGTTCGTTGAGGAAGAAACGGCGAAGGCCGTAGTTGGCGTCGGAGGTGTTGCCGTCGACGGTGGAGGAGAAGCTGGGGTTGCCGGCATCCCAGTAGCCGTCGGCGTCTTCGTCGCGGATGGCGGCGGTAGAGACGGGGGCGTATTCCATGACTTCGAGATTGTTGTCTAGGGTCCAGGGGGTGGGGGATTGGCCGGCGATGCCGTCACCATCGTTGTCGCCGTAGGCGAGGGCTGCGAGGTAGAGGATGTCGGGGACGGAGCCGAAGACTTCGACGAGGTCGATTTCGCCTTCGAGGACTTGTCCGGCGGGGCCTTGGGCGAAGGAGCCGGAGGTGCCGCCGTTGTTGAGAGTGGCGAAGGGGGAGGAGGTGGGGTCGCCTTCAGCTGCGAGCCAGGGCCAGCCGCCGAAGAAGAAGTTGAGTTGGCCGTCTTTGGCCCAGGGGTGGGACTCGGGGTTGCCGAAGTTTGCGGTGCAGAGAACGAAGTGGTCTTGGGTGCCGCCGGTGGCGGACCAGGTGGCGAAGTAGAGTTTGTTGCCGCGGACGGCGGCCCAGAGGCGCATGCCGTTGTCGTTGACGAGGTAGTTTGGGCTATCGAGATTGCCGTCGATAGTGAAATTGGCGGCGGCCTTATCCAGGGTGAGGGCGGCAAGGGGGAAGAGGAGGAGAGTTTTAGCGAGGAAGTTTTTCATGGGTTGGTAATTTCGATGTTCGTGGTGACGCGGAGGAAATACGTGGTGTCGCTGGGGCGGGGACGGAGGAAGGTGTGTTGGTTGGAAGTGGCTGTTTCGGGGTCACCGAGGGCTTGCCAGGATTGGAGGTCGTCGCAGCCCTCGAGCTGGTAGGTGACGCCGTCGATCGAGAAGATGGTGAGAGAGACTTGAGTGGGGCTGAAGGTGTAAGTGGTGATTTCGAGGGGTGCAGGAGCGGAGAGGTCGAAGATGCCATCGCCGTTTTCGTCGCGGATATCGGCGAGGGTGAGGGTGACGATTTCGGATTGATCGAGGTTGCCGTTGTCGAGAGTGAGGGCGGGGGATTGGATGGCGAAGGAGGTGCCGTCGGCGGTGGGGTAGGCGAGGGCGGCGAGGTGGATTTGGTTGGGGAGGGTGCCGAAGTGGTCGGCGAGATTGATAGTGGTTTCGAGAAGGCGAGTGGGATCGGAGGCGCGGAAGATTTCGGTGGTGGCGGTGGTGTTGGACCAACCGGCGTAGGAATTGTCGACTTCGGCGCCGAGGAAGGGGGCGTTGGGCGGGAAGGCGATGGTGCCGGCTTTGGCCCAAGGGGCGGGG
>JBCCZX010000124.1:0-9985 GCA_039186735.1 Verrucomicrobiota bacterium | reverse complement strand
GGCGAAGGGGGAGACGGCGGCGGAGATTTCCTATTTTGTGGAGGTGTTTCTGGAGAATGCGGTGGGGGTGGATTTGGAGGGGGCTGGGTTGGAGGGGCCGACGATTGATGTGTGTGGGACGGGGGGCGACCAACTGAATTTGTTTAACGTGTCGACGACTTCGATGTTTGTGATCGCGGCGGGGGGCGGGGTGGTGATTAAGCATGGGAACCGGGGGATTACTTCGAAGAGTGGAGGCGCGGATGTGTTAGAGGCGCTGGGGGTGGATATTGAGCAGGGGCCGGAGGATTTTTTGGAGACGGTGAAGCGTGCGGGGGTGGGTTTTCTTTTTGCACGGACGTATCATCCGGCGTTCAAGGCGGTGGCGCCAGTGCGAGCGTTGTTGGCGGAGGAGGGGGTGCGGACGATTTTTAATTTGGTGGGGCCGTTGTTGAATCCGGCGCGGCCGCAGTGTCAGTTGGTGGGGGTGACGCAGCGGGAGTTGGCGCCGACGTTCGCGGAGATTTTGCAGAGGTTGGGCCGGGAGTCGGTTTGGGCGGTGCATGGGACGACGGCGGAAGGTCGTGGGGTGGATGAGGTGAGCACGATGGGACCGACGCGGATTTGTAAGGCGGGCAGCTTGCAGAGGCACGTTGATGAGGAGGTGGCGCCGGAGGATTTTGGGTTGGAGCGGGCAGTGGTGGAGGATTTGGTGGGCGCAGATGCGAGGGAGAATGCGAAGATTTTGTTGGGAATTCTCGGAGGTGAAGACAAGGGGCCGCGGCGGGATTTGGTATTGATGAATGCGGGGGCTGGTTTGGCTTGTGCGGGTTTGGCAGATAATCTCGGGCACGGAATCGAGATTGCGCAGGGGGTGATTGCGAGTGGAGCGGCGTTGGAGCGGCTGGAGGCGATGCGGGGGTGAATGGGAAGGCAGGGAGAAAAGGCTCGTTCGACTTACTTGATCAGGCGGATTGTTAAAGGGTAACGATACCACTTGCCTTGGTAGGCGGAGATGCAGGCGATGATTTCGAGAATGAGGAGAGCAATTCCGTAAGGAAAGAATAAGAGGGCACCGAGGCCTAGGGTGACGATGGACAATGCAATCAGCACGAGAGAGACGATGAAGTGGGTGATGAGGTAGTTGATGGCTTCTTTGCCGTGGTGATTGATGAAGCCTGACTCGTCCTTTTTTACGAGCCAGAGGATGAGAGGACCCAAAAAGCCGGTCAGGATCAGCAGGAGATGGATCACCATGCCCATCGTTCGCTCGTCATTTGAAGGTGAGTATTGGCCGGGTTCGGTGGGGATGATTTGGCTGGGAAGTCCAGGGGGCGGTTGATTTTGCATCTTGCTGATACTGAAAGGTTAGCGTTCTGTTTTTGGGGTTTTTAGGAAGCTTTTGACTTCGTCGAGAGGACGGGCATTGAAGACGTCTTGGCGGCGAAGCCAGCCTTTGCGGGCGACTTTAATGCCGAAGTGAAGGGCTTGGAGGCCACCGGCGGTGTGGGCATCTGGGTTGAGAGAGCAGAGGACGCCTTTGTCGCAAGCCTTGCGCCAGAGTCGCCAGTCGAGGTCCATGCGCTTGGAGGCACAGTTGAGTTCGATGATGGTGTTGGTTTCGGCGGCGGCGTCGATGATTTTTTCGAGATTGATGGGATACGGTTCGCGCCGTAGCAAGAGGCGTCCAGTGGCGTGACCAAGCATGGTGATGTGGGGGTTTTCGATGGCCTTGAGGACGCGGGCGGTTTGTTCGTCTTCGGAAAGAGTGAAGGAGTTGTGAACGGAAGCGATGGTGAAATCGAGTTCGGAGAGGAGGTCGTCATCGAAGTCGAGGGAGCCGTCGCGGAGGATGTCGACTTCGGAGCCAGCGAAGAGGTGGATGGCACCGTTGAGTTCATTGTTGAGGGCGCGGATGTCGTCGATCTGTTGGCGGAGGCGTTCTTCGTCGAGTCCGCGGGCTTGGAAGGAAGATTTGGAATGGTCGGTGATACCGAGATATTGGAGGCCGAGATCGATGGCAGCTTGGGCCATTTCGCGGAGGGTGTTGCGGCCATCGGATTCGGTGGTGTGGCAGTGAAAAGTTCCGCGGAGGTGCTCTTGTTCAATGAGTTGAGGGAGTGTTCCGGCATCGGCGGCTTCGATTTCGCCCTTGTTTTCGCGGAGGGAAGGGGGGATGAAGGTGAGGCCGAGGGCGGAATAGATGTCGGTTTCGGTGGTGACGTCGGGGAGGGGTTCGGGGTTGTCGCCGACGGGGGTGAAGTCGTATTCGTTGAGGGACCATCCGTGTTGTTTGGCGAGGCTACGGAGGGCGACGTTGTGGTCTTTTGAGCCGGTGAAGTATTGGAGTGCGAAAGGGAATTGAGAAGTTGTGACGGCGCGAAGATCGCACTGGAGGCCGTTGTTTAAGCGGAGGGATGCTTTGGTTTCGCCGTGAGCGATGGTTTCGATACGAGATTTGTAGTCGATGAAGTGTTGGATGACTTCGGCAGGGTTGTTGGTGGCGACGAGGAAGTCGATATCGTGAACGGTTTCGAGGCCGCGGCGGTAGGAGCCGGCGACTTCGAGTTGGTGAATATCGGGGTGTTGGAGGAGATATTCGCGGAGGGGTTCAGCTTCTTGGGCGGCTTCGGCGAGGCGGTAGCGCCCGGAAAAGCGTTCGCGGGTTTCGATAGCGGCGAGGATTTTTTCGGCAGTTTTTTGGCCGAAGCCTTTGAGACCGGAAACGCGACCATCCTGGCAGGCGAGTTGGAGTTGGCCGACGGAGGCGACGCCGAGTTCGTCGTAGATGGCTTTGATTTTTTTGGGGCCGAGGCCCTGGAGTTCGAAGAATTCGAAGAGGGTTTCGGGGAATTCGTGTTTGAGGTCGAGGTGGTATTGGAGTTTTCCGTTGGAGGCGAGTTCGTGGAGTTTGTCTTGGAGGGCGTCGCCGATGCCTTTGATGCCTTTGAGGTCGCCGTCTTTGGCAAGTTGGAGGAAGTCGCCGTCGAAGTCGCGAATGATGTCAGCGCCGTTGCGGTAGGCACGGGTTTTGAAGGGGTTTTCGCCTTTGAGTTCGAGGAGGGTGGCAATCTCTTCGAGGGTGGTGGCGAGGTCTTCGGTGGTGATAGGCACGGGGAGATTTTGGTGGAGGAAGGGGTTGAGGTCCAATCTGGAAGGCGTGTTATTCGAGGAGGAGATCGGAGATGAGCATGAGGTGGTCGGATTCGGGGATGGCGACGGTGCGAGAGCGGATGGGGAGGAAGGCTTGGGAGGTGTGGATTTGGTCGAGGCGGAGGAGGGGGATACGACGGTGGTAGGTGTTTCCCCAGCCGGTGCCGACGGCTTGGAAGTTGTCGGTGAAGTCTGGGCGGAGAACGCGGAGGGCCGCGTCGTTGGCGGGGGCATTGAAGTCGCCGGCGATGATGGCGGGACGGCGGGGGAAGGGGGTGTATTCTTCGAGAAAGGCGACGGCGAATTGGAGTTCGAGACGGCGGTTTTCACGATTGGTGCGGTGTGCTCGCCAGCATTTGGGGTCCCAGAGAGAGAGGTTGGTGGAGGCGGGTTGGAGGTGGAGGTTGACGAGTTCGACTTCGGCTCCAGAGGGGAGGCGGGCGGTGACGAATTGAGAGCGGTAGCGGGGGTTGAGGAGAGCCATGCTGATTTCGCCGCGGAGGACGATGGCGCAGGTGTAGTCTTTTGAGAAGCGGTAGTCGCCATTGCGACCGTGGAGGGATTGGGAGAGTTGGGCGACGAGGTCGAGGCGGGGGACACCCTGGATGAAGACGATATCGGGCTGCCAGGGTTTGATGGATTCGACGAGGGTGCTTTCTTGATTGGACCAATTGATGGTGAGGATACGGATGGGGGTGCGACCGGCATGAGGGGCGGGGATGCCAGGTTCCGGAGGGGTGAGGCCGATGCGGCCGATGGGAGTTGATTCGTCGGAGAGGAGGAGGATGCTGAGAAACCAGACGAGGGACATGGTCAAGGCGAGGGGGGTGCGGAACAGGAGGTGGGCTGAGAGAGAAAGGGTGAGGCCGAGGGTTCCCCAGAACCAGATCGGAAGGATGGTGAAGGCCGCAAGGAGGTCCGGCTGCTTGCTGAAGAGCAGCAGGGTGGCGAGGTGAAGGGCCAGCGAAGTGAAGAGCAGGAAGAGGCCGAACGGGTGACGGGATTTGGTCACTTCGTGGCGGTTATCTGTTATTGGTTGTCGGTTGTCAGTTGAATTGCGCAGGGTCGGCGTTGATTTTCAGCCGAGGCCGGGGATATCGAGATTGGAGGCCATTTCTTTGGCGGCGATTTCGCGAGCGTCCTTGAGGGCTTGATTGGCGGTGTTGAGGATGAGGGTTTGGAGTTCGGCAGTGTTTTCGGAGGAGACTTTGGAGGGGTCGAGGGTGAGGAATTTGAGTTCGCCAGCGCCATTGGCGATGACGGTGACGGTTCCGGAGGGATCGGAGGTTTCGCAGGTTTTGTCGGCGATTTCGGCTTGGGCAGCTTGGAGTTTTTGGGCCTGCTGCATGAGTTTCATGAGGTTCATGGTGAGAGTTATTTGAGTTTGCCGTCGAAGATTTCGATGGCGTCTTGGATGAGGGGGTCGTTGCGGAAGTCGTCGTCGGATTCGGCGGAGGGCGGTTCCTGGGTAGCGGGCGTGGGTTCGGGTGAGATGGATTCCGGAGGGGCAGGGGTGGGTTCGGGAGTGGCGAGTTGGGGTCGTTCTTCGGGGGCGTCTTCCATGAGGCGGTCGAGGGCTCCGAGTTTATCGCCTGATTTTTTAGCGGGAGCGGTCTTTTTTTGAGCGGTGTCAGGGGCTACTAGAGAAGGAGTAGTGGGTTGGTCGGCATGGTCTGCCAAACCGCCGCGTTCGAGGGAAGTGATTACGTCGGAGATGCGGATTTCGTCGAGGGTCTGGGTGGCGCGGATGAGGGCGAGTTCGAGGTGGAGCTGTTTGTTGGAGGCCCAGCGCATGCCGTTTTCGGAGGAGGAGAGGACGTCGATGAGTTTGAGGAGTCGGTCGGCGGAGAGGTTTTCGGTTTGCGTGACGAGCTGTAGCCAGAGTTCTTCGGAGAGGCCTTCGCGTCGTGCTTTGGGGTCGATTTTGTGGATGAGAAGGGAGCGGAGGGTGTTGACGAGCTCGGTGAGAATTTGGGTGAGGTTTTTGCCGGATTTGGCGAGGTCTTCGAGTTCGTTGAGGGCTGAGCTGGGGTTTTTGGCAAGAATGGCGGTGAGGATGGAGACGATGGTTTCGCCGGAGGTGAAGCCGAAGATGTGCTGGACGTTTTCTTCGGAGATGGTTTCGCCGCAGAAGGCGACGAGTTGGTCGAGCATGGATTGGGCGTCGCGCATGCCACCGTCGGCGCCTTTGGCAATGGCCCATGCGGCGGGGTCGTCGAGCGTGACTCCTTCGTTTTTGGCGATGGTTTGGAGGTGGGTTGCGATGATGTGGGTGGGGATGGGGCGAAGGTCGAAGCGTTGACAGCGGGAGATGATGGTGGGGAGGATTTTATTGGGTTCGGTGGTGGCGAAGATGAATTTCACGTGAGCAGGGGGTTCTTCGAGGGTTTTGAGGAGGGCGTTGAAGGCGGCGTTGGAGAGCATGTGGACCTCGTCGATGTAGTAGATTTTGAAGGGAGCGTTGGCGGGGGCGTATTGAACGGTTTCGCGGAGTTCACGAACTTGTTCGACCCCGTTGTTGGAGGCTCCGTCGATTTCGAGAACGTCGAGGGAGCGGCCTTCAGCGATTTCTACGAGTAAGGGATCGTCGGGATCAAAAGAGGCGGAAGGACCGCCGGGAGCATTGAGGGCTTTGGCGAAGATGCGGGCGGTGGAGGTTTTTCCGGTGCCGCGGGGGCCGACGAAGAGGTAGGCGTGGGCGAGGCGATTTTGTGAGATGGCGTTGCGGAGGGTCTGGACGACATGGTCTTGACCAAGAACGTCTTCGAAGGTCTGAGGGCGGTATTTGCGGGCGAAAACCTGGTAACTCACGTGTTTGAGAGCTTGGCAAGGGGCTTGCTGGGAGACAACGCCCAATCCGTGCAACACGTGGCGGGGTGACGGGTCATTATGACGTGAGTGTTTGTCAAAAAGTTCTCTCTTTCAGTCGTTTGTGGGAAAACGAGAGGTGAGGAAATGGTGGGACGCTTCTTGACTTTTTGAGAAAAATCGAGCATGCGGCGGGTGGGAGCGTCTGTGAAGGAGGGTCCTTTTTTTGTTATGGAATCAGTTACTTGGGTTTGGTTCGTGAGCTACGTGTTGGTGCTTTGCGGTTTGAGTGCATATAGCCTTCATCGCTTGGGGATCGTGTTTCTGTATCTCAAGTATGCCAGGAAAAAGCCGGTGCCTCAGGGTAAGTTTGAGGAGCTGCCACGGGTGACGGTGCAGTTGCCAGTTTTCAATGAGCGGCATGTGGTGAAGCGTTTATTGAAGGCGGTGGCGAAGTTGGATTATCCCCGAGAGAAGCTGCAGATTCAGTTTTTGGATGATTCGACGGATGATACGACTGAAATTGCCCGGGAGGAGTGTGAGAAGATGGCGGAAGACGGGTTTGATGTGGAATTTATCCATCGGACAGACCGTTCAGGGTTTAAGGCGGGAGCGCTGGAGAACGGGATGAAGACGGCGACGGGAGAGTTCATTTTCATCCTTGATGCGGATTTTGTGCCAGGTCCGAAGGTGCTGATGGAGATGATGCCACATTTTACCGATGCGAAGGTGGGATTGATTCAGACGCGCTGGGGGCACTTGAACCGGAACTTCAACTGGTTGACGCGGGTGCAGGCGATGTTCTTGGACGGGCACCTTGAGCTGGAGCAGACCGCGCGAAATCGCAGTGGGCGTTTCTTCACCTTTAATGGAACGGCTGGGGTCTGGCGGAAGAGCTGTATTGAGGAAGCCGGAGGTTGGGAGCATGATACTTTGACGGAGGACATGGACTTGAGCTATCGAGCTCAGTTGAAAGGGTGGAAGTTTATCTTTTTGAATGAGGTGGAAACGCCAGCCGAGCTTCCGGTGGATATGAATGGGTTCAAGAATCAGCAACATCGCTGGACGAAAGGGTCGATTCAGGTTTGCAAAAAGGTGTTGCCGAAGATTTGGAAAAGCCGGTTTCCGCTTTACGTGAAGTTTGAGGCGACCGCGCATTTGACGGCGAACTTTGCGTATTTGTTGTTGTTCTTGTTGTTGTTTTTGATCTTTCCGAATCAGAAGGTGCAGCCGGATCTGCCGGGTTGGCTGCAGCAGGTGATCTACTTGCCGATCATGTTTTTCGGGATGTCGGCGATTGTGTTCTTTTATGTGACTTCGCAGAAAGCGTTGCATCCGGAGACGTGGCGAAAAGAGATTCGCTACCTTCCCTTGTTGGTTGCGCTTGGAATCGGCATGTCGATCAACAACGCCAAAGCAGTTTTGGAGGCGATTTTCAACCGGGAATCAGGGTTCGTGCGAACACCTAAATATGGTGTGGAAGCCGCTCCCGGGGCTACGACCGTGCGGAAAAGAACGGGGTCTTATAAGGCTCGGAAAACGATTACACCCCTTGTGGAGCTTTTGTTTGGTTGTTTCTTCCTCTTCGTGGTAGCGGATGCGTTGGTCACAAATAATTTAGTTTCCTTTATATTATTACTTCCTTTTCCAATCGGTTTTTTGTATACTTCGCTTGCTTCTTTGGCCGGGATCTTGCTTGAGTCCCGCGCGTCGCGGAAAACCACCGCTTAACGAGAGGCTCAACAACCACCTTTACACTGTGACTTTAATTCAAAACTGCTGGAAGCCGTTTTCCATCCTCTTATTGGGGTTGGGCAGTCTCTTTCTTGTGAGCTGCGGGGGGAGTCGGGAGACGGCCCATCACGATAGCGAGAGTGAAATTCTTGTGAGTGTGACCGACCAACGGATGTTGCTCATGAAGAATGGTAAGCCTGTGAAGATGTATGCGATTTCGACATCGAAGTTCGGTTTGGGGAATGAGCGGGGTAGTATGCGGACGCCACTTGGGAATTTAGAGGTGGCGCAGAAAATTGGCGGTGGTGCGAAGCCAGGAGCTGTTTTCAAGGGGCGCCGACCCACGGGGGAAGTTTTGAAGCCTAATGCGCCGGGACGGGATCCCATTGTTACGCGGATTCTGTGGTTAAGGGGCAAAGAGACCCATAATGCGAATACCTTTCGTCGTCTGATTTACATTCACGGGACACCGGAAGAGAAGCGTATTGGTCGTCCTGCGAGTTATGGTTGTATCCGAATGAGGTCTCGCGACGTGATTGATTTGTATAATCGAGTGGGCGTTGGCGCGGATGTACGGGTGATTCGTGGGTCGCTTGAACGGACGCCTGAGGGTCGTAAGTATTATGCCAAGTATGGCAAGTGGATGAAGGATCGCGTCTAAATCGCGGAGAGATTTATCCTTTTCTTGACACTGGGCGGGGGATCACTAGGTTCGCCGCCCATTTTATTTTACGAAGTCTATGGCCAATAATGCAGCAGCCCTCAAACGTGTGCGTCAGATTGAAAAGCGTACTCTCAGCAATCGTGTGGTTAAGAGTCGTGTGAAGAGTTTGCGCAAGAAGGTGGAAGAGGCTGTATCTGCGGGAGACCGTGCTGCAGTTGATACAGCGATTTCTGAGTATAGTTCGGCGGTGGACCGAGCGGTGAAGAACAGCATTTTTCATAAGAACAAGGGGGCTAACCTCAAGAGCAAAGCTGTTTCGTTTGCAAAAGCTGCTGCGAAAAGCTAGTTTTCTTTTATGGCGGATGCGATAGACGAGCGGGCGAGGAAGGCGCGCGAGATAGCCGAGCGGCCGGATGGCTTCAAGGTGTGTGAGGGTTGCGAATCGATTGTGGGAGTGGAAGCGGTGCTTTGCCCGAATTGTCACGGATATCGTTTTGATGAAGCGTCTCAGCGTGTGGTGGCGCAAGCGATGTTGCTTGGGTCTCGTGAGCAGCAGTCGGTGACTGCGGAGGATCTCCAGTAGAGTTGTTTTAGGGAAGCTGCCAGGAGCTGCGCCTTGCGAGGTAGTCCTTTTCGGGAAGAAGGATGTAGAGGGGGTTCTTGCTGGGGTTGACCCAAGCGATGAGTGTGCGGAGATTTTGTTCGTGCATGGTGGTGCAGCCGAAGGTGGAGGCGGCTCCGTTCTTGCGCCAGATGTGAAAGAAGATGGCGGAACCAGCATGGGGAAGGGCTTGCGGGTTCAGGTTGTGTTTGATGAAGAGTTTGAGGGAGTGGGCGTGGTCGTTTTGGCGCATTTGTTGTTTCTTTTCCCAGCTTGATTTGGGTTCGTGATTCAGGCGGAGGTGACGGTTGTAGTATTTGGAGGAGCTGTCTTCGACGAAGAGGTCGCGGGTGGTGATTTGGAGGTAGGGGAGCGCGGGGTTTCTTTGGATGTTTTCTTCGTAACCGAAGGCACCGCCGATTTTGAAAATGCCAGCAGGGGCTTTTCGGTCGCCTTCTTTTTTCGTGGTTTCTCCAGCGGGACTGGGGTGGAGTCCGATTCCCCAGGCGAGGCCCTTTCCGCCGAGGCGGCCTTTCCATGGTTGAGAGGCGAGGTGCCATTGGCCTTGTGCGTCTTTTTCGTAGAGGTGGAGGGTGACGTGAGAGGATTTCCAGTCGGATGCGATTCCGACGATGGCTTGTTGGCAATTGGAGGGAAGCTGGAAGGCGGAGAGAGGGAGGCTGAAGAAGAGGAGGAAAAGACGGGTCATTGTGGGGATGGAAGCACAGTCAACGGAGGAGAACAGGGGATTGCGGTTCATGTTTTGGATTGGAGGAGAACTTGGAAGGAGCCACCGGCGCCTTGAGGGTCGGAGAGGAACTGGTCGCTGGAGGTTTGACGAAGGTGAGGGAGGAGGAATTCACGTTGTGAGGTGAGGAATTCGTTTTTGAGGTGGTTTTTGTGAGCGAGATTTTGGAGGTCCTCGAAGTTGACGTCGGCAGTGAGGTCTTGGAAGCCAGGGTTTTGGTAGGCTTCAGGAGGGGGAAGGAGTTGGTTCTGAAAGTAGGCGCGGAGGGTTCCATTGGGACGGCGGTGGGTGATTTGAG
>JBCCZX010000123.1:0-10024 GCA_039186735.1 Verrucomicrobiota bacterium | reverse complement strand
CTCCGATACCTTCAACGAAGAAGTCGCCATCCGCATCGGCTCCCTCGACTGGGACGTCTCCCAGAACCCCAAAGACACCGAAATCTCTACCACCTACCGCCTCCAAGTCGAAGGCGGCAACACCTCGCAAACCACCACCTACTTTCCCGATGATCCCGGCTACACTCTCGAAGTCTTCGAGAACGAGCTCGACGAATCCATCTTCCCCCTCGTAATTTATCGCTACCAAATCCCCTCTACGAAATTTCCCGTAGTTTCCAATCAAGTGGTTCAAGTCAGCCCGCTCATCGACCGTGTTCGCACTGCCGTTGATTCCAACAACCCCAACAGCACTTCTCTTTACGACCCCTTCGTCCGCCTGGCCAACATCCCTGGTCTTCCCCTGGAGACCAACACCAACTTCACCAAACCTATCGGCCTCTACGCCCGTGACACCCAAGGCGTCATCAAAGGCGCCAACTACGTCTACCTCCTCGCCCGCTTCAAAGAAAACCGCGAGCTCGACCGCGTCTTCAAAGTTCAACAAATCTCCATTCCAGAATAATCATGCGCCTCCTGCTTCTTCTCCTTCTTGCTACCCCATTGCTCGCTCTCGATAGTCGGCACCTGACCTTCACCGACACCGAAATCCTCGCCCACGGCGACTTCAATGGGGACTCCAACATCGACCTCGTCGTCGTCCAACGCGACACCGGCCAATACCGCCTCGGCTTCAATTTCGGCAACGGAAACTTCCTCTGGCGAAACCCAGCTCCCTCCGGCATTTCCGATGTCACCGGAGTCGCAACCGGACGATTTCTCTTCATCAACCGCGATCAACTCGCCCTCACCAGCCCCACCTCGAATCGCATCATCCTCATCGACGTTTTTCTCACCACCCCAACCATCGTCCAACCCTCCGGACTCGGTCCCGAGACTCTCGCCGCCATCGAGTTCCCCTCCCTCCCATCCAACGATGCCACCTACAGCGACATCTTCACCACCTCCTCCGCCAACAGCGCTCCTTCCAATCGTCAAAGTCACCTCCTGCGTGGCACCTCCGCCGGTCACGTCGACGCCCAAACCGACAACGACCTCTTCCTCCGCAAGCGACCGGGAAGAACCAAACTCCTCAACTCCCAATCCGACCGTCTCGCCTTCATCTCCAACGAAGGCGGCGAAGATATTCTTCGCGTCTTCGACCCCGCCACCTTCCCCACCGCACCCTCTCTCACCTCACTTCCCCTCGGCGGCAACGCCCTCGAATACACCCACGCCTCCTTCATCACCTCTCTCCCCGACCGCAATCAATACCTCACCTGGGAACCCGGTAGTGACACCCTCCAAGTCATCCCCACCCTCGCCTCCGGCAACTTTGGCACCCCCACCATCACCTCTCTCCCCCTCGGCCCCATCGACTCCATCACGCCCGTCCAAACCACCAATGCAACCCAGTTCCTGATCATCGCCAACAACGGTGCCACTGCCGCCACCTACACCCTCGACGCCTCTTCCAACCCCGTCCTCCAAGACCAATTCCTCGCCCCCGAAGGTCGCCGTTTCTCCCTTCCATCCGGCTCCTCCAACAATACCTTCCTCCTCCTGACCCAGCCCCCCGCCGGCGGTCCTTCCAATCAGGTCGAACACTTCACCCACGATGGCACCTCCTGGAACCCCTCCGCCACCGACACTCTTCCCACTCCCCTCGCCGACTCGACGCTCGTCAATATCTTCCTCTTCGATAGCGAACCCTTCGTCAGTCCCACCGCACAACTTCGCGAAACCTCCTTCTCTCCCGACTGGACCAGCGACTTCTCCATCAACGGAAGCGGCCTCGTCACCGTTGGACGCCGCATCGACAATGGACCCACCTTTGGCATCGGCAACCCCTTCTCAATCAACCTCGGCACCTTCCCCAATATCACCCATGGCTTCACCAACCAGCCGCGCGCCGAATTTTCTCTCACCAGCCGCTCCGCCACCCTCGGCCCCCTCCCACCACAAATCACCATCGATCCTCCCGGCGGCACCTACACCCGCTACCTCCAACCCTCCATCACCAGCACCGCCAACGCATTCTACCGCATCAGTTCAACCTCCGCCTGGACCCCAACTACCGGCAGTCTCATCACCCTCCCCGGATCCACCCTTGAACCCGTAATCGTGGAATACTACGCCGAAGACAGTAGCTCAGGACTCAAGTCACCCATCTTTTCCGCCACCTACCAATTCGATGGCTACATCGACAGCGATGGCGACGGCGCCCCTGATTTTGTCGAAATCGCCAACGGCATCAACGACCCCACCTTCGGCGCCGACACCGACGAAGACGGTTACGACGACCTCTCCGAACTCCTTGCTGGAACCGATGCCAACGACCCTGCCAGCACCCCAACCTCTCGACCCGCAAACGCCTCCTCCTTCAACATCAGTGTCACCCCTCTCTCCCACAACACCGCAAGCTTTGGCTCTTCAAACCGCACTAGCGCCTTCAACACCAACCTCGCCGCCTACGCAACCACCGGAGGCATCCTCGCCCAAACCGACACCGGCACCACCCCAGCCGCCAGCTTCACCGGCCTTCCCTCCAGCCCCCGCGACGGCTTTCTCCTCATCGCTACCGACCCCAACTTCGACGTCCTTCAGAACGGCCTCATCGTCGTCCCCGAAGGCCGCGAACTCCTCGGCCTCATCCCCATCCCCGACACCACCCCCGAACCCGTCGAATACAACCCCTCCGGCAGCACCCTCAACCAACAAGCCGCCGCCTGGCTCTCCCAATACCAAACCTACCTCAATAACCGCCCCCAACCCACTCTCACTGAATCCCTCACCCTCGAAGACACCCTTGCCCTCCTCCTCACCGAACGCATCCTCGCCCTCGAACTCGCCGACGACGATCCTTCATTCGATCCCGACACCTTCACCCTCACCCCCCACCGCGACCCCGGCCTGATTCCCCCCACCGAATCTCAACTACGAGCTCTCCAGTATCAAACCACCCCCAACGATTCCATCCTTCTCCCCGACCTCTTTGACCACATCCAAAGCTCCTTCTCCTCCCCCGGCCCCGAACTCACCCAACTCCTCGCCCTCGCCAACGACATCTACCGCCTCTCTTGCGACCTCGCTTTCGATAACCCCGGTCTCTACCCCAACCCCGTCGACACCCTCCGTGAATTCCTCCGCAACGGCCCAAAAATCGGCGAACCCGACGCCATTCCTCTCCTCCCCGGCTCCACCACCGACACCAGCTACTCCGAAAACGTCAACTTCTCCGGTGCCGAACTCATCCTCGCCAACAGCGCTCTCCGTGAACTTCACACCAACCTCCCCCGCCGCAACGCCTTCACCTTCACCGTCCAAATCACCTCCCAAACCTACACCCAACCCATTCCCATCGTCGGCCGCGAAGCCGGCACCAACCTCATCCCCGAAGCCCTCTTCGACCGCAACGGCAACCCTTTCCGTCTCCCCGCCGAATACGAGCTCCCCCTCGGCACCCGCCTCACCGTCACCCTCTACGACGACCGCACCAACGACCTCCCCTTCGTCCCCGGCTCCTCCACCAGCTGGGAAGTCCACTCCGCCGCCATCCATTCCTATCCCGATCCCCCCAACACCGACTCCGATGGCAACCTCCTCGACGACGCCTGGGAAGCCTACTACCTCACCTCTTCTGGAAACGGCTTCACCGACTCCGACAACGACGGCTACACCGACCTCCAAGAACAACTCGAAGAAACCAACCCCCTCTCCAACTCCAGCTTCCCCGCCACGGCAGCCTTCGCTGCCACCCCCCCGCCCGTCTGTATCGAGTCCGTCGGCACCGACCAATTCCTCCTCACCGTCACCTTCCCCACCATCTACGCCGAAGACATCGCCTTCACCCTCCAAAACAACACCAACCTCCTCTTCTTCCCACCCGGCACCCAAGAAGCCCTCCCCTCCCCCACCGACCCCAACGCCTACACCCTCACCATCCCCAAACCGGCTTTCAACAAGTCCTTCTACCGCTTCGCCATGTCCCTCCGCGAATAATTCACCGAGTGCGAAGTAGATACCAACGAATCACCCACCAAACCCTCACCCAACTCCTCTCCCCTGGCGGCTAGCCCCCCTCAATCAACGCATACGAATCGTTTTTGCGCAAACCTGTCCCTCATGCTCAAAGAACAAAAAAATCCTCGGTCCATTGAGTGGCATCACCCATCGACTAGCTAGCAATCGTTTCCAATCTTTCCCTTCCCGATACTGAAACACAACATCAAGTCGATCCACACCTTCATCCGAAAAATCAATCCGATGCCTCTGACTAGAAGAAAGGCTAAAAACACGCTTCCCAATCTTACCACGAATCGGATATCGCGTCGTATTTTGAAACTCAATTTCCTCCGGTAAAAGATCACTCGAACTCAAATCCTGAACCATCCCCCAAAGCTCTTCCCACTTCTCCCTCCCATTCCGCGTGCCCTCAATCAGCTCCCACAACAACCCCTCCTCAGCCTCCAATCTCCCCCGCAACCCCATCCCCCACAACGCAACCCCCGCCGCATACCGAAAGTCCCCATCCATCTCCCTCCAACCCCCCGCCTCACCCTCCAGCACCACACTTTGCAAACTGCTCACCTCTGCATCCGGCTTCTTGTGGCGCAACTTCACGGTCATCCACTCCGCTGAATCCACCACCGGGGCGGGCCTCTCCTTCGCCTGATACTTCAAATCATCCACCTCCGGCCGCACTGTCCCCTCCACCCCCACCGGCACAACTTCATAAAAAGCCGTCACCTGATGCCCCGCCCCAATATCCCCCGCATCGACCCGGTCGTTATTGAAGTCTTCCTTCTGCAACACCCGGTTCGCATACCCAATCAAACGATACTGCCCCACCTTCCCCGGATTAAACTCCACCTGAATCTTCACATCTTTCGCAATCGTCACCAACGTCCCCATCAACCCTTCCAAAAACACCCGCCGCGCTTCTTTTTCACTATCAATATAGTAATAAATCCCATTTCCCTCATTCGTAATTGCCTCCAACATCGAATCATTCAGATTCCCCCCCCGAAACCACACACGCTCAAGAAAACCCCTCTCTTCGCTTGCTCCTTCACCAGCTGCACCAGTTCTTCCTGACCCGTCGTCCCCACATTGAAGTCCCCGTCCGTCGCCAAAATCACCCGGTTAATCCCCCCCTCCAAAAAATTCTTCTGCGCCATCGCATACGCCCGTCGAATTCCCGCACCTCCGTTGGTCGAACCACCCGACCGCAACTGTCCCAAAGCCCCCATCACCACCTCACGCCCCCCCTGACCCATCCGCGTCGGCTCTAGAACCACCCCTTCCTGCCCGGCATAAACCACCAGCGCCACCCGGTCCTCCTCCCGCAACTCCTCCACCAACAACTTCAGGGCCTCCACCAACAAAGGCAACTTGTCCGAATCCTGCATCGACCCCGAAACATCCACGAGAAACACCAGATTCGCATCCCCCCGCTCCTCCTCAGCGACCTCTTTTCCCTGCAACGCCACCCGCACCAAATGATGCTTCGGCTCCCACGGACAAGTCGCCAGATCCAACTGCACTGCAAAGGCCTCCCCCCTCTCCGGCTGCGGATAATCATAATCAAAATAATTCAACAACTCCTCCACCCGCACCGCATCAGCTGGCACCTCCCGCCCCTCCCGAATCATCCGCCGCACATTTGCATAACTCGCCGTATCCACATCCACCGAAAACGTCGACAACGCCTCCTCCAACGGACTCCGCCAAGGCTGCTCGACCAATTCCCCGTACTCCTCTTTCTCCAATCGCGCAATGCGATCATTGAGTCGTTGCAATTCTCGCTGAGATCTTTCTTTCGAATCCGAATGAAATCTCTCCCATTCTCTGACCTGAGGAACTTCAATCACATCACCCGGAAAAACGGGTTCCTTAAGATGTTCACGTCTCTCAAGACTGAGCTCATACCGCTTCCCATCACGAAACACGAAAGCTTTCTTTTTCGAGCCAGAAGTGAGCGGCCCCCCACTCACCCGAATCGCATCTGCCAAAGTCCGAACTTGCTGCTCTTCATAATCGTAAATTCCTGGAAAATAAATCTTACCGGTCACAGTAATGCCTTTCCTCAAGGAAATATTGCTTTGCCTAACTCCTTCTCCCCCCCCCCATCCACACCATAATTATTCTGATCTCCAAGCTCTGACTTCCGAACAGAAACCACGCCTCCTGATGAGTTTTTCTCTTCGCCTTGGGCTGTTGCCAATGCCTCGTAAGAACTGAACTCTTCTGAATTTTTCCTTAAAAAAACCGAACTCTCTTGAGATCGAGATGACCCCTCAAAATAGGGCCGCCCCGTGACTCTCTCAATCGTCTCCACAAGCTTCCTGTTCTCCTCCACAACCTCCTCCGCCGCCGCAATCTCTGCTTCCAGCTCCAACAACTCATTCGCCCGTTCCATCTCACCTAAAACATCATGCGTGGCCACAATCACCTCCTCTTTGGGTCCCACCACCGCCATCACCACCAAACCAATCAAAACCATCGCTGCTACCGCGAGCCCCATTCTCTTCCAGTCCCAACGCCGCAACTTCGGCGACATCCCCTTCTCCACCTCACCCACCAGCTCCCCATCTGCCTCGCCTCGCAACAGCGCATCCATTAACCGATCATCAATCTCATCCTTCTTCATAAAATCTCCCTTCCTATTCTCAAAATCTTCGCGCCTTAGCGTCTTTGCGGTTCAAACTTCCCTCTCTCCAAACACTCCCGTACTACCCCCCGCGACCGCGCGAATCGCTGCCTCACCGGCGCCGCCCCCACCCCCCGTCGCACCCCCACCCACCCCCCCCGCCACCCCGCGGCCTCAGGCAGCCGCACCACATCCTTCATCTCCTATGGCAACTTCTCTCGACAATCCGCCAAATCATCAAACACTCCCGCCCGCGCCTCAATCTCCTGCATCCTTCCCTCCAAAAACTCCAAGTCCTCCTCGGCAAACTCCACCTTCCGCCCCTCCTTCCGACAAAAATCCTTCCACTTGTTCCGCACGATTCCCCGCAGCCATCCTCCCACATCCCTTGTCACATCAAATCTCTCCATCCCCCTCCACGCCGCTACCAATGCCTCCTGCACCACTTCCCGCGCCACCACCTCATCCCGCAACAAAGTCCGCGCATACACCAACATCATCCCCTCATGCTCCCGCGCCACCTCCCCAAACGCCCGACTCTCTGGCTCCCCGTCACTCAACTCCTCTCCCATCATCACAACAACGCTCATAACCGTCACCCCCTATTCGCCTCGTCTCCAGAAACCGTGACAAAAAATAGAATAAATTCATCCTTCATCCCTTTTTCAGCTTCTCCCCCTCCTCGTGAATAAATCCCCCAACCAAACGTTCCACTTCTACCAACGGACACTCAACTCCGTTGCTCAATTCAGAATCCCCAAACACAGTCCACACGATGAAAAAAGCATTCCTTCTCGGCACCACCGCCGCTCTCGTCCTCGCCAGCTGCACCACCATCGACCCCTACACCGGCCAACGAAAAACTTCCAACGCCGCCCAAGGTGCCGGCATCGGAGCCGCTGGCGGAGCCATCCTCGGGGCGATCATCGGCAACAACACCGGCGACGGTGATGCCGCCCGCGGAGCCCTCATCGGAGCCGGACTCGGAGCAGCCGCCGGAGGAGGCATCGGCTACTACATGGACCAACAAGAAGCCGCCATTCGCCAACAACTCCAGGGCACCGGCGTCTCCGTCACCCGCCAAGGCAACAACATCATTCTCAACATGCCACACGACATCACCTTCGACGTCGCCCGCACCGAAATCCGCCCCCAATTCGCACCCACCCTCGACTCCGTTGCCCTCGTCTTCAAAAAATTCGACAAGACTCTCGTCAACGTCAACGGCCACACCGATTCCGATGGCTCCGCCTCCTACAACCAGGGCCTCTCCGAAGGTCGCGCGCGCTCCGTCGCAAACTACATCTCCAGCAGGGGCATCAACCCCCAACGTCTCATCGTCCAAGGCTTCGGCGAATCCGCCCCCATCGCCTCAAACGCCACTCGCTCAGGCAAAGCTCAAAACCGCCGCGTCGAACTCCATATCGTCCCCCGCGAAGAAGCCTTCGCCCAGCAACGCTAACCTCCGCAACAACCTAGCAGCGCTTGCGGCGCATCAACACCAACCCCCCCACAAGCGCCAACAAGGCGCTTGTCGGCTCCGGAATCGCCGTCACATCAACCTGCGCATTATCGATGAAAATATCGTTCCCCGAACCACCAGGACCTGTCCAAAAGACCTGAAATCCGCCCACCCCACCAGTCGTGCGACCATTGTAAGTGAAGTCCATGCCACTCGCCGTTCCCGTTGCGCCCCGACCTGTCACCTCGAAACTGTACTGATTGCTTCCAATCACACTCGAAAAAGAAAAATCATAAATCTCATTCGCCAAGAAACTCAAACCGCTCACTCCAAAATCCGAGCCCCCATCATTCAAAAGCAAATCAGAAGAACCCTCCACGAACTTCATCGTCAGAAGCACCCCCCCCGCATCATCCAAAACATTCATCCCCAACTGCCGCACCAAACCACCGTTGAAATCATCCGAGACCACATCGTAGTCCGAACGCAAACTGATCGACCACTCAGCTGTATCACCGGCCGTGGTCTGCGAAGGACTAATCGAACGACTCACCGAACCCGAGGCAAACCCCCCCATCGTATCCCCATCAATTTTCCCGACCGTACTCTGGTAAGTATTGCTTGCAGACCAATCACTCGCCCAACCCGTTCCGCCATTAGACTGGTTGGAACCAGAAAAATCATCAGTGGCAACAGTGGCAGCAGAAACAAATCCTGCTGAAAGCATCAGGGCAAATGTGGGAATAGCGGCTTTCACAATCAATTTGGAGTCGGGGTTTTCTCAAACGCAGCTTAACCAACGGCTTACCGAAATTCCGCAACAAGTGCAATCCAGCAAAGTACCGATAAAAACCCTAGATATCTAGGGCTTCCGAAGCACATCTCAGCCAGACATTCCACTAGCGAAAAAAGACTGCAGTCCCACGCCCAGCGCTAGTCAGAATTTTTTGACTCCGTCGTAAAACAACTCGCCGGCAAACCCTCCCCATTCACCAAATTCGCCCCCTCCGGATTCGACGCCCACGCGTAACGCACATGCTCTGGATCCGCGATTTTCTCGGACCAAACCAAGACCTTGCCCTCCTCAATCCGCGCCCGCGCCCACATCCACGCCCCATCCTCCGCCTTGATCTCGAACCGCTTCAACTCACCCCCGTCCCGCGCTTTCAAACCTTCCCCGTAGTCAAAACTCACCACCATCACTCCATCCTTTTCCTCTACCCCGGAAAAAAGCGGACCACAAAGCAATCCACTATCTTTCCCGTAATCCTTCGCCAACGCCCACTTCACCAAACGCAATCCCACATCCTTCTTATTCGTCGGATGAACATCATCCGGTACCCCAATATCATTTATCACCGCCAACCCACTCTTCGGAATACTCATCAACGCCCGCCTCTGCTCATCCTGCACCAGCACCCAGTCACTCTCCACTCCCGGCTCCGTCGTCGCCTCCTTGAAATTCGCCAACTGCACAAAATAAAACGAAAAATCCGCACCCCACCGCTCCCGCCAATCTCCCACCATGCACCCCAACAACTCCCCATAATCTCCCGCCGTACCCGCATTCGAATTCGACTCCCCCTGATACCAAATCACTCCCCGCATCCCGTAACCCACCAACGGCGCAATCATCCCCTGATAAATCACCGAATGCATCCCCGGATTCACCTCCGGATAAATCGGCTTCCTCGGCTTGCGACCCTTCTTCGAAACCTCCCACTTCTTCAACTCCTCCTCATACCTCTTCATCAACCGCTCCTCATCCCAAGTCTCCACCGCCCGCCTCTTCTTCTCCAAAACAAACTTCCCCTCCGGCAACTCCCTCAAAGGCCGCGCCCGCGCGGGCGGCGCGACCGGCGGGGGGGGGGGGGGCGGCGGGGGGGGGGGGG
>JBCCZX010000122.1:0-10049 GCA_039186735.1 Verrucomicrobiota bacterium | reverse complement strand
GAAGAAAAAATTGGCCAATGCGACCGTTTTCCAAAGAATAGAAATCTTACCCATTTCGAACTTCACTATTAGGTAACCAACGGAAGGAAACAACCCGAAATTTCCGTCCAAAATTTCGGTTCGTATCTGTCAGCTGAAAATTGCCATCCCCATCGAGAAATTCCTCTGGCCGGTTAGTGGCATCAACGTAATCAAGCGAACGCTGCACAACCGCTTCGCACCATGCTTCCGCAAGAACTCTTCCATTTTTGTCGGTGGATGAACCATAGGCACGAACCTTGAAAGTATACGACCGAACACTGATGTAGGGCGCTATTGAGTTGAGCAAGTCACCTTGCAAAAGATGTCCCGGAGTCCCTTCAAGAGTAAAGCCCTTTGCAGCTTCGGGATTTTCATAGGCTGTTGTGTTTTCGAGATTACCCCTCAAGGAAATCCCCACGCTTCCAAGAACATCTTCATTGAGACTATTACCGCCGATCCCTTCGCCATCGTCATCATCAAGAGCCGCTTGCAAACAACCCTTGAGACCAAGAGGGCCCATTTCAGCTCTCCGATTAACGAATTCACCAAGTGACTGGAAGGGCCCTCGCAGCTTGACTTGCTCAACGATCCGTTCGGCAAGTTCACTAATTTCTAATGCAGTGAGCAGTCTTTGTCCCTCCCACGCTCCACCAGGGTCTGTACCGATTCCTTCGAGTCCTCTTCCAAGGCCCTGCTCAATGGGAACAAGGTAGCGAGAAAACAACTCGGAGCCGGAACCAACCCCCTGGCGCCCGAGCTGTCCGTCGGTCAAACTCTTGAGTTGCGGAACACTTTCGCCAAAGAATCCCGAAAGAAAAGCAGTCCAAGCCAGCACGGAGGTCGAATTCACGTTGAATTGACCCTCAAGCATCATGAGCGAAGCGGACTTGCGGTAATTCTCAGCATCATTGGTAGACCACACACCACTCTCATCAGAGCGACCGGAAAGCTCGACTCGGAAGCGAGAATTCTTCAACTCAAAATTCCCTTCAACGAAATCTCCGAAGTCTCGGCTATTCTCTGCAGAAGAAAGGAATGTCCGGTCAAACAACGCATTATTCGCCAAGAACGAATGATCAATTCGTCGCGTCGTACGGTTAATAACCTGCGTCGCATTCATAATCGGATGAGCAAACGAGTTTCCAACGATATGAGACTGAAGAGGGTGCTGACCACTCTGGTTGAGAGGTGCATGACGAAATTGCCCGAGAGAGGTAGGAAGTCTTCGAGGGACTGAAGAAAATGGCATAAAATTTCTCCCCCCTTCCGGGGTCGGAGAAGGGCCGCCATAACCGCGGTTTGTATCAGGTTCAATCTCGGGCACCTCACCTCCCCACTCTCCAAAGAGTGGCTCATACGAAAACTGATATTGCTCAGCGCCAAGACTGACCAAGTCACCCTCATTCCCCATGCCTGCTGCTGAATTAATCGAATTGGGATTCGAGTATAACCAGGACTTCCCGTAGAACTGTTTAGTGTGGTAACTCATCTTATCTGGAATGAGTGACTTCAGGTGCAGCGTTGCTACGAGGAAGGGACGCTTACGATCATAAATTCCGTTCCTGCGGTCTCCGTCATTACCCTGAACGAGTTCAGCTGGGTTAAATGGGAAATTCGGAATATCTGACTCCCCTCGTCCATCGAGCTCATCAAACACCTCATCAATCTCATTACCGTAATTAAACTCAATGGACCCAAAGTCAGGATTATGCTCTTGCTCGCGCGCAGCAATCATCCGACCGCCTCGATTAACATTCACCCAAGAACCATAGCGCACATAGAAATCGACCGGCTTATCCCCCAGGGTATCAAAACTCCCCGCATCCTCGTCCGAAGCTTTAACAGAAATGGTGAGTTTATCTCCCACTCCCATGAAGATGGAAGAAACAGGCCACCATCCTTGTCTTCGACCTTGCCAAGAATACTGTGGATACCCGAAGTATTCTCCTCCTCGACCATTCTGAAAATCGCTCACCTTGAGTCCTCTTCTCGTGGGCGCAAGCCAAGCGGTAGAGATACCAGTCTTGGGAGCACCCCTTGTCGTCGGAGGGATGTATCCGGGCTCTAATTGCAAAATATCATCCTTATTGATGTCACCCATATTTCCATTTCTCGCGGAAACAAGCTTCCAAAATGAAGTGTTATTGACGGGACCGAAAACACGATGCTCGCCAGGAAGAAGTCGAACACTTCCCCCATTTGTCCCTCTAATTTCTAGAGGTATACCCATCGGAGCATGTTCGCCAGAGGATTGGTTGGTAGCTTGCGTGTAGTGACTGAACAAAACGAAATCTCTCCACCCCTCATCATCACTACCTTCTTGAATGATTCTCCAACTTGGATTGTCCGTTTCGAAACGGAAAGAAAGAGGGACTCGATACAAGTAGACATAGAAAGGAGACACATCCATAGGCACGTCGTAGGGATTCCAAAGAGTGATGAACGGGTCGATAACCATATTAGCGGCCGACTTCCAAGGGGACGCTCCCGGCTGTTGCGGAGAACCGCGATAAATATCGTTCGGCCAGGTTCCACGATACGCACCATTATTGGGCCTATGCCAAAGGTCATTTGAGTGTCCAAATGCCATCGAGAAAATAAACTGAGCTTTCGAAATGACGGGTGCGAGTTTGACATCGTCATGATAAGCGGGATTCGGCTGATTATTAATCGTTCGATAAGCAAAAGAGTTCTCTTCGTCCGAACGAGCGGCGTTCATTCGAAAGGGAATCACCGGGTTACTTGCTGAACCTTCAAGATAGTCGAGGGGAACCCGGTAATAATTTTTCAGCAGTTCCCAGGTCGGGTCCGGGCTGGGTAAAGGGTATCTGTGAGTGCCCCGGTCAGGAGCTTCAACAATGGGGTCACCCGTATTCGAATTATCGTCACCTATTGAGTAAATGTAGCGATGCTTACCCGTGAAAGGCGTAGGCAGATCCTCATCTTCGAACAACAAACTCAAGTCCCATTTCAGCCCCCCGTCAACGACGTTAGAAAGGACTCCTGAAGAGAACGCAGTAAGGTCATGTGCGTAGCGCTCGGCATTGTCCACCGAAGCAAGTTCGATACTGTCTTGTGAGATGAGTTTACCCCTGTCACCTGAATCGACCCGTTCAATTCCTCCAAGTTCATTCGCGTTCGACCAAGACAAGTCTTCCTGCAACGCTATTCTATCAAGTTCACTGTAAGTCGAACTCACACTGCTATTACTTCTTTTCACCGCAACAGCATTAAGCGCAGCCTTCTGAGCTTCGTCAAAGACGGCCCAACCATAGCGACCAGTAACCTCCAATCCATCTGAAACAGCAACAGTAGGCACTCGAACTTCCTCCGCTTGGCTCCCTTGAATCTCTGGATACATCACAATGGAATTAGCTCCAGGTCGTGATTGCACGAAATCGACATCTTCCGCATCCAAGGGGTCCTCGGACGAAACCAACCAGCGATAAAACCCTCCCCTTGGAATCTCAGCAGCGCCGCCCGAGCCCTCATCATTCACCGGTGTGCCTGTTTTCCTAGCGCCGTAGTTCCCGACTCCGTAGGGGTCTTGTTTCCAAGCGTTCCAAACCCCGGCAACTTTCTCATAAGCGCCGTCAACTCTTTGAGAATCTGAGAGAATTTCAGCGTTCGCAGAAATCCGCGTATCCGGCCCCATCGTCCGCTGCAACTCACCCACGGCGGTCTGCAAAGCCAAGCGGGCGTTCGCACGAGCTATCAACTGGGCTTCCGATTGCCCGGCCGACCTCAATGTGGTCGTCGAAAGTGACAAAAGCCCCACCGATAAAAGTGAAAGTAGGACCAACAAAGTGACGGTGACAATGAGTGAAAAACCTCTCTTTTCAGAATGCAACAAGACGACCTTCATCGTGTATACAATGTGAACTTTTGAGCAGTTTACGCAAGAATTTGATGCATTATGATGAAATTCCTTAAAAAAGACTGATTAAGCGAACGGAAATTGTAGACAATTGCTCAAATCCCACCCAAGCCTCACATCACCGAAAACCAATCCCCAGTTTCGACCACCTCATAATTCCCCACTCCGAGCAGCCACTCATAAACCCAACAACTCACCCTCTCCCCGCTCTCTAACAAAACTTCTGCCCGTACTCGGGCATATTCCCCATTCCTCTCGTCTGGAATCCCGATTCCCTCAAACTCGTCCAGTTCCCTCACCAACAGCTCATCGACTTCATAAACCTCGCCAAGACATCGTCCCCCACCACCCAAAACCAAGCCCGGATACCAGTCCACCTTCACCAGAACCCCTTCTACCGTCGCCCGCTCCACAAATCGTGCCCGCTCCATCCTCCAGAAATTCGACCCGCCACTACGTAAAGTCCCGTAGACAAATGCCAACTCCATCACCTCGCTTGCTCCGCAAAAATCACACCAACTTCAATCCAAAGGTTGCGCCCCCACTTTCTCACAGAGACTCCTTCTCAGCTCATCCAAACCCTCTTCCTTCTTCGCCGAAATCGGAACAATCTCAACCTTGGGAAAACGCTGCCGCAAATACACCAAATTTTCCTCCGCTCCCTCCACATCCATCTTATTCGCCACAATCATCCACGGAAACTTGCCCAGCTCTTCATCATACATCCGCACCTCCGTTCGCAACACCTGCAAATCCACAATCGGATCACGCCCCTCAAAGCCCGACACATCCACCACAAATAACAGGAGGTGACAACGCGTGATGTGCCGCAAAAACTCGTGCCCCAAACCCCGATTCTCATGCGCACCCTCAATCAGCCCGGGTATGTCCGCTATCGTACAACGCTGAAAGCCCGGAAACTCCACCACTCCGACCGACGGAGTTAAGGTCGTAAAGGGGTAATTCCCAATCTTAGGCTTATTCTCCGACAACGCCCCCACCAAAGTCGACTTCCCGGCATTCGGAAACCCCACCAAACCCACATCTGCAATCCGTCGCAACTCCAGAAAAAACACCCCTTGCTCCCCCTCCGTCCCCAACTCCCGCTCCTCAGGAGCCTGATTCGTCGCCGACCGAAAATGCCAATTCCCGCGGCCACCCTTCCCCGGCTGGCACAACACCACCCGCTCCCCCGCCTTCGTCAAATCCGCAATCGGCTCGACGTCGATCCCATCCCCCTGCTCCATGTCCAACGCTTCCTTCACCGTCCGCGCTTCCGTCCGATACACCACCGTCCCCGGTGGCACCTTCCCGACTTTCGGCCGCCCCTTTTTCCCCGACTTTTTATACTTCTCACCCGCCCCCCCATCCTCCGCCAACAACTTCGGATCGTAGAAAAACGCCTTCAAATTATCCACATGATTCGACACCTCCAACACCACCTCGCCCCCATCCGCGCCATCACCCCCATCAGGCCCCCCTTCCGGCACAAACTTCTCCCGCCGAAACGAAACCGCTCCGTTCCCTCCGTCACCTGCTTTGCAAAAGATCCGAACCCGATCAACGAACACCCCCTTCCCATGCCTCACTTCCCCCCCTTTGACAAACCCCGTCCCCGCCTTCCTGCACACAAAAAACCCTCCCCTCCCTCCCACGACCCTGTAAAACCAACCCGTGCCCCTTCTCGACGTCCAAAATCTCACCACCCGCTTCCACACTCGCAACGGCATCGTCCATGCCGTCGAAGACGTCTCCTTCCAAGTCGACTCCGGCCAAACCCTCGGCATCGTGGGCGAATCGGGTTCCGGCAAATCCGTCACCTGCTACTCCCTCCTCGGCCTCATCCCAAAACCTCCCGGCCGCATCCACTCCGGCTCCGCCATCTTCGACGGCACCGACCTCCTCTCCGCCTCGGAAAAAAAACTCCGCCAAATCCGCGGCAAACGCATCTCCATGATCTTTCAAGACCCCATGACCTCCCTCAACCCCTATCTGAAAATCTCCGACCAACTCACCGAACCCCTCGCCCTCCACGAAAACCTCACCGGCGCCCCCGCTCGCCAACGCGCCATCCAAGCCCTCGACGAAGTCGGCATCCCCAACCCCGAATCCCGTATCGACTCCTACCCCCACGAATTCTCCGGCGGCATGCGCCAACGCGTGATGATCGCCATGGCCCTCATCACCCGACCCGAACTCCTCATCGCCGACGAACCCACCACCGCCCTCGACGTCACCGTCCAAAAACAAGTCCTCGACCTCATCAAAAAACTCCAAGCCGAACTCGGCACTGCCGTCATCCTCATCACCCACGACCTCGCCGTCGTCTCCGAATCCTGCGACCACGTCAACGTCATGTATGCGGGCAGCATCGTCGAATCCGCCCCCGCCTCTCAACTCTTCGCCCACCCCCGCCACGCCTACACCCGCGCCCTCCTCAAATCCATCCCCTCCACCCAACGCAAAGGCGACGAACTCTACACCATCCCCGGCCTCCCCCCTCTCCTCACCAATCCCCCCGCCGGCTGCTCCTTTGAACCCCGCAACACCCTCGGCTGCCGCGAAGACTGCTACACCGATAAAAATCCCCTCCTCCGCGAAATCGCCCCCCAACACTGGGTCCAAGACTGCCCCGGCTGTCTTCACGGCTCCTGATCCAGCGCCTTTCCCTTAGCCTTCCCAATTTCTTGCGATACTTTCTCCTCGCAACAACGTTAAACCCCCAGACCCCATGAAAAAATCGGAGCTCGGCCTTGCTGCCCTCTTCCTCCTCCTCGCCGGCACCGTCGGCTGGCTCCTCACCTGGGACGCTGCAGAGCCCGCACCCAACACAGCAGCAAAAAAACAAACCCCGACAATCGACCCCATCACCAAATCTGCCGTCACCAAACGCCGCAGCCCAAACCTCCCCGCCAAATCCTCAGCCGCCTCCCTTCAAGACCTTCTCTCCAAAAAAAACGAACGCGTCATCCGCTTCGACTCCCAAGAAGACTACGAACGCTTCCTCAACTCCCTCAAAGACTCCAACGTCCGCCTCCTCGGCTCCATTGCTCCCCTCAAAGCCCTCCGCATCGGCTACGACAACCTCTCCGACCTCACCGGACTCCTCGACGAAGACCTCCTCTCCTACAACTACCAACTCTTCCTCCCCCTCCCGCCCACCGAAGGAACCATCCAACCCGGCGCCGTCGGCTTCAAAGGCAACGCCCTCCAATGGCTCGGCATCGATGGCGACAACTCCACCTGGGGCGCAGGCATCACCATCGCCATCATCGATTCCGGCATCCTCGACCACACCGCCCTCCCCGCTGACATCCAACGCATTGACCTCATATCCAACTCTCCCGACTCCCAAACCATCAACCCCCACGGAACTGCCGTCGCCTCCCTCATCGCCGGACAAAACAACATCACCCCCGGCGTCACCCCCTCGGCCACCCTCCTCGACGTCCGCGTTGCCGACGGAAATGGCAACTCTGACTCCTTCACCCTCGCCCAAGGCATCATCGCCGCAGTCGATGCCGGCGCAGAAGTCCTCAACATCTCCATGGGCAGCTACCTCGACAGCCCCATCCTCAGCGACGCCGTCCAATACGCTCGCGATGCCGGCGCCGTCATCGTCGCCTCCCCCGGCAATGACGGTCTCGAAACCCTCGCCTACCCCGCCGGCTACTCCCAAGCCACTGCCATCGGAGCCGTCGATGCCGAAGGCAATCACATCGACTTCTCCAACTCCGGCGACACAGTCGACCTCACCGCTCCCGGACTCGAAGTCTACGCCGCCTGGTCCGAAGATCGCTACATCGAGTTCACCGGCACCTCCGCCAGCGCTCCCTACGGCTCCTCCGCCATCGCCTACGCCATGAGCGAATACGACCTCCCCGCTCAAGCCGCCGAACAACTCGTCTACGACCTGGCCAACGAAGCTGGCCTCCCCGGCCAAGACCCCCTCTACGGCATCGGTCACCTCGATGTCGGCCGCATTCAAAACCACGACACCCCCGGCATCTACGACCTCGCCGCAGTCTCAAACATCGTCACCTACAACGAAAGCGATACCCTCTACGTCGTCGTCCAAAACCAAGGCACCGAATCCCTCTCCAACAGCACCGTCAACGTCACCACCCCCACCTCTGAGCTCACACTCACCACCCCCACCCTCCCCCCAGGCGAAACCCACACCTTAGAACTCGCCGTCACCATCCCCAACTCCAATGAAGACACCTTCATCGAAACTCGAGTTGAAATCAACCCGGCTTTCCAAGACAACGAGCGGAGCAACAACACCAAAATCACCACCATCCCGCCCCGCGACCCGTGAAACCCGTCCTCCTCACCCTCCTCCTCATTCCCCACCTCTTCGCCGAACCCACCCTCGACCTCCGCGCCCCCAATCCCGACTTCGATTTCATCGACCAGCGCCAAGGCCCCGGAAACTCCTGCGGCCCCGCCTCCCTCCTCAACGCCTTCGGCTCCGGCTCCGCTCGCTGGCAAAACGTCTTCGCCCAAGTCCCCGGCGACTCCGACCGCATCCGCATCCTCTCCATCATCAAAACATTCGGCCTCAAAGACTCCTCCCTCCCAGGCCGCAAACGCTGGCAACCCCGCGCAGGCACCAACCTCCAAGACCTCCAAACCATGATCTCCGAGCTCGCCGCCCTCGACTGGAAGCTCCCCAAAACCCGCACCCAACTCCTCTTCACCTCCCAAACAGACTCCCCTGCTCAACAATTCCGCCTCGCCCACAAACAAGCCCGCACCTCACTCAAAAAAGGCTTCCCCCCCATCCTCTCCATTCGTCGCTACGTCCTCCGCGACGGCCACTGGACCAGCGTCCACGGCCACTTCATCGTTCTCACCGCCATGCCCACAAAAATCACCCGCTCCACCAACCGCTTCCCCATCCGCTACTGCGACCCCCAGGGCGGCAACCAATGGGACGGTTCCCTCTCCTTCGCCAAAGACTTCTCCTGCCCCGTCCTCGACCTCCCCGCCGCCCGCGTCGGCAAACCCCTCATCAAACCCGGCGAACAATCCCGCATCGGCCTCACCGCACTCATCGGTGCCTTCTAACTCATGCGAGCCATCATCCAACGGGTCTCCCAAGCCTCCGTCACCATCGACAATGACCTCGTCGCCAATCAAAAACTTGGCCTCCTCATTCTCCTCGGTATCGAACAATCCGACACACCCAGCGACATCAACTGGCTTGCCGGAAAAATCGCCCGCCTCCGCATCTTCGAAGACCGCGACGGCAAAATGAACACCTCCCTCCTCGACATCGACGGCCAAGCCACCGTCGTCTCCCAATTCACCCTCCACGCCTCCACCAAAAAAGGCAACCGACCCTCCTTCCTCCGTGCCGCTCCCCCCGCACACTCCGAACCCCTCTACCAATCCTTCTGCCAAACCCTCAGCAACCTCCTCGGCAAACCCGTCGCCACTGGCCAGTTCGGTGCCAACATGGACGTCGCCCTCATCAACCAAGGGCCAGTCACCATCCTCCTCGACTCAAAAAATCCCGAATAAACTCCCACTCACTTCTTCGTCCGAATCGCCGTCCCACAAAACATACAGTGGAACCACGAGAAAATCAGCATGTGCAACGCCGTGCTAATAATCGGCCCCAAAAACGGAATCCGATGCGTCTTCACATGCTTCCTTGCCCCAGACGGCATAAACTCCTTCTGCCCACAAACCCGGCACCGCGCCTGACCTGCAAAAATAAAATACGGAATCGCCGTCACCGGCAGGAGCAACATCCCAAACGCCCAAGTATACGGAATCAGCCGGAAAAACATCAGCGTCAACAAAACCACAAAAGCAACAAAACTCAGCCGCACAAGAATTGCCAAATTCGCCGCCACCCACATCAACCCGGGACGCGGATGCAAAATGCCCCGCACATAAAAACGCGATCGCGGCGACCGCCCTCGATTCGTAGCCTCCAAGGCCTTCCGGTTGATCGAATCTTGTTTCTTCTCTCGCGCTTCCCTCACTTCATCGCGGAACTTCGCCACATTATCCACCGGCGCCACCCGCTCGCTTGTCACCAAAGGCTGCCCCGAAACTGTCCGCCCCACCCGCCGTTCACCCGCTGCCTGCTGCACCTTCGGATTCAACTCCTCTCCCACCCCCGCCCGGGCGGGGG
>JBCCZX010000121.1:0-10155 GCA_039186735.1 Verrucomicrobiota bacterium | reverse complement strand
GGGGAATTGCGGCAAGGATTCTCCTCCGGTAGGGTTTTGAGACGAAACGTACTTGGGGAGGATATCCTCGATGTCTTCACCGTAATCGAGTTCGATAGCCCCAAAATCGGGACTGCCTGCTTGTTCGCCACCGCTCCGAATTTCGGTCTTTTCTCCGTCGGCACCGTAGCGAAGGTATAAATCGACGTTGTCGACCACGGGTGAGAAACTACCGACGCTATCGGTTGTGGGTCGGACGCTGATAGTGAGAGTGTCTTCACTAGCGCCGACGAGGACAGCACGAGTGTTATACCATCTTCGACCCGCTAAATAAGACGCTGTATCCCTTCCGCGCTCTTTGTTGAGGGTTACCGTTGAGATTCCGCCTACGCGACTGCTGTTGGAGCCGGGTGGATAGAACCCCGGGCGCATTTGGATTTCGCGACCATCTTGACTGCCTGAAGTGCCACCGTTGCCGATGAGCCATGAGCCGACGACATTGTGGGCGGAGAAAACGCGGTGCTCGCCTGGAAGGAGTTCGACGCTGCTACTGCCTCTTTCAGGAAGAATGCGAAGAGGGTAGGCCACAGCTGCAGCATTGGCACCGGAACCAGAGATGGCGTCCACGAAGGTGGTGTATTGCTCTGGCGGAGCGGAGCGGAAATCCGGATTGTTGGACTGGAAGTGGAATTCCAAAGGAACCCGGTAAAGGAAAATGCGGAAGCCATTGACGTCGATGGGGACATCGTAGGGATTCCACAGAGTAATGACCGGGTCGATGAACATGGCGACCTGATACTTCCAGCGAGAGCGGCCTTGACCGCCGTCACGGCGCCACGCTCCGTTGTTTGAATTTAGATCGTTGCCTTGTCCATAGGCGATGGAGAAGAAAAATTGGGCTTTCGAGATAACGGGGGAAAATTTGAGGCTCTCATGGTAGTCGATGATGCCATTTCGGTCGTCGTCCGTGCCGCCTTGGTTTCCGACAGGGCGGAAGGGGATGGTGTTGTTGCTAGTGTCGTCGGAGTCCATTTGAAAGGTCAGACGGGGGTTGCGGGTGTTTTCGTTGAAGAGGTCTTTGGGGATGCGGTGGTATTTGTGGAGGATGGACCAGCTCGGGTCGGGGCTGGGAAAGGAGTAGGAGTGCTGTCCGCGGGAGGGGGCAGGAATGAGGGGATCCTTTGTTTGTGAGTAGATGCGGCGGCTTTGAAAATCGGCCGGGAGTTCTTCCTGTGAGAAGAGGAGGCTGAGGTCGGTTTTGAGAACGCCTTTGGTGACGTCGGCCAGGACTGTTTTTGAGCTGGTGGTGAGGTCGTGGAAGGACTCTCTGCTTTCGCTGACGCCGCCGAGTTCGAGTGAGTCGAGGGTGATGAGTTTTTGGCGTTCTTCGGTGTCGAGTTGTCCGAGCTGTTGCCATTCGGTCACGTTTTCCCAACGCGGTTCTTCTTGAAGGGCGAGTTTTTGAAGGTTGGTGCTGCGGAGCTGGCTATTTTCGTCGAAGTTGAGTTCGGTTGATGCTTTTTGGCCTTCGTCGAGAACGACCCAAGCGTATTGTCCGGAGGAATTGCCTTCGTTGTCGGTGAGGGGAACGCGACCGGCTTGGACCGGTTCGGTGTTGTTGCCGTTTGAGCGAGTGTCGGCGAGGATCACTTGTTGTTCAGAGCCTGAGCGAGTGATGAATTCGATGTCTTCAGCGCTTTGGTTGTCGGCGGTAGAAACGAGCCAACGGTGGAAGCCTCCGTCGGGACGTTCGAAGCCTTGTGAGTCGTTCCGGGTGCGAGGAGTCCCTCTTTTTTTGGAATCGTAGTCGCCGACGTTATTGAAGTCGGGGTACCAAGCGTTCCAGACGCCGGTGACTTTTTCGCGACCGGTGGCGACCGTGCGTTGGGATGAGAGGATTTCGGCGTTTGCAGAGACGCGCGTGTCTGGGCCCATGGTATTCTGAAGTTCGCCGAGGGCGACTTGGAGAGCGAGTCTTGCATTGGCGCGGGCGAGGGCTTGGGCTTCGCCGTTTTGGCTACTCCGAATCGTGGTGGTTGAGAGGGAGAGGAGAGCAACTGAAATGAGGGAGAGAAGGACGAGCAAGGTGACGGTTACAATGAGGGAGAAGCCGTTGCTTTTCTGGATACGGGGCTGCGTGAATGCCTTCATTTTGGTAATTACAATGTGAGGTTATCTGACAAGTTAACGAAAACTGTTTGAAGCGCAGCTAAATAAACTGTTTCGAGGCAACTTTTTCTCGTTCGTTGGCTTGCGGTGCGCAAATTACTGAAAATTTTGGGGAAGTTTCCTCAAAAGTGCGTTTTAGTAGAGGGTTTTGCGAGGGGTGGGGGGGGATTCTTTTTTTTCGGCGGCCATCTGTTCGAAGTCGCCTTCTTCGCAGCATCGGACGAAGCCTTCGGCGTAGCATTTGAGTTTGTCCCAGTGTTGGCGGATGTCTTCGGCTTCGTGGCTATCGACGGAATTGTCGAGGGCAGCTTGGGAGATGCGGGAGAGGAGAGAGGAGAATTGGGCGACGATTTCGTTGGTGGCGGGGAGGTATTCGAAGCCTTCGTTGCAGTCGGATTCGGGGTTGCGGACGAAGTAGCCGCCGTTTTTTGCGCAGAGCCATTCGACGATGGTGGGGTCGTTGGTGAGGCGGATGATTTCGAGGAGGCGGTCGAGGGGATTGCGGGAGCCGGAGCCGGTGGCGGATTGTTCCTGCGCCCATTTGTAGACGAGGGACAGGGAGACGCCGAGTTCGGAGGCGATGGCCTTGGGGGAGGTTTTTTCGAAGGCGTTTTTGAGGACTTCGTGTGATTCCATATCTCGAATTTAGGGAGAAAGGAGGCTGGGCGGGAAGAAGTTTTCCAAGAATCGGGTTTATTCTGCGGGGACGTAGAGGGTGGTGTTGGCGGGGATGCGGGAAGAGGCGGAGAGGGCGCAGTGGTTGAGGTGGTTGAGGGTGGGGACGTCGGTGCGGAAGTCTTCGGCGATTTCGCCGAGGAGTTTGTTGCGGGGGATGCGGACGAGGAGCTTTTGATTGGACTTGGGAGGGGTATTTTGGACAGGAGTGTTTGTGGGTGCTGGAGAGGTGGGTTTGTGGGAAGAGGGTTGGGGAGTGGAGGGGACCGGTGGGAGAGTGGAGGCGGTGGCGGGAGCGGCGACTTGGCGGGTGATGATGAGTTTTTTGCCGATGCGGAGGCGGGCGGGGTCGAGGCCGGGGTTGTCGGTCAAGAGTTGTTTGAGGGAGAGGCCGTAGCGTTGAGCGATTTGGGAGAGGGTGTCCCCGGATTTGACGGTGTAAGAGTAGCGTTTGGTGGTGGTGTTGGCGACGGGTTGGGTGATGGGGGCAGGAGTGGATGGAGAGGGGAGGGTGATCGATTGGCCGACGCGGAGGCGGACAGGGTCGAGACCTGGGTTGGCGGTGAGGAGTTGGGAGAGGGGGATGTGATAGGCTTCGGCGATTTCGGAGAGGGTGTCGCCAGGTTGGATCGAGTGGGTGGTCGGGTTGGTGTGCGCAGTTTCTTGGGGAGCGGGAGAGGAGGGAGGAAGGGTTTCGTTATCCCAGCGGTGGGTGACCACGGGGCTGGAGGGCATGATGACGACTTGCTGGGGAGGTTGCGGGGATGCCGGAGGGGTGGTTTGGTTTTGAGAAAGGGAGCGGGCGGAGAGTTGTTCGATATGCTTGAGCTGGCTGGAAAAGAGGAGCTTCATCTCGTGCAGCTGGGTTTCGAGGCGGGCGATGCGCGCGTTTTGAGCGTCGAGGCGTTCCTTGGTGGCAGGGCTCTCAGTTGCGGCCGATTCCGTGGGGGCGGGCATGCAGGATGCCAGCATGAGGAATACGGGGGTGAGAACAACGAGGAGCGCTTTCATAATCCGATTACTTCGACATGCCAAATATTTTAGAAAAATTAATAAAAGTCGAGCAAAAAGCACAAAATTTTTAGGTTGGGATAGGGGGAGGAAACCGAATGGCTTTTTGGTCAACCGGATTTGTTGATGGGCTCGGGGGTGTTTCAGTCGGCTCCGGTCTTGAGGTGGGTGGGTTGGTTTTGTTGGGGTGGCTGCTTGCTTGTTAGATTTCAAAAAAAGCGGTCAAACTGAGGGTTGTGGCTCTGTGTGAATGAGGCTCACAAGAACCAGAAACGGCTGAATGATTTTCATGCTGAGATCTGGAATCTGGACCGCTTATTGCATCTAAGTGGCGTTATTATTGCATATTTGTTGCGTTAAGAAGGCCTGTTGTCGCTGGTTTTCCTTGATTCAGCTTGGAGCAATGAACGCCTGTAACAGTAAAAATTAGAAAAATGCCAGAAACACTCATCTCTGTGGATCTCGAAGCGAGTCCACAAACCAATGACAAAATTCATAACAGGTGGCATCCGGATATTCCCATTGTCGAATGGGTTGAGCCTGGTGCTGATTTCATCGTCGAGGCTTATGATTGGACAGGAAGCCAGATCAAAAACAATGACGACGCGGCAGACGTGCGGGACGTCGAGCTTCCGCAGGTGCATTATCTTTCTGGGCCGATTGGAGTGAAGGGTGCTGAGCCTGGAGACCTTTTGGTGGTTGATTTGCTCGATGTGGGTCCCTTGCAGAGAAGTCTCTGGGGCTTCAATGGGGTCTTTTCGAAGAACAATGGGGGTGGATTTCTGACGGAGCATTTCCCTGAAGCGCAGAAGACGATTTGGGATTTCGAGGGAATGTTTACGAGTTCCCGTCACGTTCCTGATGTGCGCTTTCCGGGTTTGATTCACCCCGGTTTGATCGGTTGCTTGCCGGACCGGGCGATGCTTGAGAAATGGAACAGTCGCGAGAAGGTGCTTTTCGATACGAATCCGGCCCGAGTGCCGGCCTTGGCGGAGCTTCCGAATACGCAGGCTGCTCACATGGGACGGATGACGGGTGATGCTCGTGATGCCGCAGCTGCGGAGGCTGCCCGGACCCTTCCACCGCGTGAGAATGGGGGTAACTGTGATATTAAGGATCTTTCGCGGGGTTCAAAAATTTGGTTCCCCGTTTATGTTGATGGTGGAGGTCTTTCGATGGGAGACACACACTTCAGCCAGGGGGATGGTGAAATTACGTTCTGCGGTGGTATCGAGATGGCGAGCTGGCTGCATGTGAAAGTGGATTTGATCAAAGATGGGGTCGCCAAATATGGTGTGAAGAATCCCATGTTCAAACCGTCGGATACGACTCCGAACTGCGATGACTACCTGATCTTTGAAGGGGTTTCGGTCGATTGCGAAGGGAAGCAGCACTACCTCGACATGACAGAAGCCTACCGGCAGGCTTGTTTGAACGCGATCAACTACATGACCAAGTTCGGTTATTCGCGGGAGCAGGCGTTGGCGATTTTGGGTACAGCACCGGTGCAAGGTCACGTGTCGGGCATTGTTGATTACCCGAATGCTTGTGCGACGCTGTGGTTGCCGACGGATATTTTTGCTAACGATATGATGCCTGGTAAGGCTGGTCCGACACAGTATCTCGACGGTTCTGTGAAAGTTCCGGTGGCACCCGATCTTTAAGAGCCCGATGCCAAACTACGAGTATTTCTGCGACGAATGCGGTGCGTTCGAGGTGATTCGACCGATGTCGGAGTATGATTGTCCATTTCCGTGTCCTGATTGCGGAAAGGAGTCGCCGCGAGTCGTGTTGAGTGCACCGAATGTTTCGACTTTGGCCGGTCAAGTTCGTCGGGCGCATGCTGTGAATTAGCGTGCGGCCGACAGTCCGAGGAGGCTTTCGGCAGACGGGCCTGGAAGGACTGGCAAGAAGGTCGGAAGAGCGGGTTCGAAGAGGCCTGATGGTTCAAAAGTCTTCGAGTCCTCGCGTCCTTGGATGTTAGGTCGCTAGAGGAATCGAAGAGATTTAACAGATTCTGGTGGGTTTATCCCTCAGGAGGGTCCTTGCACTGGCAAATGGCAAGGGCCCTCACTTTTTTGGGGGTTGTCGTTATTTTGCGAGTTGTTGGTAGGTGTTTGCTAGAGCCAAGGGGTCATTGTGTTCTTTAGCGAGTTGGAGGAGGCGGGCGAAGAGTTCTTTTTGGAGGGGGAGGGTGGCGGGGTTTTTGGCGAGGTCGTTCATTTCGAGGGGGTCAGTTTTGAGGTTGAAGAGGCGGATGGTTTGGGTGGTGGGGTAGAGGATGAGTTTGTGATCGCCGGAGCGGATCATGCGTTGGCGGTTTTTTAGGTAAGCTCCGTAGACGGCATCTCGGGATTCACCAGTATGGTTGAGGTGGGGGAGCATGGATAGGAATTCAATGTGTGGGGGTGGGGTGAGATTGGCGTATTCGAGGGTCGTGGGGATGAGGTCCTGGAGGTAGACGAGTTGTTCGCGTGTTTGGCCGGCGGGGATGCCAGGACCTACTAAAATCATAGGAGGTTTCAGGGAGTGTTCGTACATGTTTTGTTTGCCGAGGAGGCCGTGTTGGCCTACGCCGAGGCCGTGGTCGGCGGTGAAGATGATGAGGGTGTTGTCGCGTTTTCCGGAGTCGTCGAGGGCTTGGAGGATGCGTCCGATTTCGTGGTCCTTGTGGGTGATGATGGCGTAGTATTCGGAGAGGTTGGCTTGGACGGAGTAGCGGGGGCGGGGTAGGGGAGCGAGGGCTTCGTCGCGGAGGAGGGCGGGTTTGCCTTTGTCGTTTTTCTTGGGGTACATGCCCATGGCGGCGAGGTGGGGGTAGTCGGGAAGGAAGTTTTCGGGGACGGGGATGGTGTGGTAGGGGTAGAGGTTTTGGAATTTTTTTGGGGCTTGGCGGGGGTCGTGAGGAGCGTTGAAGGCGAGGTACATGAAGAAGGGGGCGTCCTGGTCTTTGGCTTGGTTGAGGTAATCGATGCCGTCGTCGGCGACGACTTCGGACCAATGTTTGCCGCCTTCCCAGAAGCCGCCCCATTTGGGGTCGGCGGGGTCCCAGGGATCGGTGCCGTTGCCGGTGGGGCGATAGTAGCCTTCGGGGAAGTCTTCGGGCATGCCGGGGCGTTGGTTGCGGACGTGGTCGAAGATTTGGTCGGGTTGGATGGAGGTGTGCCACTTGCCGGTGAAGTAGGTTTGGTAGCCGGCGTCTTTGAGGATTTGGGGCCAGGTTTCGCGGTTGGTGACGATTTGGTCGGCTTTGGCTTTGTCGTAAAGTTGATGGGCGTGCCAGAGGGTGCGTCCGTTGATGAGCATGGTGCGGGAGGCGATGCAGACGGCGCCATTCCAAGCACCCATGTTGTAGGTGTTGGTGAAGGCGGTGCCTTGGGCGACGAGTTGGTCGAGGTGGGGGGTTTCGATGCGGTCGTTGCCGAGGGCGTGGACGGCGTTGAAGCAGTGGTCGTCGGCGAAGATGAAGAGGATGTTGGGCTTTTCGGCGGCGAGGGAGAGGGTGGTGAGAAGGAGAGCGACGAGGGTTTTCATGCGTGGGGAATTGAACCGCAAAGACGCGAAGACGCGAAGGATTTTGTGGGAGGATGTGAGGGGGTCGGGTCGGGAGCTGGTTTGTTGGCGATTCGCGGCGCGGCGAGCCGCTACGCCCTATCCAAGGCGGCGGGTTGGAGAGTGGCCAGGTGTTGGGAGGCGAGGTCTTCGAGTTGGGCGACGGATTCGACTTGGGAGAGTTGTTTGCGGAGGGCTTTGGAGCCGGGGAAGCCTTTGGAGTAGGCCATGAGGCGGGAGCGCATGGCTTGCATGGTGTGGCGTTCGTCGCCGTAGCGGTCGGACTCGCAGGCGAGGCGGCAGTGGCGGAGGATGAAGGGCCAGCGGTCGGCGACGGGGACGGGGGGGAGTTGTTGGCCGGTGGCGAGGTAGTGTTTGGCTTGTTGGAAGATCCAGGGGTTTTGCATGGCGGCGCGGCCGATCATGACGCCGGAGACGGCGGTGGTTTCCTTGCGGTGGGCGATGTCGGTGCCGGAGGCGAGGTCGCCGTTGCCGATGACGGGGACGGAGACTGAGCGGGCGGCGGCATCGATGACGTCCCAGTTGGCTTCACCAGAGTATCCTTGGCTTCGGGTTCGGCCGTGGATGGCGATGCTGGCGATGCCTTCGGATTCGAGAATGCCGCAGGTTTCCTCGGCATTGATCATTTCGAGGTTCCAGCCGATGCGGATTTTGGCGGTGACGGGGACTTGGTCGCCGACGGCTTGGACAATGCCACGGGCGGTGGAGGCGAGGAGCTTGCAGTCGCGGAGGAGGGAGGAGCCGCCGTTTTTGGAGACGACTTTGTTGACGGGGCAGCCGAAGTTGATGTCGATGAAGTCGGGTTGTTTCCAGGCGATGATTTTTTTGGCGGCCTCGCCCATGCGGACGCCATCGGCGCCGAAGAGTTGGACGCCGACGGGGCGTTGCTCATCCGTGAATTCGGTGTATTTGCGGGTGCGGTGGTCGGCTTGCATGATGCCTTCGGCGGAGACGAATTCGGTGACCATGACATCGGCGCCGAGTTCTTTGCAGATGGTGCGGAAGGTGACGTCAGTGACGCCGGCCATAGGGGCGAGGAAGAGGGGGAATTCGTTGTTGGAGAACCAAGGGAGCACGGGGGGAGGAGTATGGGGGATGAAGGAGGAATTATGAAGAGGATATTGAAGTGCAATTTTTGGGAGAATGGAGCGTAGTGGTTATCTTGCAGCGTGTTTTGTTGGCAGTGGTGGGGATGAGTTCGGCGTGGGGATTCACAGGGGAGGAGTTGTCGTTTTTTGAGCGGGAGGTGCGGCCGCTATTGGCGGAGCATTGTTATGATTGCCATAGTGTGGAGGCGGAGAAGTTGAAGGGGGATTTGTTGTTGGATTCACGGGAGGGGATGTTGCGGGGTGGTTTTGAGGGAGCGGCGGTGGTGCCGGGGGATGTGGAAGGGAGTTTACTGGTGGAGACGATTCGATACGGGAATCAGGATTTGCAGATGCCGCCGAAGTATCGCTTGGATGAGAAGACGGTGGCGGTGTTGGAGAAGTGGGTCGCGATGGGGGCGCCATGGCCGGAGGAGGAGGCGCCGTCGGCGGAGGGGAAGCGCGAGGTGTTTGATTTGGCGAAGCGGCAGGCGGAGCATTGGTGTTGGCAGGAGTTGGGTGGGGAGAAAATTCCGGAGGTGGAAAATGAGGATTGGCCGTTGCATGCGGTGGATGCGTTTGTGTTGGCAGAGCTGGAGGCACGGGGTTTGAAGCCGGCGGGGGAGGCGGAGAAGCGGGTGTGGTTGCGGCGGGTGAGTTTCGATTTGATTGGGTTGCCGCCGACGGTGGAGGAGCTGAAGGCGTTTTTGGAGGATGATTCGGAGGAGGCTTTTGAGCGGGTGGTGGAGCGGCTGTTAGATGATCCGGGGTTTGGGGAGAAGTGGGGGCGGCATTGGCTGGATTTGATGCGGTATGCAGAGGGTTACGGGCATGAGTTTGATTATGTGATTCCGCAGGCCTGGAAGTATCGGGATTATGTGGTGCGGGCGTTTAATGCGGATCTGCCTTATGATGATTTTGTGGTGGAACATGCGGCGGGGGACTTGTTGGAGAAGCCGCGGCGGCATGCGGAGACGGGTTGGAATGAGTCGGTGATTGGAACGGGTTCGTGGTGGTTGGGGGAGGCGACGCATGCGCCGACGGATGTGGCGGCGGACGAGGATTTGCGGATCGATAATCAGATTGATGTGTTCACGAAGAGTGTGCTGGGTTTGACGGTGAGTTGTGCGCGGTGTCACGATCACAAATTTGATGCGATTTCGACGGCGGATTTTTATGCGTTGTCCGGGTTTTTGCAGAGTAGTCGGCGGGAGTTGGTGAATCTGGACGCGGGAGGGAAGCGGGTGTCGACGGTGGCGAAATTGCAAGAGGTGCGGGAGCGGGCGGCGACGGTTGTGGAGGAGGATTTTGGTGGGCCGGTGAATGGGGAGGGGTTGGCGAGGTTTGACGGGGGGAGTTGGGAAGGTTGGACTGTTTCCGGGGAGGCGTTTGGGGAGGGGCCGACACGTTTTGGGAGAGCGGAGGTCGTGTTAGCGGACGAGGGGCAGCCGTTGGCGCCGGGTGGGGTGGCCCATAGTGGATTGCTGGGGAGTGAGCTGACAGGAGTGTTGCGATCGCCGACCTTTGTCTTGGAGCAGCCGGAGATTCATCTGTGGATGCAGGGGGAGGGGCATGTCGAAGCGCGGGTGATTGTGGACGGGTATTTCATGGATGGTTACAATCCTCTCTTGTTCAGGGGGACGCGGTTGAAGGAAAAATCCAT
>JBCCZX010000120.1:0-10163 GCA_039186735.1 Verrucomicrobiota bacterium | reverse complement strand
TCCCAGAGGGGGTGGGTGGGTGGGTAGGGGTTGGGGGAGATGGTGAGGAGGGGTTCGGGGTCGGGGAGGAGGGGGTTGGAGCCGGCGAAGGCTTCGAGGATGTTACTGCGTTTGTCGTTGTCGGGGTCGTTGTTGGTTCCGATTTGGGAGGCGAGGAGTCCTTGCCAGCTTTCCCAAGCAGGGTAGGAGTTGATGGCGGAATGGGGGATGTCGGAGATGTCGAGGAAGTTGATGGGGAGAGTGGTGATGGGGAGGGTGCGGGTGGCGGGGGTGACGGTGAGGTCGAGGGGGGTGGCGAAGGGGTGGTCGAAGGCTTCTTCGGCGGAGCCGATGGAGTTGTTGTTGGGGAAGAGGGGGTCGGCAGGGGTGGTGATGTTGAAGTTGCTTTGTTGGAGGTACCAGAAGAGGCCGGGGGAGTGGATTTCGGAGAGGTCGGAGCCGTTGGGGTCGCCGACGGGGAGGTCGAGGACATCGAAGGTGGCGAAGGTGTAGGCGGGGTGGAACTTGGAGGTGAGGCCGGAGAGGGGGTGGAAGCGTTGGAGGCCTTCCCAGGGGACGAGGGAGATGAGGGTGTGGGCTCCGGTGCCAGGGACGTTGGGGTTGGTGGAGCCGTCGCCGGACCAAGGGTTGAGGGCAGCATGGTTGGAGGCGAGGAGGAAGCCTTCGTTGGTGGGTGCGAGGGTGGGGACGGAGTCTTCGTAGATGCCGTCGATGGTGGAGAAAAAGAGGAGGCCCATGTTGGGGTTGATGCGGGCGAGGAAGGTGGAGGCTTTGGTGCCGAGTTCGAGGCGGCCGCCGAGGAAGAGGGTGTTGTGGGCGAAGAAACAGCTGTTGGCGTAGTTGAAGGCGTCGCGGAGTCCGTCAATTTCGGGTTCGAGGATGATGCGTTTGTGGAGGAGGCCGTCGGAGGTCCATTTGCAGATTTGGATGCCGGTGTGGGGTCGGGTGATGGTGCCGAAGTGGTGGCCGACGGTGTAGATGTCACCGGTGGCGGGGTCTTCGGTGAGGTCGTAGTGGAGGTTGCCGTCTTGGGAGTAGATGAGGCGGGACCAGAGGTGGGTGCCGTCGGGGGCGAGGCGAGTGAGGAGGCCGTTGTTGGAGTTGAAGGGGGAGGCGGCGGGGTGGACGTTGGTGTCGCCGGCGAGGAGGAGGTCACCATTTGTTGCGATGTGGATGGCTTGGAAGAGGGTGTCGTTGGTGGCGGGGTAGGTTTTTTGGAAGAGGGGGTTGCCGGTGGCGTCGAATTTGAGGAGGAGGGCGTTTTGGGAGAAGGCTTCTTCGCCGCAGAGGTAGATGACGGTTTGGCCGTTTTCGGTGGTGGAGATGCTGTCGTTGATTTTGAAGAGTTCGAGGTCTCCGGTGTCGTATTCATGGGTTTGTTCCCAGGCGAGGGTGCCGTCGGGATTGAGTTTGGTAAGGGTGATGATTTTGCTGCTGCTGAGGGAGATGATGAGGGGAGAGAGGTCGGGGAGGATGGTGAGGGAGACGGGGTTGGTGGCGGCGGTGCTGAGGCTGAGGTTGTAGATGATGTTGCCGAGGGGGTCGATTTTGGTGAGGTGGTCCAAGGTGCTGATGATGGGGGTGAGGGTGTAGGAGGTTCCGTCGGGGAGGGCGCGGACGAGGGGGATGCCGGAGGTGGTGGCTTTGTTGGTGGGGAGGAGGGTGGACCAGCGGAGGTCTTCGCCGAGTTCGGGAGAGAGGTCGGTGGAGGAGGATTGGGTGGAGGAGGATTGGGTGGAGGGAGGCTGGGGGCCACCGGCGTTGAGGTTGAAGAGGGAGACGGGGTTGCCGAGGTTGGTTTCGTTTTGAGCGAGGGAGATGCCGAAGGAAGAGAGGGTGGAGGAGGTGTTGAGCTGGAGTTGGCCGTCGAGGTCCCACCAGGGGTTGCCGAGGGGGTCGAGGGTGAAGGTGGTGTCGAGGTCGGCACCGAAGTTGAGGTTGCCGGAGAGGATGTCGAGATCGAGGGAGTGGGGGTCAGTGGGGAGGATGGCGATGCGGGCGTTGATGCCGAGGTCGGCGGAGAGGCCGAGGGTGGCTTGGGCCTGGAGGGCTTGTTGGAGTTCGGCTTTGGAGATGAGGGGGGGGAGGACTTCGCTGATGCCGGTGGTGGTGATACTGCCGTTAGCGTAGGTCATTTCGCCGCCGAAGATGACGCCGGTTTGGACGGGGATGGTGGCTTTTCCGGGGAGGAGGACGGAGGTGTTGAGGTCGAAGTTGATGGAAGGGGAGAGGTAGAGGTTGAAGTTGGGTGGGGCGGGCAGGGGGATGGTGATGAGGGGGAGGTCGAGATTGAGGAGGGAGAGTTTTTTTTCGATGTCGGGAGCAGAGAGATTGTCGGCGCCGTCGCGGGTTTCGATGACGAGGTTGAGGAAGAGTTTGGAGGTGGCGCGGGCGGTGAGTTGGCGGGGGGCGGCGTTTTTCCAGGCGATATCGAAGTCGATGTCGAGGGCTTGAATGATGACGGTGCCGCTGAGGGTGACGCCGGGAGCGATGGTGAGGTTGTCGATGACGTGGGGCTCGGGGGAGAAGGCGGCGATGTAGTGACCGATGCGGCTTTCGGCGACGGTGGTGAAGCTGTTGTCGGAGAGGTTGATTTTACCACGTTGGTAGTAGGAGTTGAGGCGGGTTTGGGTGTCGGGAGGGAAGTTGGTTTCGAAGGGTTTTTCGTAGAGGCCTTCGATGACGAATTGGTTTTGGGCGCGGTAGGCTCCGGTTGCGGTGTAGGAGCCGGTGGTGAGGTTGAGTCGGGTGGTGAGGAAGCCGGACTGGGCGGAGGGTTTTTCCAAGAAACCGGTGAGGGTGGTGGTGCCGCCGGAGGAGGACTTGGTGTCGACAACGAAGCGGTATTCGATGGGGGTGGGGACGTCTTCGGTGAGGCCGCCGGGGAGGGCTGTTTCGAGGGTTTCGATGAAGGTGAAGAGGCCGGGGTGGAGGACGCGGTGGCCGGCCTGGACGCGGGAGAGGAAGGGGGTGTCGGTGAAAATGAGGGTGATGGGATTGTCGGCGGGGCCAAGGTTGAGGGGGTTGGTGGATTGGAGGGCGACGATGGTGTCGGGGTCGAGGGGCATGAGGCTGGCTCCGCCGGTGACGATTTCTTCGCCGGTGAGGAGGTAGTTATCGGGGTTGGTGAGAAGGGCAACGATGGCGTTGCGGTCGGTGGCTTCGACGATGAGTTCGTCGGATTGGTTGAGGGTGAAGGTGGAGTTGGGGGCGAGGTAGCCGTCATAGCGGAAGTTGATGCTACCAGAGGTTTGGTAGTTGGATAGGAGAGAGAGATTGGGATTGATGATGAGGTTGAGGAAGTGGTTGCTGCCGGTGTTAGTGATGGTGGAGATGGTGAAGGTGAGCTTGATACGGCCGTCGGGTTCGGTGGTTTCGCTGGCAAGGGTGGGGGTGGCGAGGGTGAGGTCGAGGGCGGGGTAGCGGAGGGTGTCGAGGAAGGGTTCGGGGGCGGAATCGAAGAAGGTGCCGGCGTTGAGAGCATTGCGGATGGCGGTGGCGTCGGCGGGGTCGCAGGTGAAGGTGCGGGTGAGGGTAGTACCGGTGGTGGAGGGGGGGAGGCCGAAGTCGGTGAAGTCTTCGGCTTCGAACTCGAAGTCATTCAATTCGGTGAGGGAGAGGATGAGGGTGTTGGAGGGGTTGAGACGGGCGGAGGAGAGGTGAAAGGTGGAGCCGTTGGTGATGGTGAAGGTGACGGCGAAGACCGTGTCGCCGTCGGTGTTGGTGGTTTCGGAGAAGAGGGAGTTCGTTTGCGTGAGATTGGGGAGGACGGCGAGGAGAGGGTTGGCAAGGATGAGAAGGAGGGCGATGACGAGTTTCATGTTCGGGTTGGTATTCAGGGGGGGATACCAGCGGGATTGGGATTTCTGACAGAGGAGGTGAATTTTATTCGATGGCGGAGTCGTCGAGGGTGGCGATGGCTTCGCGGATGCGAGCGGAGAGGCGGGATTTCTTTTGGTAGACGTTGTCGAGGGAGAGGTTGAGGGCGTTGGCGACGTCTTTGGGAGGCTGGTCTTCGACGGCGGTGCGCCAAAAGGCTTGCCAGGAGATATTGTCGGTGTCGGCTTGGACGATTTGGCAGGCTTTGGCGAAGAGTTCTTTGAGGTAGAGTTGGTCCCAGGCGGTGGTTTCGTTTGGTTCGGGGAGGTCGGAGGTGGGGATGTCGATTTTGCGGGATTTGGCGAGGTGGGTGTTGAGTTTGGAGCGAGTGACGGTGAAGAGCCAGTTGCGGAAGGTGCCGATGGATCTGTCGAGTTGGAAGGTGGGAAGGGCTTGGGCGAGGGAGCGGAAGACCTCTTGGGTGACGTCTTCGGCGTCGGTGGGGGAGAGGCCGCGTTTGGTGAGGAAGCCGAAGATGATGGGGGTGTAGAGGGTGGCGAATTCGGTCCAGGCGGAGTGGTCGGCGGGGTCGCGGACGCGGGCGATGAGAGTGAGTCGGGTTTGGAGGAGGTTGGCCATGGGGCGGTTTGGTGAGGTTATCGGTGGAAAGAAGGGAGAGGAAGATTCGTTTTTTTTCGTTTGGTGGGGGAGGGGGTGAGGGTAGAACGGGTGCAATGATGAGTGAGTTGCCAGTTTGGGCTGAGGAGGTGATTGGGGGTTATGAGAGTGGGGTGGCGGGGTGTTTTGTGTTGCATGGGAATGTGGGGGATCGGGTGTTGGTGCCGTTGCCAGCGGGGGAGCGGTTGGGGTCGTTGGAAGAATTTTTGGGGGAAGTGTTGTTGCCGCGGTTCGAGGTGGTGCTGAGCTATGATTTGGGTGAGGGCTTGCGGGTGGAGCGAGGGGAGGAGGAGATCGCGGAGTGGATGCGAGGGACGGAGGTGCCGAGTCATCCGTTGGCGACGATGCGTTATGTTGGGGAGTATTTGCGGTATGTGCGGAACGCGCGGAGTTTGGTGGGACGGGGTCCGCGGGTGGCGGTGGTGGTGCGTGAGGCGAATTTGGTGTGTCCGGCGGTGGAGAGCGGGGTGAATTATGAGTTGAGCGCGTTGGCGAGTTTGTTGCGGGGATGGGCGGCGAGTGGTCGTTTGCAGGAGAATGGGCAGGCGGTGTTTTTGGTGACGGACCGGTTGGCGAATTTGCATCCTTTGTTGGTGCACGAGGGGAGTGTGGAGGCGGTGGAGTTGCCGTTGCCGGATGAGGGGCAGTTGACGCGAGCGTTGCAGGTTTTGGAGCGGGATTGTCTGGGGGCGTTAACGGTATTCGCGGAGCGGCTGGGGCAGTTGGGGATGGCATTGCGGGGGGCTACGATGCATTCCGTAGAGGTTTTGGTGCGTCGGCGAGCGTTTGAGAAGCGCCCGTTAGAGGAGGAGGATGTGGGGCGATTGAAGCGGGAGTTGGTGGAGAAGGATTGTGAGGGCTTGATTGAGTTTGTGGAGCCGGATCGGAATTTGAATCAGGTGGTGGGTTTGGATGCGGTGAAGGAGTGGTTGCGGGATGATTTGTCGTTGTGGCGGCAGGGAGAGTTGGCAGCGATGCCGATGGGGTATTTGTTCTGCGGGCCGGTGGGGACGGGGAAGACTTATCTGGCGGTGTGTCTAGCGGGGGAGGCGGGGGTGCCGATGGTGGTGATGAAGAATTTCCGGGATAAGTGGGTGGGGAGTACGGAGGCGAATTTGGAGAAGATTTTCGCGCTGATTCATGCGTTGGGGCGGTGTTTGGTTTTTGTGGATGAGGCGGATCAGGCGCTGGGCAAACGGCAGGGCGGGAGTGGAGATGGCGGGGTATCGAGTCGGGTGTATTCGATGATGGCGGCGGAGATGTCGGACACGCGGAACCGGGGAAAGATTGTGTGGGTGTTGGCGTCGAGTCGGCCGGATTTGATTGAGGTGGATTTGAAGCGTCCGGGGCGGGTGGATGTGAAGGTGCCGTTGTTTCCGTCGGGGACGCCGGAGGAAGGGTGGGCTTTGTTGCGGGCGTTGTGTGGGGCGCGGCGAGTGGAGGTGGCGGAGGATTGGTTTGGGGAGTTTCGGGAATTGGTGCCGGAGTTGTTGACGCCGGGGGCGGCGGAGGCGGTGGCGGTGAAGGTGTTTCGGGCAATGAAAGCGCGAAATTTGGGGGTGAAAGAGGCTTTGCGGGCGGCATTGGATGGGTATTTGCCGCCGATTCGACTGGAAATCTTGCGTCAGCAGATGGTTTTGGCGGTGGAGGAGGCGACGGAGCCGCGCTTTGTGCCAGAAGGGGTTAAGTTGTTGATGGGGAGGTGATTTTTGGGGGTGGGAGGAAAAACAGGCTCTTTTTGTGTGACTTTTTTCGGCTGAGGGCGGCGAGAAAAGGGTCGACAGCCTCCGAAAAACGCTCATCTTGCGGCTTAGGCGATTATTTAACTTTTCTTAAATAGTGTCAGCCTGTTAAACTGATAGACACATGCTTGGGAGACTTTTTTTTGCATCGTTGGTAGCGGGAGTGTTGGGAGGTTTGACGAGTTGTTCTTCGTTGACTGGGAACAACTCTCTTGAGGTGATGGAAAAAGCGAGGGCGCAGGAGTTGGCGATTCGCAGTGCGGCGAAGTCGCCGAATGGTTTTCATCCAGCGGAAGCTAACGTGGCGGTCTTGCAGTCGGCAGAGCACTTGCCGAAGGATAAACATGGCATGCCGACATACGGTTTTGAGACGACACATCGCTATGTGCGGACGACAGCTTACTCGTGTGCTGAGAATGAGCCAGGTGCGATTGAGAACTTCAATGCGGCAGGAACGCGGTTGAAGTATACGGGGACGGTGCGGAGCGCGGCGGCGGATTGGTCGAAATATCCCGTGGGAACGAAGTTTAAGATTAAGGGTTTGCCGTACACTTATGTGGTGGATGATTACGGCTCGGCTTTGACGGGAACGAATACAATCGATATTTATCACCCTACAATTCGAAAGATGAACAAGTGGGGAACGCGGATGGCTGAGATTGATGTGATTCAGTGGGGTTCATGGGAGCGGACGATTGCGTTATTGAAGGGACGTCGGGGTTACTGGCACTGCAAAGCGATGTATGATGATGCGATTGCCAATGTGCAGAAGATTGGCGGCCAGCAAGTGGTGTTAGTGAACAGCCAGTCGCCGAAGCCGGCAGCGCGCACAAACGCTCCGACCGTTTTTGACATTTTGGAGAACTGATTTTGATTGAGCCCGATGCGGAAGCAGGAACGGGCTGACTATGTTCGCAGGCGTCTTGAGGAGTTGTATCCTGAGACGCCTGTTCCTTTGGATCACACGGATGCCTTCACCCTTTTGGTGGCGGTGTTGTTGTCGGCGCAGTGTACGGATGCGCGGGTGAATCTGGTAACGCCGGGGTTGTTTGCGCTGGCGGAGAGGCCGGAGGAGATGGCGAAGTTGGAGGTGGAGGTGATTCAGGAGGCGATTCAATCGTGTGGTTTGGCACCGAAGAAGGCGCGTGCGATTGCGGGATTGTCGAAGATTCTAGTTGAGAAGTTTGGGGGGAAGGTGCCGGAGACTTTGGAGGAGTTGGAGACGTTACCGGGGGTGGGACATAAGACGGCGTCGGTTGTGATGGCGCAGGCGTTCGGGGTGCCAGCGTTTCCGGTGGATACGCATATTCATCGCTTGGCCCAGCGTTGGGGGTTGACGAAGGGAGCGAATGTTGGGGAGACGGAGCGGGATTTGAAGAAGGTGTTTCCGGAAGAGAGTTGGAACAAGCTGCACTTGCAGATTATTTTTTACGGGCGCGAATTTTGCACGGCGCGGGGATGTGACGGGACGGTGTGTGAGATTTGCCGGGCGCTCTATCCGAAAAGGAAAAAGGCGGTGGAGACAAAGAAGGCTTAGACGTCGATGACCTTACCTTTGACGCGGGGTGGGTCGGAGGGAGCGGTAGGATTCGGCGGGAGGTCCACGCCGTTCATCGAGACGGTGATTCGCTTGGCAAGATAGGCGGAGAAGACTTTGCGAATGGCAGCTCGGGCTGGGGGTATGAGGAGGAGAAAGCCGATGGTGTCGGTCAGGAAACCGGGGGTCAGGAGAACAGCGCCGGCGATGAGGATGAGGAGGCCGTCGGTGAGTTCTTTGGCGGGGAGTTTTCCGGAAGTGGAGGCTTTTTGGAAGTTGTGGAGGGCTTTTGCGCCTTGGGATTTGGTGAGGGCGGCCCCGATGATGGCGGTGAGGACGATGATGATGAGGGTGTTGACGAGGCCGAGGCGGTCGCCAAGGGCCAGGAAGATGGCGAGCTCGGCGATGGGGACGAGGATGAAGAGCAGCAGAAGTTTTCCGAACATCAGGCCGAAGGGTAGGCCGGGATTGGCGGGGTTGAAATGGAAAGTTGGGGGGATTTTGGAATGGTCCGGCTGTTTGTCTCGCACGGAGACGCCAAGGCGCGAAGGTTTCTTAGACTGGTTTCCAACAGTTTGTTCGCCTATGGAATATGCTGAGAAAAGTAGAAGTCGGCTTGTTTCGGAAGTCAGAAAACGCATTCCGGTCAGACGGTCTCGATGGCTGTGTTGTTGGTCGGTCATTGGTCCCGACCCACTCCTTTCTCAGGCCTTGCCCTCGAAACAGTCTGCCTTGGCGATCACCGAACGACCTTTTTGAAAGCAGTCTAATTGAGAATAGGGGGTGGCGAGGAAATGGGAGACGAGCGGCTCTGTGAGGAAGATCAGGGCGAGGAAGATTTCAAAAGGCTGTGGCAGGGGAGATCACTGCTATGCATCCAAGGGGCTCCGGATTGCCATCCCGTTCACCCCTTGAGCCACATGGGTGTAGATTTCTGTTGTTTTTACATCCGAGTGCCCGAGTAGTTCCTGCAAGGTCTGGAGGTCGGTCCCTTTTTCCAAGAGATGAGTGGCGAAGGAATGACTCGTCACCCTCTTCTCGATTCCCGCTGCGTTTGCAGCTGCACGCAAAGCGTAGCCATAGGCTTGGGGGTGCAGATGGTGGCGACGGGAAATCCCGGAATTTGGATTGGTCGACTCCTTTTCGGAAGGGAACATCCAGAACCATTCCCATGGTTCGCCAGCTTTGCCCCACTTCCGCGTAAAAGCTTCGCTCACGCGGCTCGTGCCCATTCTCAAGCACCTTTTCTGCGCGGTCGCGTATGAAAATAGCTATTCAGCAGCTGCTTGTTCAAAAATTTCTCCCGCCCCCACTCTTCAAAAAGCTCTCTCTTTCTGCCGCGTCCTCAATCAACCGGTAAGCCTCATAATAAATCAGATCCCAAGGCAACCGACCCTTGGTCGCTTTGGATTCTCCCGCCTGGTGTTGTTTGAGCCGCCTTCTCAAATCACAAGTCATCCCAATATACAGACCATTATCCCAACCAGACTGCAGAACATCGACAAAGTAAAACCTATCATTCGTGATCGATAGTTTTAGAAGACAGCTTAAATAGAAAGTGATCGCGTGAGGCGCAGCCTTTTACGCGACCAGCGCATAACCTTTCCCCACTGCCCGAGCTGCCAAACCTCTCTTTCCTTTGCCAACACCGCCTCTTTCCAAAAACCAACCGCCGCCTCACGCCCCGGCTCGAAGCCCCAACGCAATCTCCAGGATTCACACCAATTCAAGACCATCAAATAACCCTCCCGGTCCTTTTGAGCGACTCTCCGGGAAGATTCCAAATCATTCCGCCAATCCAGATTGTTTTTTGAACATGCACATCTGAACATTCAAGGAAAAGCTGAGAACGAAAAGGATATTTTGATACCGATACGCCTGCTATCCGGGCTTCCAACCTATCAAGTTTAACTGAGAAATAACAAGAACCAGAAGAAAGCTAGAATTTCTCAATAACCTTACTTACTAGATTTCCGTATTTTCGTCTTAATGCTCTCACTGTTCGCTACTTGATAAAGCCAACCTTCTAGCCTCTTGCAAAAGGCGTACCGGCCTATCAAGAATACGCCCAGCTAATAAACACTGTTGGCCTATAAAAAATGCCTACTGCTTGGATACAAAAGCCCGATTTCTCAAGCGAAGAAATTAGCGAAGCGACGCCAGAAGAACTGATGGTAATTTTTCGTAAGATTGACTGGGCTAAACATATTTTAGAGCGGAAGAAACGAGAGCAAACAGGACAAGAGGTCTGTGATTCAGGATTCGGAATTGTATTTCAGGAAGGAGAGATTCTACATCTCATCGAACCTGAAGCGGCACCCTATAGAGGATTCTACCACCACCAAGAGAAAGGGAAGCTTTTAGGTGTTTTCCCAACAAGTAAGGAC
>JBCCZX010000119.1:0-10183 GCA_039186735.1 Verrucomicrobiota bacterium | reverse complement strand
GGCCGGCGCGGAGGTCGCCGGTGAGGAGTTTGATGAGGAGTTCGGCGTCGCGGGGGTGGAGGCGGGTGAGGGTGTGGGCGAGGAGGGTGGTTTTGTCGAGGGAGCCGGTGGTGGAGGCGATTTGGTGGAAGAGTTGGGCGAGTTCGTGGAGAGTTGAGAGAGAGGTGGAGGGGTTGAAGATGGGGATTTGTTCGAGGAGGAGGCGGGTGGTGCGGGCGGAGTCGGCGGTTTGGTTAGAGATTTGGCGGTAGCGAGCGAGGGGGGCGTTGGTGGCTTGGAGGAGGGCCTGGCGGATGAGGGCGGAGCCGAGGGCGAGGGGTTGGTTGTCGGGGAGAAGGCGGTGGGAGAGGAAGGCGGTGGTGTGGGTGAGGAGGGGGTCGGGGAGTTCGCGGAGGTGGTCGGCGAGGAGGGTGATTTTTCGGAGGCGGGAGGAGGCGGAGGCAATGGCTTCGATGAGGTCGGAGAGTTGGGAGATTTCGGTTTTGGGTTGGGGGAGTTTTTTTTGAGGTGGTGTGGTGGAGGATTCGGGTTGTTGGAAATCGAGTTCAATTTGGTCGTCGCCTTGGATGGACCAGGCGTCGTAGCCGTGTTGGCGGAGGGTGGTGGCGAATTCGCGGGTGGAGCCGTGGATGGTGATGATGGATTGGGGCTGGACGCGTTTGACAGTTTCTAACAATTCGGGGTAGTCGGCATGGTCGGAGAGAGGGAAGGCGGCGTCGGTTTGGTAGCGGTATTGGGCGCCGGGGTTGAGGGCCCAGCCGGAAAGCATGGCGAGGCGGCGGTTTTTGAGGGCGCGGATTTGTTTGGAGCGGACGGCGTTGGGGGGGGCGACGAGGGTGTGGCCGGGGGGGACGGGGCCGGTAAAGAGTTCGGGAACGGGGAAGGGGGAGCCGGCGTCGAAGCAGGCTTGGGACATTTGGTGGACGTTTTTGTGGGCGAGGGTGGGGAGGTTGTGTTCGTGGAGGATGGCGAGGGCTTCCTGGGCTTTGCCGAGGGAGTAGCCGAGGAGGATGGGGGTGTCGCCGTCGTCGAGGGTGGCGTGGACGAAGTTGAGGATGTCGGATTCGATTTTCGATCTCCGAGGAAAGACGTAGTGGGGGAGGCCGAAGGTGGTTTCCATGATGAGGGTGTCGGCTTGGAGGAGTTGGGCGGTGTCGGCAGTGAGCGATTCCCGAAGTTTGTAGTCGCCGGTGTAAAGGAGGGTGGCGTGGCCGTCGGTGCGGGTGACGTGGAGCATGGCGGAGCCGAAGATGTGTCCGGCGGGGAGGAGGCGGAGGAGGTGGCCGTGGTGTTCGAGGGGGGAGTTGAAGGCGAGGGGTTGGAGTCGGGATGAGGCGACGTTGAAGCGTTTGTGGAGGAGGTGGGCGGTTTGGGGGGAGCAGAGGATGGTGTCGTGGCGGGCGAAGTGGTCGGCGTGGGCGTGGGAGACGAAGGCGAAGGGTTTGGGGTAGTGGGGATCGAGGAAGAGATCGAGGGCGGGGAGTTGGAGGGGTTTGGTGCTGACCTCGACGGGGGACACGAGGCCATTTTACACCGATTTTGAGGGTGTCGAGAGAAGAGAGTGGCGATCAGGGGTCGATGGCGAGGGTGTTTTGAAGGGTGACGTTGGCGCCCCCGATGGCGACTGAATTTGAGGCGACGTCGGAGTCGATACCGTAGTGGCTAGCGGTTGCGCTGGTGGTCTTGCCAACTGAGTTGGTCACGAGTGAGGCGACAATTCCACTTGCGGCGGAACTTTCGGCGTTACACGAATTTACGGTTTCAGCTTCAATTCCCACGGCATCGCAATCGACGACGAAGCTGGAGGAAACGTTTTGAGCAACAATTCCTAGTCCTTGCGAGTTTCGAACACTGCAATTCTTGACGTTAGAAATTGTCGCCAAGCTTAGGTCGATGCCGGCGGTCGCTTGGAGTGAACAATCCAATCCGGTTATGGTGACGTGGTCCGGAGTTAGCGTTTGCATATTGAGCGTACCTGCGCCCGTGATTCGTTCGGAGGTCTTGACGGCTTCTGAGAAACCAGTTGCCGGTTCTACGGTGTTGCCCCCAAGACTCGCGGTAACCTTCTCTGGATTTCCGCTGATGATACCGTTGGAAATTCTCACGTTTGTGGCGCCAGAAATCTGGATTGCCGGATCAGAGAATGTTTCGTCCTGACTCGAAATAACGAAGCCGTTGAGATCGAGGGTGACGTTGTTGGCAGTAATGACCAAGGCTCTTCCAGAAGGGACATCGAGATTTTCTGTTAGAAAATATGAGCCCGGCGAGGTGATAAAGAATCCGTTGATGGTGGTAAAGCCTGTCCCCGAAAAGAGAGTGTTACTTACTCCCGGAGCTCCTTCGACGAGGGGGATGCGGGCTTCGACTTGGTCAAGGGTGCGGAAGGTGTTGGTAGGGGTTCCGGAGGGTGGAGTGGTGGGGTCGCCGCCGAGTTGGGCGGAGAGGTGGGAGATGGGGAGGAGGGAGAGGCTCGCGAGGAGGATGGTGGTTTTCATGTGTTTTGGGAATTGGTGCTAGTTGGAGAGAGGTTTTTTGACGTCGAGATAGAAGAACATGCGGTCGGAATTGGGAAAGGTGATGGTGCGGGTGGTGAAAGTGTCGTCGCCGGGGAATTGTCCGAGGTTGGAGCTGGTCCAGGGGTCGTTTTGGCCGAGGTCGGTGGAGTGGAAGATTTCGTAGAGGCGATCTTGGGAAGAGAGGAAGGCGAGAGTGATTTCGGTTTGTCCAATGGCGGGGCTATCGGGGGTGGGGGTGTTGATGACGACGGAGAGGTAACTGGAGGAATCTTTGGGGTCGGTGCGGGCGATGGATTCGGCGGCATCGGTTTGTCCGTCGTCGTCGAAGTCGGTGCCGATGCCGGCGGTGGTGAGGTTGCCGAAGTTGTCGAGTTCCCAGCGGTCGGCGATGTTGTCGAGGTCGGAGTCGAGGCAGGTGAGGGAGTCGGTGAGGAGAGAGGGGGTGCCGAGGTTGACCCAACCGGTGTTGGGGTTCCACGCGTAGCCGGAGAATTGGCCATTGAGGAGGGAGAATTGGGGGGCGTTGGGGTCGTTGGCGGTGGCCCAGCCGAAGTTGAGCCAGCCGGTGTTGGGGGACCAAGCGTATCCTGAGAGGAGGCCGGTGCCATCGTGATTGACGCCGTGGTCGGAGCCGGTGTTGGTGAAGGTGTGGCCGTTGGAGGGAAAAGGGTCGCCAAGGCGGAGCCAGCCGGTGTTGGGGTTCCAGGCGTAGCCGGCGAGGTGGGTTTCGTTGACGGAGACGCCGAAATTGGGGTCGGGGGCGAAGTTGTGCCAACCGGTGTTGGAGCACCAAGCGGAAGGAGTGCCGGAGAAGGTGGAGGGGGGGAAGTCCTCGGAGCCGCGTCGGTTTGAGAAGGAAATGCCGGTCAGGAAAATGGGTCCGAGGGAAGAGCTGGCGGTGGAGTCGAAGGTGAAGGGGGTGTTGGCGGGAAGGAAATTAATACGGAAGAAGCCGCCGAGGGCGTTGAGTTGGAGGTTGAGGTTGGGATTGAGAGTGCCAGAAGCGGGGTCGAGGTCGGTGAGGAAGTTGCGGGAGGTGGGGGTTTGTTCGAGGGAGGTGCCGGAGAGTTGGTAGGCGGGGGAGACGCAATCGGGGAGGAGACCGGGGAAGTTCAGGCGCTCTTTTTGGGAGGAGTTGAATTGTTCGAGGTCGTAGATTTGGAAGGTGAGATTGTAGAGATCCTGATCAGCGGTGAAGATGATGGAGGAGGTGGCGGTTTGGTTGAAGCGGAGGGATTGATTGAGGAGGACGTTCTGAATTTGAGAGGAACCGGTGACGTCGAGTTGGACGTTGACGCTGCCGTTGTTGGGAAAAGCAATGGGGGCGATGGTGGCAGAGGCGGAGCGGGGGGAGGTGGTGACGGGGTCTTCGTTGGGGAAGAGGGGTGAGAGGTCGAAGCGGTGGGTGTCGGAGTAGGGGAGGTCTTCGTCGTTTTGGGAGTCGTAGTAGGCGGTGGTGTAGAGTTGCTGTTGGGCGAATTCGAGGGTGAAGGAAGCTTGGGAGGCGCTGAGGTAGAAGCCAATTTCGATGGGTGGAGCGGTGGCGGAAAAGTCGAGGCCGTTGGCGGCGGAGAAGGTGGCTTCGACGAGGAGGTTTGTCGAACTTTGCGAGGCGGGACCGACTTGGGTAACGATGGAACCCTGGCGAGCAATGGCGCGGACGGCACGGTTGGAGGAACCGCGGTGACGGAATTGGACGCGGAAGGAGGAGAGGCCGGGATAGTTGGCGGGGGTCAAGGTGGCAGCGTTGTGGAAGACGTAGACGGTGTAGGGTGTGCTGGTGTTTTGGAGGGGAAGGTCGACGAGAAGTTCGGTGCCATTTGAGGACAGGACGGGAGGATCAGCGGTTGCGCTGGGGGTCGAGATGACTTCGAGAGTGACCTCGCTGGGCTCAATGTTGGCATCGGTGAAGATGATGGCGGAGGATTTGGTACGAGAGGTGGGGTAGTTGTTGGCGCGGGCATTGTGGGAGAAGCTTGACCAGTTTGCAGAGCCTGAGGAGGAGGGAGAGAGGTCGCCGAAGAAGAGGCGAGGATCGCTCGCGATGTTGTTGGTGGTGACGGTGGAGGTGAGGATGAGGGCGTTGTCTTGGAAGAGTTCGATGGTGTCACCGGTATTGGTGCCGTTGATCCGGAGGAGGTAGTCGTGGGGAGTGTCATCGGTATCAATGGAGGTGTTGGCATTGGATTGTTCGTTTTCGAAGAAGACGGAATCGAGGCCAATCCAGAGGTTTTGGCCACCGGCGCTGCCGAAGGAGAAGCCGACGGCGGCGCTGGAGCGGGTGTTGTTGCTGGTAGTGTTGGAGAGGACTTGGAGGCGGAAGGCAATTTCGGTGACGGCAGGAAAGTCCAGTGAGGCTTCGGTTTTTTGGTAGAAAATAAGCTCGGCGTTGCTGTCGGTGAAGAGATTGAGAGTACCGTTGGAGAGGAGGGGAAGTTCGTCGGTTGTTTGTGAATCGAGCGAGAAGCCGACGGACTGGGGTAATTGGTTGGTGGAGGCGTCCCAGGAGGACAATTCGGCGTGAAGAGTTAGCGGGAAGAGAAGAAGGAGGCGGAGAAGGTTCATGGGTGCGATGAGCCAGCAATCTTGCCGGAAAAGGAATGCGGTATTTGGAGGAGGAAGCAAGGGGAAAGGTCAGCGGTTCTGTTCGGACGAGTATGGGTTTTGGTGGTTTTGGGTGCGCAAAGGCATCATTTTTGAAGCGGGTTGGCTGGAAAACCGACGGGATTGTCACGGGGTTTGATTTTTGGGAGATGGTTTGTCTGCGCAAGCTCACGCGTGTTTACTTGCGGAGCGGGGTGAACGATTACCACTGATGAGAATTGAATTTGTTACCGATACTTTTTCGCCGGATGTGAATGGAGTGGCGATGACGTTGGGGCGGTTGGTGGATGGGTTGCGTGGGCGCGGGCATTTGGTGCATGTGTTGCATACGGCGGAGCGGGCGGGTGATTCCGGGGAGACGGCGTTGCCGTCGGTGCCGTTGCCGGGCTACAAGGAGGTGAGGTTGGGGTTGCCGGGGCATTGGAAGTTGATGAGGCGTTGGCGGAAGAAGCGCCCGGATGCGGTGTATGTGGCGACGGAGAGTTTGTTGGGGTTGTCGGCGATTCGAGCGGCGGCGATGTTGAGGATACCGGTGGCGGCGGGATTTCATACGAACTTCGATCAGTATTTGGAGCAGTATAAGTTGAGGAAGTTGAAGGCGCCGGCGATGAAGTATTTGAAGAAGGTGCATGAGCGGGCGGATTGCACGTTTGCGCCTTCGAAGGAAGTGGTGGAGCGGCTGGAGAAGGAGGGGTTTGGGCGAGTGTTTTTGTTGGGGCGGGGAGTGGATACGGAATTGTTCGGGCCGGAGAAGCGGGATGAGGAGTTGCGGAAGACTTGGGGGGTGAGTGAGGAGGCGCCGGTGGTGTTGATGGTGGGGCGATTGTCGGCAGAGAAGAACTTGCCGTTTGGGATCGAGAGTTTTCGAGAGATTGAGAAGAAGCATCCGGGTGCGAAGTTGGTGGTGGTGGGGGATGGTCCGGTGCGGGAGGCGTTGGAGCGGGAGCACAAGGATGTGATTTTCGCGGGGGTGCAGCGGGGTGAGGGTTTGGCGAAGCATTATGCGTCGGCGGATTTGTTGTTGTTTCCGAGTGAGACGGAGACGTTTGGGAATGTTTTGTTAGAGGCGATGGCGAGTGGTTTGGCGACGGTGAGTTATGATTATGCGGCATCGGCGAAGCATGTGGAACAGGGGGTGAATGGCTGGAAGGCTCCCTTCGGGGAGAAGGCGGTGTTTCGGGATCTGGCGGTGAAAGCGGCGCGCCCTGACGAGGGGGAGAAGTTGCGGCAGCGGGCGGTGCAGTCGGTGAGGGATTTAGGTTGGGACAAGGTGGTGGAGAGTTTTGAAGGGCGAATCGAGAAGCTGGGTCACGGGCGAGTGAATGCGCGCACGGTCAGCAGTAAGAAGCCGAGGAAGTTGGAGTTTCAGACGGTGATCATTTCGGATGTTCACATTGGGTCGAAGGATGGGAAGGCGAAGGAAGTGGTGGACTTTCTCAAGTATGTGAAGTTCGAGAAATTGATCTTGAACGGGGATATTATTGACGCGTGGGCGTTGAGGAGGGGGGGGATTTGGAAGAAGAGTCATACCAAGTTTGTGCGGACGATTTTGAAGTTCGTGGAGAAGAAGGAATTGGAGGTGGTTTATTTGCGTGGGAATCATGATGATATTCTCGATCGATTTTTGCCGATTCGCTTCGGTTCGATGGAGATTGTAAAGGAGCACATTCATGTGGGTTTGAACGGGAAGCGTTATTTGGTGGTGCATGGGGATGGGTTTGATTCGGTGACGACGGGGCACAAGTGGTTGGCGTCGGCGGGAGCGGTGGCTTACGACCAGATGATGAAGGTGAACCGGCTCTACAACGCGTATCGGTCCTGGCGGGGGAAGGAGTATTTTTCGATGAGTCAGGCGGTGAAGTCGAAGGTGAAGTCCGCGGTTTCTTTTGTGGATCGTTATCAGGAGCAGTTGCAGGGTTTGGCGCGGCAGAAGGGGTGCGATGGAATTATTTGCGGGCATATCCATACTCCGGCGAATGAGCAGATTGACGATGTTCATTATTTGAACAGCGGGGATTGGGTGGAGTCGCTGAGTTGTGTGGTGGAGCACTTGGACGGGTCGTTTGAGATTCTTTATTATGAGGATTTTTTGCAGCGCATTCACGACGAACCTGTCACAGAGAAACGATCCGAAGATTTAGGAAGAGAGGATAAGGTGGGGCTTCATGTTGCCGAAAGCACCGCTGCAGAACCGTCTGGAAACTCCACCACCGTCAATGGTGGAGTCGCGGTCTGACGAGCGAGGAGCGGGGATTGAAGCTTTCGAGTTGGAGGCGCGGGCGTTGAGGTTGGCGGTGTTGGGAATGCTGGGGCATGCGCGTCGGGTTTTGGAGGAGGCGATGGTGTTGGTTTTGGAGCGTCGGGAAGCGGATGTGGATGAGTGGGAGGAGTTCGAGGGCTTGGCCTTGCAGCAGCGCTTGGATATTCAGGAGCAGGCGAGCGGTTTGATTGCGGAATGGGCGGGAGAGCAGCGGGCGCAGTTGGCGGCGGAGGGAGCGGTCAGTCTGGCGCGGATCCAACAGGTGGCGGTGGCGCAGAGTGTGGAGTTGCGAGTGCAAGGGGGGGTGTTGTTGCAGGCCCGGGAGACTTCGCTCACGCAGTTGGTGGAGCCCTTGTATGATGTTTGCTACGAGAATTTGCGGAGTTTGGGGACGGCATTTGCGGATGGGGATCCGGCGTCGGCGCGGGCGGTGGTGGAGCGGGAGGGGGATATCCGGCATTTGAGTTTGTTGGCGAGTGAGCAATTGAGGCGGCGCTTGAATTCTGATGGGAAGAATGGGTTGGTGGCTTGGGCGTTATTTTTGTGTGTGAAGTCGTTGAAGCAGATTGGGTTGACGACGATGGAAGCGGGACGGGAGTTCATGGTGTCGGGGATGCCGGGGGCGGTGGAAGATTTGTTGCCAACGAGTGTCAGTGACGGGCCGGTGGTTTGATTTCCCGTTGTCAGGTCTGTGGAACATTTGTTAAAGGCTCTGGTGAAATTCAGAAGATGAACTCGGTACTCAATACTCCGGTTCTCGTTTTGAATCGACTTTGGCAACCGATTCAGACGTGTAGTGTGAAGCGTGCGATGAAGTTGCTTTGTCTCGGGCATGCCCAAGTGGTGCAGACTGATGGGGAGGCGGTTTACCAGACGCATGATTTGACTTCGTGGTTGGAGCATTCGATGCAGGAGGTGGCGGATGAAGTGATTCATACGGTGCGGGTGGCCTTGCGGGTGCCGAAGATTATTGTCTTGGCGGCGTATGATCGTTTGCCGAGGAAGGAGGTGAAGTTCACGCGGCAGAATGTGTTTTTGCGGGACAAGTTCACTTGTCAGTATTGCCGCAAGGTATTTCAGGAGAAGGATTTGAATTTGGATCATGTGATTCCGCGGGACAAGGGGGGGAAGACGACGTGGGAGAATATTGTGACGTCGTGTATTCGCTGCAATACGCGGAAGGCGAACAAGCTGCCGCATGAGGCGAATATGTTGTTGAGTCGGGAGCCGGCGCGACCGAAGTGGCGGCCCTTGTTCGGGATGAAGAGTGAGTGTCGGATTCACCAGAGCTGGGATCAGTTTTTGCGGCCAGACAAGGAGAAGGTGAAGCTGGGAGCTTGAGGTGGGGGTTCTGAGTCTGCGAGTAGGGCACAGGTTTGTCGTTTGTGGGAGTGGGGGGTGGTGGTAAGGTCCGGGTGTTGAGTTGGAATTTTGTCACGGACCATTGGCGAGACGGGGTGGAGATCCTCGTGTTGTGGGTGGTGATTTATCAGCTCTACCGGGCGTTCAAAGCGACTCGAGGAGCGCGGATTTTGGTGGGTTTGGCGATTGTGTTGGTGGGGTCGGCGTTGATTTCGGGTTTTTTGCAGTTGGAGGTGATCAGTTGGATTTTGCGGCAGGCGGTGTTTGTGTTGGCGTTTGCGTTGTTGATTATTTTTCAGCCGGAGATTCGGAGTGCGTTGGCGAAGATCGGGAGTTCGCGGTTTTTTTCGTTTGAGGGGGGGATGCGGCAGGAGTTTTTGGAGCATTTGGGGGATGCGGTGGTGCAGTTGTCGAAGAAGCGGCATGGGGCGTTGTTTGCGTTGGAGCGGACTTTGTCGTTGAAGGAAGTGATTGAGACGGGGGTGAAGGTGGAGGCGGATTTGTCGACGGAGTTGGTGATGAGTTTGTTTTTTCCGAAGTCTCCATTGCATGACGGGGGGGTGGTGATGGTGGATGAGCGGATTGCGGCGGCGGGATGTGTGTTTCCGGTGAGTCAGAAGGAGATGCAGGATCGGTCGTTGGGTTTGCGGCACCGGGCGGCGGTGGGGATCACGGAGGAAACGGATGTGGTGGCGGTGGTGGTGAGTGAGGAGACGGGATCGATTTCGATTGCGGCGGAGGGGCAGTTGGAGAAGTTCAAGAACGAGGAGGGTTTTCGGAAGCGGTTGGCGGAGATTTTTTTGAATTTGGAGCATGAGAAAGACGAAGAGAGCGCGGCCGAAGGAGCTGCTGGCCAGGAGCGCGTCGCTGGTTCTGGCGATCGCGGTTTGGTTTCTGATTAGCGAGTATCTTTTGACGAAGAAGCGGCAGGGTGAATCGTTGGATGCGCCGGCGGATATTTTGGGTCCGGCGGTGAATCCGGATTTGCAGGGGGAGGCGACGAAGCCAGAGGAGCCGAAGCCGGTGGAGACGACAGTGCATTAGAGGAGAGATGGCAGGATTGTTGGTGACGGGGACGGATACGGGGTGTGGGAAGACGTGGTTTTCGTGGTTGTTGGTGAAGGCGTTGCGGGCGAAGGGGTTGGGAGCGGTGGGGTGGAAGCCGGTGTGTTGCGGGGAGCGGGAGGATGCGTATGCTTTGCATGAGGCAAGCGAGGGGGTGTTGGATATTGAGGAGGTGAATCCGTTGTGGTTCCGGACGCCAGTGGCGCCGTTGGTGGCTGGGGAGTTGGAGGGGGGGATGATGGATACGAGAGATTTAGTAGCGAGGGGGGAGAAGTTGGTTGGTGAGCATGAGTGGGTGATTGGGGAGGGGTGTGGAGGGTGGGAGGTGCCGATGGCGCCGGGGGTGGATTTTTCGGATTTTGCGAAGGAGTTGGGT
>JBCCZX010000118.1:0-10283 GCA_039186735.1 Verrucomicrobiota bacterium | reverse complement strand
TCGAGATCATGTTTGGCAGGCTTAAGGATTGGCGGCGTGTGGCGACGCGCTATGACAGGTGCCCAAAGGTCTTCCTATCAGCCATAGCCCTCGCAGCCGTCGTTATCTACTGGCTTTGAAAATCAATGAGTCCAGACCCTAGGGTGATTTGGGCTGATTCCGTTGAAAAAGTCGTTGTATTTTGCGCCCCATTCTTTTGCTACCGGATTGATTTGAGGAGGCAATCCACCGCCAGCCGACTGGTTATCCGGTGACGGGCATCATCGGCTTGAGTTTGGCGAGTTTCCGGAGGTTTTGGGCGGTGGCTGCGAGGGTGAATTCGTCTTGAACACCACATGGTCCACGTAATCGGAGTCGGCCGAGGCCAAGGATGCGTTTAGGGTGGGCAAAGAGCATCTCGACCTTTTTTCGGCGCGCCTGCGCCTTGGGATTGAAGTCTGAGGCGGTGCATTGGCGGGTAAAATCTCTGACGATCTCGTATTTATCGCGATGGATCGAACGCGTGTCAGCGTTAGGGCAGCACTTTGCCTTCAACTCGCATCCTGTGCAGTCCGATTTAAGGGCGCGATAGTTTCTGGATTTCCAAACTGGCGCATTCCGTTTTGGATCAGAATAGGTTCGCCATGTATGCCGCATCTCTTTGCCGCCCGGGCAGATGTACCGGTCGTTCTCATCATCCCATGTGAAGTCGGATCGTGAGAAGGTTCCGTCGGTTCGCTCGCCTTTGTCGAAGACGGGAATGAAGGGAAGGATCTGGCGCTTCAAAGTCAGCCAGACCAGAGAGTCGGACGACCCATAGGCAGTGTCAGCGGCGATCCAATCAGGCTTCACACCGAAACGGTCTTCGGTGCGGTCGAGCATCTTACGCATGGCACCGACCTCGGCGGCCTTGTTTGACCGGCTGGCGTCCACATCCATGATGACGCCGTGGTCCGTGTCGATCAGATAGTTGTCGGAATATGCAAAGAAAGCGGGACCTTTGCGCGCCGCCGTCCACTGGCTGGCAGGGTCGGCATGGGCTGTGAACTTGGGCTTCGCAGTGGTCGCCGCACCAAAGGCTTCGTCGTCCAACGTGTCGAGATACTCGCGCACAGCACGAGGCGCATCAAACGTATCAATCTGGCGGGCTGCCCAATCGTCGGGGTTGCTCGAGTTCTGCTTCTGAACATCCGCGCGGATCAGGCTGGCGTCGACCGCGAAGCCGTGGCCGCTCACCAAGCCTTCTTCCATGCAGCGGGCAACTGTCGTCTCAAATACATGGCGCAACAAGTCGCTCTCGCGAAAGCGGCCATGGCGGTTCTTTGAAAAGGTCGAATGGTCCGGGATGCGATCCGTCAGGTCGAGGCGGCAAAACCAGCGGTACGCCAGGTTGAGGTGCACCTCTTCACAGAGCCGTCGTTCTGACCGGATGCCGAAGCAGTACCCAACCAATAGCATCCGGATCAGCAGTTCAGGATCGACTGACGGGCGACCCGTGTGGCTGTAGAAATCCGCAAGGTGTGCCCGGACGCTGCTTAGGTCGACGAACCGATCAATCGACCGCAGCAGGTGATCCTGCGGAACATGTTCCTCCAGCGAGAACTCGTAGAACAATGCCGCCTGCGCTTCCTGCTTCGGTCCCATCATCGCAAACCCTCCCGCTCGTCGGAAGAATTGAATCAGCCGCTAGCGGCCCGATCAAGGAAGAGTTTTTTAACGGAATCGGATTTTCTGCTATATTCGCTGCGATGCAGAAATCCAGCAAGTAACTGTTATTTCTTGATTTAAATGGTGCCCGGGGGCGGAATCGAGGCGAAGTTGGGGTTGCTGGATGATTTGATCGCGGGGCACCGGGAGGTGGTGAAAGGGCAGAAGGATTTGTTGGAGCGGACGGGTCGCCTGGAGGAGAAGGTGGCGGAGGAGCCCGCATCGACGGCGGCGTTGGCGGGTTTGGCGGCGCAGCAGGGGGAGTTGCTGTCGAAGCATGAGGGTTTGATGGCGAAGACGGGGTTGTTGGATGAGTTGTTGGGGACGCAGCGGGAGTTGGTGGAGCGGACGTCGGCTTTGGAAGCGAAGCCGGTGGAGGAGCGACCGGTGGTGCCGGAGGAGGTGGTGGGGAAGTTGGCGTTGTTGGAGCAGTTGGTGAGTGGGCATGAGGAGTTGTTGGCGGGGCAGAAGGATTTGTTGATGCGGACGCGGGCGTTGGAAGAGCGTCCGGCGGTGAAGATGGAGGGTGAGGGTTTGGAGGGGCAGGCGCTGGCGAATTTGTCGGCGAGTCAGGGGCGGTTGTTGGCGGGGCATGAGGAGTTGTTGGCGAAGACGTCGTTGTTGGATGATTTGTTGGCGCGGACGGGGGCGTTGGAGGAGAAGTTGGGGCAGTCGGCTGGGGCGGTGGAGTTGGGGGATTTGCCGGATGCGTGGGTGAGGAAGTTGACGGCGGGGTCGAGTGAGAAGTTGGAGGAAGTGTTGGCGGTGCAGCGGGGTTTGGTGGAGCGGACGGAGCGGCTGGAGGAGAAGGTGGCGGTGCCGGTTCCGATTCCGGCGCCGGTGGTTTCGGATGAGGTGGTGGCGCGGTTTGCGGGAGGGCAGGAGGAAGTGATGCGGAGGCAGGATGAGTTGATGGGGAAGACCGCGTTGTTGGAGGAGGTGTTGGCGGAGCAGCGGGCGTTGGGGGAGAAGACGGCGGCTTTGGAAGGCAGGTTGGCGCAGCCGATGGTGGCGGGTGAGGGAGTGGTGATGGATTTGGCGAAGGGGCAGGAGCAGTTGTTGGAGAAGGTGGCGTTGTTAGAGGAGGTGTTGGCGGGGCAGAGGGAGTTGGTGAGTCGTACGGAGGCGTTGGAGGTGCAGGTGCGGGAGTTGCCGGGGGCGGGGGCCGAGGAGCGGAAGCGCTTTGAGGAATCAGTCTTGGCAGGGCAGGAGAGGTTGTTCACGAAGGTGGGTTTGCTGGATGATTTGGTGGAGGGGCAGAAGCGGCTTTTTGCGACGACGGAGTCTTTGAAAGAGGAGAAGGGTTTGACGCCGTTGCCGGTGGCGATTCCGGAGATTGCGGCGTTGGCGGAAGGGCAGAACAAGTTGTTGAGCACAAATGAGGAGTTGGTGCGGAAGGCGGCTCTTCTTGATGAGGTGGTGGCGTCGCAGAAGACGATTGCGGAGCGGGCTTCGGAGTTGATGGGGGAGCGGGATGCGACGCTGGTGTTGAAGGATGCGGTGGTGAATTTGGCGAGTGGGCAGGAGAGGATTGTCGAGGGGCATCAGGATTTGTTGGCGCGGACGCGGGTGTTGGGGGATTTGGAGTTGGCGGTGGAAGAGCAATCGAAGCAGGCGGAGGTGCCGTTGGGGGGGGTGAGTTATCCGGTGACGGCGTTTTCGGCGTCGGATTTGAAGTGTGTGCCGAAGACGTTGGATGAGTTGGTGGAGAAGGAGCGGGTGGCGGTGCCTTTTGAAGTGCCGGTGAGTGAGGGTGGGAAGGATGGGGCGGCGGCTTTGGTGTTTCGGAAGACGGATATCGGGGAGGTGGATTTGTCGGCTTTGGGTGGTGACGAGGAGGTGCCGTTGCCGGCAGAGATTGTGGCGGAGTTGGAAAAGTTGGAGGGGAAGGCGGTGGAGCTGAAGGAGGAGGTTGAGGAGTTCGAGGAGCAGGTGGGTGTGGAGGTGCCGGTTGAGGAGGCGGAGGAGGTTGAGGAGCTTGTTGAGGACGTCGAGGTTGAGGAGGAGTTGGTGGAGGGTGTTGACTTTGGAGGAGGTGGGGAATCGCCGTTCAGGGTGGTTGGGGAAGTGGAGAAGCTGGAGGAAGTGGAGAAGGTGGGGGAGGAGTCGCCGTTTGTGGTGGTGGATGTTGAGGAGGCGAAGGAGGAGGTTGGGGAGTTGGAGAAGAGGATCGAGACGCCGTTTTCGCCGGAGCCGTTTGAGGTGGTGGAGGCGGATTTGGAGCGGTCGGAGGAGGAGTTGCGGGATCCGAAGGATGTGAGGGAGGAGCTGTTGGAGAAGATGGAGAAGCAGGCCACGAAGCGGGTGACGGTGCGGGCGCCGGAGAAGGGGAGTGGAGAAAGGTGGGTTTGGGGTTTGGTGGCTTTGGCGTTTTTCAGCGGGTTGTTGTTTTGGGCTTCGAGAGGTTCGGGTGGTGAGCAATCGAATGAGGTTGCGCCGGATGCGCCTTTGGTGGAGTTCGCGTTGGTTGGGTCTGCGATTTCGGGTGATGATGTGCGGGTGGAGGAGGCGAAGCAGGTGGCGGAGAATTTCTTGGGGAGTCAGAGTGTGGAGGAGGCGTCGAAGTGGATACAGCCGGTGCCGATGACTTTGTTGAGGGATTTTTATGAGAGTTTGCAGGCGCCGACGGTGGAGTTTTTGGACGGGCAGGTTTTGGATGGTGGGGTGTCGCAGGTGAGGTTCTGGGTGCAGGATTATGGGCGGAAGAAGCGTTTGTTGCAGGTGTTGGCGATTGGGGAGAATCCGCCTTTGGTGGATTGGAAGAGTTTTGCGGAGTGTGAGGAAGTGACGTTGCAGAGTTTGATTGGGCATTATGAGGATCCGCGGACGAATACGCCGGTGCGGGAGGCCGATGTGCGGGTGTGGTTGCGGGCGAGTCCGGAGGACCGGAGATATGTTTCGCAGGCGGGAGATTTGGCGGTGTTTCGAGCTCACGACATTACGGAGAATACGCAGGCGATTGTTTATTTGGATTTGGGAAGGGATCCGGGGAATGCGCAGCTGTTAGAGACGGAGTTAGGCAAGAAGCTTTTGAAGCACAAGGGGCGGGCGGTGATTCAGCCGATTTTGCGGGTGAGGCAGGAGAAGTTGCAGGATGCGAGTGCGGATTCGCGGAATGTGGAGGTGGGGCAGCTGGCGCAGCTGGAAATTATTTATGTGAAATCGGTGGAGTGGAAGTGATTGTGCCAAGAAGTGGAGGCTTGGTTCGTTTTTTATTTCGGGGTCGCCACAGAGGGGAGCCCGACGCTAGATTGAACACCATGAAATTGTTTTGCGCCGCTTTGACGGGGTTGTTGATGCCTTTGGCTGCACAAGTTTATACGCCCCCGAGTCCTGCGCCTGCTCCAGCAGGACCACCGACAGATACGGCTTCGGATGGCGGAGGGCAGGGTCAGCAGGCCGGATCGCCCTTTGGGGAGGAGATTCCCTTGCTCGATCCGGCTGCGGAGACGGTGACGGTGGCGGGGGTGACGATTCCGCTGGGGGATTCGCGGGTGATTAAGGCCCGGTTTGAGAAGTATTTGAATGAGCCGCCGGAGGATTCAGAGGCGGCGCGACAGTATCGGGAAGATATTGATACGATTCTGGATTTGTTGTCGCCGATGCGGCACGCGAGTTTGTCGGGTCAGCGGCGGGGGAAGCCGGAGCTGGCGGAGGCGTTTAAGTTGTTGCCTGCGGCGGCGAGTTATCCCGGGGATGCGCGGATTTCTTCGACGCTGGCTGAATCTGTCTACACGGCTTTGTTAGCGCGGAATGATTCTCGGAACTTGAAGACGATTAACGAGAAGCTTGATCAAGAGAAGCAGTCGAAGTTGGTGGCGGCGGATTTCAAGGCACGCAACGACAAGGCGAAGGCGATACGGGAGAAGACGACGAAGACGGCTGAGAGTGAGGTGACGGAGACTTTAACACCTGGGACGGGCATGAATTCTTTGCAGTATGCGGATTATGTGAAGCGGATTGCGGAGATTGAGGCGTTGAAGAAGACGAATATTGTGCGTTCGGAGGCGGCGTTGTTGGCCTCGAAGACGCAGCTGCAGGGGGCGATGATTCAGTGGTTTATGCAGCGTCGTTTTCAGCATGTGTTGATGTCGACGCGGTTTTACAACCAGATTTGGCGGGATGGGGATCGAGCTTTGAATATTAAAGAGAATTCGGATGTGTCGCGGTTGTTTTCGGAGTCGTTGGGGACGACGCCAACGATTTCGACGTTGGATTCGTTGGCATCGGAGGCGATTCGGGATTCGGAGAAGGCGATTGAGGCCTTTCATTATCTGCTGGAGCGGGATGAGATTCATACGGCGTCGCAGCGGTTGATGGAGGCGTTTGCGCTGGGAGAGTACACGACGCCGGTGGCGACGTTAGCGCGGGAGAAGAAGCGGGCGGTGCAGGGTTATATCCGGGATTTGAATTTGTTGTATGGAGCGATGCAGGCGCGGGATTACGCGCAGGCGAAGGATTTGGTGGATTCGTTGAAGGCGCAGGCGAAGGATTTTCCATCGGCGAAGGCGGACGGGGCGATTGCGGGTTATACGATGGCGTCGGCATTGGCGTTGGAGGAGGCGAAGGCGCATTTGTTGGCGAAGGATAATGAGAAGGCCTCGAAGGCGTATATGCAGGCGTCGACGATTTGGCCGACGAATCCGAATTTGGTGGAGTTCAAGAGTTTGGTGGGAAGCAGTTCGCAGTTGGTGACTTCGCGGAACTCGTTTGATCGTTTGTTGTCGGAGGGGAATTATCGGGAGATTGCGAAGCGGGCGGAGGAAGGGGAGTTTATTTTGGCGGTTCGGGGAGATGGGGAGCGGACGGATGCGTTGAAGCAGATCCGGGAGAACTTGCGGAAGATTGAGGTGGCGATTTCGAAGGCGAGTGAGTTTTCGCGAGTGGGTTCGGATTATGCGGCGTATGAGCAGTTGGCGCGGATTCGGGAGGAGTTTCCGGATGATCCGAAGTTGGGGCGGGAGATTGAGTTGTTGGCGCCGCGGGTGGCGGATTTCACGAAGGCCTTGGATCGGGCGGATAAGTTGAGTTCGCGTCGGGAGCCGCAGTTGGGTTCGGCGATGGCGCATTATTTGGAGGCGCAGGCGATTTATCCGAATTCGGAGTTGGCGCAGGAGGGGATCGACGGGTTGTTGGATGAGATTTTGCCGCAGAGCTAGGTTGCAGGAAAGCGATGCGCGGCGAGGATGCGGGCGCGATGCGGTTTGAGGTGGTGCTCTTTGATTTCGACGGGACGTTGGTCGATACGGAGGGGATGATCTATTCGGTGTGGGCGGATTTTTATCGTTCGGAGGGAGCGGAGTTGGCGTTGGAGGAGTATGTGCAGTGTATTGGGGCGGATTTTGATGCGTGGTCGCCGAAGACGCATTTGGAGGAGTTGACGGGGCGGCAGTATGATTGGGAGGCGTTGGATCCGGTGCGGGAGGAGGCGTTTCGGGAGCGGCTGGAGGATGCGGGTCCGATGTTGGGAGCGCGGGAGATTTTGGAGAGTTTGGCGGAATCGGGGGTGCCGATGGGGGTGGTGTCGGCTTCGTCGCATGGGTGGGTGGACGGGTGGTTGGAGAAGCTGGGGATGGCGAAATATTTTGCGCATACGGTGTGCCGGGGGGATGCGCCGAGAAGCAAGCCGGCGCCGGATTTGTATTTGAGGGCGGCGGAGTTGATGGGTGTGGAGGCGGGGTGGTGCTTGGTGGTGGAGGATTCTTTGAATGGGACGCAGGCAGCGAAGAAGGCGGGGATGACGGTGGTGGCGGTGCCGAATCGGGTGACGGCGGTGAGTGATTTTTCGTTGGCGGACGCGGTTTTTTCAAATTTGGAGAAGGTTCTTGTCGCTCTCCCGGAAATCGAGCCTTGCCAAGTCACGGCTGGTTGAACGGTAATAATCTTCGTGCTTTGAAGGGCTTCTTCCCCATTGTTTCGTTTTTTTTGGTGTTGTTGGTGGCGAGCTGTAGCTTTCCGGCAGGGGAGACGGGTGGGGTGGGGCCGAGCAGTGGGGTGCGGGAGAGGAATTTGGCGGCGTTGGGTTATGAGGCGATTGAGATGAAGAAGATTTCGCGGGATGCGCGGTTTTCGAGTCAGTTTCGGGTGAATGGGCAGCCGGTGAAGTTGTTGATTGATTCGGGGGCGAATTCGACGGATTTGGATAATTCCTTGGTGCAGAAGTTGGGTTTGCGAATTGATGAGAAGAGTCGGGTGATTTCGCGGGGGGCGTTGGGGCGTCCGGTGACTTCGCGAGTGGGGTTAGGGATTTTGACGGCGGGTCCGGTGTCGGCGCTGCCGTTTCCGTTTATGATTGCGGATGAGGATGCGGGGATCACGGCGACGTCGCGTTACGATGGGCAGTTGGGTTTGGATGCGCTGGAGGCTTTGGGGGCGTTGGTGGATTTACGGACGGGAACGTTTTGGGTGCCGGGGAAGGATTCACCGAATTCGGAGGCGGAGAGTGTGGAGCCGCTGGGAGAGAAGAAGGGCTTAGGGTTCAGTACGCTGCGATTGCGTCCGGCGGGGCGTTTGCCGCATTTGGTTCTGGAGTCGCGCTGGAACGGGCGGTTGGTGACGTGGATTGTGGATACGGGTGCGGAAGTGTCGGTCTTGTCGCAGGAGTCAGCGGATTTGTTGAATTTGGAGACGAAGCCGACGCCGGCGAGAATTATTGATGCGTCGGGGGACAATGCGACGGTGCGGTCGGCGGTGATGGAGAATGTCTTTTTTGATCGTTTGGTGCTTACGGAGTTTCAGGTGGCAGTGACGAGCTTACCGGTGGTGCGGAAGAATTTTCAGGATCGCAATGGGCGGAAGGTGGACGGGATCATTGGGATGGATTTTTTGGAGAGTACGGCGGCGTTGCTCGATGCGAGTTCGCGGTTGCTTTATGTGGGGGATCCGAGCCAAGCCCCGGTTGAACTGGCCGAGCCGGCAGTCGCGCGGCGAGGGGGAGGGGAACTTGTCTTGGGGTTGCGTTACACGGATTTGTAGAAGGGGGCTTGATTGAGGTCGGCGGGGACGTTAGGTCGGAGGGGACGCTGATGCGGGAGTGTATGGAATCCGGTGGAAATCCGGGACAGACGCGCTGCGGTAACTGGTGACAATGCTTTCAGAGCCAATTCCGGGAGAGCCGGGGTGAAGGGAAAGCGGCGGTTTGAGCCAGAAGTCCGAATACTTCACTCTGCTGGTCACCGTCTGGCCTTGTCGATACCGGGAGACAAGGTGGCAACGCTTCCTCGCGATTAGGGGGTGACGGGAAATCAGCAACGGCCTCTGTCCGTTGTGGTTCTCGCTCGGGAAATTAAACTACGAGAACAATAGTATGAAATACACTTTGGCAGGAATCTGCCTTTTGGTTGGGGGAGCCTTTTCCCTCAAAGCCGCGACTGTCTCAGGTCTAGGAGACCTAATTTCGGTGGTTGGTAGTGGAAGTAATTTCGCGGGCCTCGTCATCGACTTCAACGACGGGCTTTCCACAGAGAGCTTTGCATGGGGTTATCGTTGGGATGGGGCGGCTTCGGGAGAAGATATGTTGGTGGCGATTTTGAGTGCGGATCCCAACTTATCGATAGATTCGACGTCGTTCATTCAAGAAATCAGCTACTTCGATGGAGTGGACTTGCATGTTCAGGCCAGTGATTTTGGTGTGGGGGCGCTCTCTTGGGGCTATTATGTTGCGGGTGGTTTTTCTGGTGACGATCAATCGACAATGCCTGGGGGGAATCCAATTGCGGTTGGTGGCGGGGGAACGTCGTTGCCTTCGAGTTGGACAATTGCCAATTCTGGTCCGTCTGGTTTGGACTTTTTTGGGGATCCCGGGCGCGTTCTTGAGGATGGTTCTTGGGATGCTTGGAGTTTTGGTTCTTACGATCCGAATACGTTTGCGCATTTGGTCGCGCCCGGGCCGGAGTTGCCGACGGCGGCGGTGATTGTGCCGGAGCCAAGCGGGGTATTGCTTTCGGCGTTTGCGCTTGTTGGTGGTCTCTTGAGGCGTCGGAGATAGAGTCTTTCAGCGATGATCATTCGCTGGAAAGAGTGGAGCTTCCTGTTCGTTTGGAGCGGGAAGCTTTTTGCGGAAGCGTTTGAGCTACCGGAGACGGTGGTGGAGGAGGAGCGTTGGCGAGAGCGGGGGGATGAGGTGAGAGTGGAAGCAGAGGAGTGGGAGGGAGCTGGGGTGGTGTCGGTGCCGGATTTGTTAGAAAATGTGGGGGTGCCGGTGGTGTCGGCATTTGGGGACGGGTGGAGTGGGTCGCCGAGTTTGCGCGGGTATTCGGGGGATCGAGGGAACCGGGTGGCGATTTTGTTGGATGGATTGCCGGTGAATCGGCCGGATTTGGCGGTAGCGGATTGGGGGCAGTTGCCTTTGAATGGCTTGGAGGAGGTGAGAGTGGTGCGGGGGAGCCGGACGGTGAGGTATGGGAGTTTGGCCAGTGGGGGGGTGATTGAGTTGAGAAGCGGGCGGTCGCGAGAGGAAATGGAGGTGGCGCTGGAGGGGTTTGGGGGGAGTGATGAGACGTGGGGGGGGAGTTTTTCGGTGAAGGTGCCGGGGGAGTGGGTGGCGATGGAGGTGAGTGGGAACACGTTTGAGACGGAGGGGTATCGTGAGAACGGGG
>JBCCZX010000117.1:0-10344 GCA_039186735.1 Verrucomicrobiota bacterium | reverse complement strand
CACTCGCGCAAACTGCTTGCTAGCAAACAAGGGATGATTGAGGCGAGGCAGTTGCATGAGTCCAAGCAATCCGAAAAGAACAGTGAAACCGGAAAACAAAACGGTCAGCTCAAACATGACCGGAAAGAAAGCCGGCACCGTAAAAATGTTAGCTGGCTTTCCCTGCACTGCAGTCGGATAGATTTCGACCTGCGTGATGTAAGCCAACAGAAAAGCTGTTGCTAATCCCGTTGCTCCTCCAAAAAACACGAAATAAGGGAGAATGGACCGCTTAATGCCCATTGCCGCATCCAAACCATGAATTGGATAGGGCGAGTAACAATCCCACTTCTGGAAGCCTGCATCGCGGACTTTTTCAGCTGCCTTGTGGAGCTTCGAAGCATTTTCGAACTCAGCAAGATAACCATAAACTCGTTTCACAGTCGTGCTCATCAGGCCTCCGCTTCTCCTTTCTCGAGTTCGTATTGATAAGCCGATTGAACCTCAACCCCCTCATCAGGGTGATCTTCCTTATCCTCAAAGTGAGGGTCACTTTCTTCTTTCGTCCACTTGACCTCTGCAATGTTAATGCAGGGTAAGAAGCGCAGGAATAGAAGGAAGAGCGTAAGAAACATTCCGATTGTTCCGACGAAAAGAAGAATATCCTGACCACTAGGATAATAATACTTCCAATCTCCCGGCAGCCACATCCGAGCCAAAGTCGTGACAATAATGACAAATCGCTCAAACCACATCCCGACGTTCACACACATGCAGACGAACATGACCACCCAAAGATTCTCTCGACACTTCTTCCACCAAAATAATTGAGGAGCTAGCACGTTGCAGCTCATCATCGCGTAATAGGCCCAATTGTAGGGTCCTGAAATTCGATACTTGAACGCTTCCATCTCATATTTGGCCGCCCCGTAGAACGCCATGAAGAGTTCCATCAAATACGCGTATCCCACAATTGAACCGGTCAAGAGGATGATCTTGGCCATGTTATCAATGTGCTTCATCGTGATCAGATCGCTCAGACCGTAGATGTAACGAGCCGGAATCATGATCGTCAAAACCATCGCAAATCCACCGAAAATCGCTCCAGCTACGAAGTATGGCGGGAAAATCGTTGTGTGCCACCCTGGGACCACTGAGGTCGCAAAGTCGAAGGAAACCACCGAGTGCACAGACAGAACGAGAGGCGTCGAAAGAGCCGCTAAAAGCAAGTAAGCCATCTCATAATGCGACCAATGCCGATTCGCACCTCTCCAGCCAAGACTGAAAATTCCATACATGAACTTCCGAATCTTTCCTGTCGCCCGGTCCCGAATCGTAGCCAAATCAGGCACCATTCCTAAAAACCAAAAGATCAGGGAGATCGTAAAGTAGGTTGAAACCGCGAACACGTCCCACAAAAGAGGCGACTTAAAATTTTGCCAAATTGCGTTAGCATTCGGGATCGGCGCCAGAAACCATGCCATCCAAACTCGTCCCACGTGAAAGGCCGGGAAGATTCCCGCACACATCACCGCAAAAATTGTCATGGCTTCCGCTGCTCGGTTGATCGATGTCCGCCAATTCTGCCGCGTCAGGAATAAGATCGCCGAGATCAAGGTTCCTGCATGACCGATACCAATCCAGAAGACGAAATTCACAATCGGCCATCCCCACATTGCCCGGTTTGTATTTCCCCAAACCCCGACACCTGTCGATACCAAGTGGAAAAGACCTCCACCTACTCCAATTGCTGCAATCAGCGAGCAAGGGATAAAGAGCAACCACCACAGGATAGGCTGCGGGTTTTCAACGACACCACAAATACGCTCCGTGATCCAATGATACGAACGCTTGTTCAGCACCAATTTTTCTCTCTCGAGAACTGGTAGTTTCGGCCCTTCGCGCTTGGCCGGTGCGTCTGTCGTCACTGTAGATTCTGCCATCGTTTAGTGAATGTGAATGGTGGCCCGACCCACGTTCTTATCCAAACCTGCCTTGATGATTTTTGGATTAGGATTCTTCACGCGCGCGAGGTAACTCGTCCTCGGCAGCGTGCCAATATAGTTCAATAAATCGTAATTCCGGTCTGAAGACTTCGCCCGCACCACTGCCGCCGAGTCCTTGTCCAAAAGATTTCCAAAGGTAATCGCCCCCGACGAACAAGAGGTCTGGCAAGCAACCTTCACCGAATCGACTGGCACCCGCAGATCCTCTGCCGATACTTTCAGTTCCGTCGAAGCAGTGGTCAGCGCTTTCTTTCTCTGAATCTGCTTCTGCTTAATCTTTGCAGACTCCAACCGCTGCACACAGTATGTACATTTTTCCATAACCCCACGCATCCGCACCGACACATTTGGGTTCCGTTGCAGGTGGCGCACATCGCCCTCCTGCTTTTCGCCCCAAGGGCCTTTGTAGAGGTTTTTCTTAACGAGCGGATTCCTCTTGTTGTAATCGAAGAAATTAAATCGACGGGCCTTATACGGACAGTTATTCGCGCAATACCGCGTTCCAATACACCGGTTGTAAGCCATCACATTAAGACCTTCTTCGTTGTGCACCGTCGCGTTCACCGGACACACCGTCTCGCAAGGAGCCAACTCGCATTGCACGCAAGAAACGGGTTGTGGGATCATCTCCGGATTGTCTTCATCTCCTCCATCCTCATAGACGGCATAGTAACGGTCCATTCGCACCCAGTGCATCTCCCGGCCTTTAGCAACCTGCTCCTTGCCCACTACCGGAATATTATTCTCCGCCTGACACGCCACCAGACAGGCGTTGCACCCTGTACAAACATTCAAATCTACCGCCATCGCCCACTGGTGACGGTCATCAGATATCAAAGGCTTACCCTTGTCGTCGTCCGGCTTATAGATCGACATATTTGGTGGCATATGCGAATCCATCCCCTGCTTCGTCACCCCGTGCCCTCCCTTCAATTGATGGGCGTAATCTTTCCCATCAATATCATCAGTTGAAATCTCCCGCGCCAACGCCCGTCCATACATCGCATGGTGCTCTTGAGTCAGTGCGACAGGATAGCTCTTATTCTTTACCGATACCGCCGTGGCTCCAACAGCAAGGAAAGGCGTCGCTCCCGTTCGCAATCGGTAACAATCAAAGCCAACATTCAACCCCACATCACCCACTACCGGCTTCTCCTCGGAAAACTCCATCGCCCCCGTGCGACCATCATCCGCTGCCTGGCCATAACCTAGGGGCAAGAAAATCGTGTTCTCCGCCATTCCAAACGACACCAAAACCGGCAACTCCAACTCCCGCCCCCCAATCGTCACCCTCATCATCGGCGCACGCGCTCCCTCTCCTTCTCCAATGTCTGGCCGCGGAGCATTCTCCACTTCGATCCCAAGAAGCTTGCTCTTCGGCTGCAACTCCACAATCCGCTCGGCAACTCCGAGCGCCTTTGCAGTCTTCGGGGAAACATAAGCCACATTGTCCCAAGTCAGTTTCGAGATCGGGTCCGGCGCCTCCTGCAACCAAGAGTTATCGATATAACGTCCATCCCAAACCGAAGCATCAGCACCGAAAATGACTTCTAATGAATCCTTCGTCGCCTCCACCCGGTCCGGCAAGGTCACCTCACTCACTTGCGGCGCAGCGGCCTCCGCGTAGTTTGTATCCACCACTCCATCCTTCAGGGCCTCCAACCAAGTCTCCTTCTCCTTTCCAAACCGCTCCTCGAAGGTCTTTCTTACCTCGTCATGCCCTGCTGACGGCGTCTGCTCATCACCCAACTGGAAACTGCCGTCTCCCAAAAATGCGCTTAACAATTCCAACTCCCCGATCCCGCCAAACAACGGCAAAATAATCGGCTGAGTCATCCCATACGCTCCCCCCGATGTCCGACCATCCCCCCAACTCTCAAGGTAATGCGCCGCCGGAACATGCCAATCCGCCGCATAGGCTGTTGCATCAGTCCGCAAACCCCAATGAATCGACACTTTTGCCTTCTTCATCAACTCCGCAAAATCTACCTCCGCCGGACTATCATAAACCGGATTTGACGGCCCCATCAGCACCAACGTGTCCGCCACTCCCGACTCCAAATCAGCTACCAAATCATCAAACGTCCCCAACCCCTTCACCTCCGTTTGCACCAATTTCACCACCTTATCATAGGCTCCCACCGCCTGATTAATCGCCGCCACCAGCTGATGCACTTCCTTCCCGTGTCGGCTCCCCGCCATCGCAAAGGCATGCCCAGCATGCTGCTTCAGGTCAGCAGCACACTCCTTCACCCAGATAGCTTCCTTTTCTGACAGCTGTGGTGCCGAAATACCCCCTACGCCCAACTCCGCCGCCACTGCCGCTGCTATTTGAGCCACTTGGCTTGGCGAAACCCGCAATCGATGGTCGGCCATTCCACCCGTCAATGAGTAAATCGCCTCAACCTGATAGAGGCGGTTCATCTTCTTGGGGTCCAGAGGATGGGCATACGCCTTGTCATCCTCGTGAGCTCCTCCTTGCCGTCCATCGAAGTAACCCTTCATCGACCCGCGTTCCTCCAAACCGAGGAAATCACAGTCGAAAGATAGAATCCGCTCCGCCTGTGTGAAATCCACAACTGTCCGCACCCCTTCTCCCAGAACTTCTTCTGAAGAATGATTCTCTAAGGCCTCGTAGCGGTAGGCCTTCGACCCGGGAAACTTCTGTTTTAATTCCTCAATCAAACGCAAACGCGTCGGACTTTCATCTTCCCCGAAAACAAATGCCATCCGGCTACCAGAACCAACAAGCTCACTCAGAAACGCTTCAAACTCAATCGCCTCACACGTCTCCCCGCTCTTTAAAAAGAACTTCGAACGAAACGGGTCGTAAAGATTTAACACCGAAGCCTGCACAAAGGCATCCGTCCCGCACCCTTCGCGGCAACTTTCGTTCGCCCCCAACTTCATTGGACGCCCCTCGTAAGTTTCTGCGACCACTGGGACCGCTCCACCCGCACGCGGCACGGTAGTAGCGTAATACAAAGGCTTCCCAGGAATCACCCACTCCGGCGCTTCTTTGTAAGGCACAATATACGCCTCGGGGCGCCGACACGACGATAAGCCCAAGCCCGCCAACGCCGCCGAAGCTCCCATCAACTTCCCAAAGTTTCGACGCGACATCTCGCGCTCTTCCTCAGTCAACGTTGACGCATCTTGCGGAAATTCCCTCTGCAACCAACTCTGAAAAAGTGGGCTGCCTTCCAACTCTCCCGCACTCCTCCACACCTTGGTCGTCCGCTCCGAAATAGGAACTTCAGGGTGATTCAATACGCGCTTACTCATCTTCCAAATTTCTCTTAGCGGTGGCAAGTCGCGCAACTTTCCTTCGGCTGCACATCCCAATGAGCTTTCAGATATTTCCCCAGCTCAACCTGTTTGGTCAATTTCCGCCCTTTCTCTCCCGTGATCGAACCATCGATATCAAAAACCGGATTCTCTTTGAGCCACTCTTTCGCGTCGTAATCCAAATTATAAATCTCTTCCATCGGCCGCAGATGTTTTTCGGGCTCCCTGTGACACTCCAGACACCATCCCATCGTCAGCGACTCTTCATGGTGAACGACTTTCATCTGGTGAACATCACCGTGACAGCTCTCACAGGACACTCCTCGATTCACATGCGCTGAGTGATTGAAATAAACATAGTCAGGCGTGCGATGCACCCGAACCCACTCTATCGGCTCACCCGTCGCTATGGCCTCCCGCAACGGCGCCAAGAGAGGACTGTCATGCTTCACCTTATTTGGACCGTGGCAGTTCCAACACACATTGGCAGAAGGCACATTTGCATGCGAGCCATGCTCAACAAAACTATGACAATAGCGACAATCCAATCCTAACTGCTCGACATGAATTTCGTGGCTGTAGGGAATCGGTTGAGTCGGTTGATAACCAACACGTTGCGCTTCTGGTCGCGCATAAACAGCAATCGTAAAGGCGACCCCAAAGCCGATTGCACCCAGGCAAATCGCCAGTTTGAAGGGAACAAAATTGGACCAACGAGGAAAGAAATTCGCCATGCGCCGGACAGGTTTTAAGAGCTTGTGAAATTTTTCACAAGCTCAGTTTGTGAAATTTTTCACAAAGTCTGTCTGCACAGCAAAAATTACTCCGTATCAGCTTTGTTTAACGACTTTTTCCACCCCACCGAAAAACAGCTCCCCTCCAGCGCGTTTTGGGGGCTATCCTACTATCACAAACCCTATGAATCGCCGTAACTTCCTAGCCGCTACCGCTGCAACCACCTTGTCGCCAAAGCTATTCGCTGATAATCATTCCGAAAAACCTCTTTTCGAAATCTCTCTCGCTCAGTGGTCCAACCACCGCATGCTCAAAGGCGGACAACTCAACAACCTCGACTGGCCAAAATACGCCAAACAAACCTACGATATTCACGCCCTCGAATACGTAAGCCAATTCTTTAAAGACAAAGCCCAAGACGCTCCCTACCTCGCCGAACTCAACAAACGCGTCGGCGACCTGAATATGATCAATCTCCTCGTGATGATTGACGGTGAAGGCCATCTCGGTGCCGATACCGAGGCAGCTCGCGACAAAACCGTCGAAAACCACAAAAAATGGGTCGAAGCAGCCAAGACTCTGGGCTGTCACTCCATCCGCGTGAATGCCTACAGCAAAAGTGAAGCTAATGAAGCCGCCAAACAAGTCACCGACGGTCTCTTCAAACTCGCCAGCTTCGCCCGCGACTTCGACATCAATGTCATTGTGGAAAACCACGGAGGCCACTCCTCCAACGGCAAATGGCTCGCTGGCGTCCTCTCAGCAGTAAACCTTCCTAACTGCGGTTCTCTTCCCGATTTCGGCAACTTCCACGACTACGACCGCTATCAAGGCATCAAGGACTTGATGCCATTCGCGAAAGGAGTCTCCGCCAAATCCCACGACTTTGACGAACAAGGCAACGAAACAAAAACCAATTTTTCCAAAGCCATGAAGCTGGTCCTTGCCGCTGGATACCAAGGCTACGTAGGCGTCGAATACGAAGGCAAAATTCTCTCTGAAGACGACGGTGTCAAAGCCACCAAAACTCTTCTCGAAAAAGTCCGCCAGCAACTTAGCTAACGCAACACCACCGAGGCGTGCCGGTCGCAATCACATCGCATTGCTACTAAAACCAACCCTTTGTCATCACCCGCCCAATTTTCCGTAACCACACTTTGCGATTCAAAGAAAACCTCTCACCCAACGATTATCAAAACTCACACCAGCCTGGCACCCTCGGAAACGGAATCACGTCCCTGATGTTCGCCACCCCTGTCACGAACATCAAGAGCCTCTCAAACCCCAATCCAAAACCGGCGTGCGGAACCGAACCATACTTCCGCAAATCGAGGTACCATTCGTATCCCTCCATCAAACCCTCCTCTTCCATCGCCGCCTTCAAAAGCTCATAACGTTCCTCTCGCTGACTTCCCCCGATTAATTCCCCAATCCCCGGCACCAACAAATCCATCGCCGCCACAGTTTTTCCATCCTCATTCTGCCGCATATAAAACGGCTTAATGCTACGAGGATAATCAAAGACCGTTACCGGAGCCTTGAAATGCTTCTCGGTCAGGTAACGCTCGTGCTCACTCTGCAAATTCTCTCCCCACGCCACTGGATACTCAAACTTCTCTCCGCATCCTTCTAGAATCTCGACCGCCTCGGTGTAACTCACTCGCACAAACGGCTTCTCTAACACCTGCCGCAAGCGCCCCTCCAGCTCCTTGTCCACAAACTTCGCAAACAGCCCAAAGTCCTCCGGCATCTCTTCGACGACCTCGCGAACCATCGCGCGAACAAACTCCTCCGCCAAATCCATGTCTCCCGCCAAATCACAGAAAGCTACTTCTGGCTCAATCATCCAAAACTCCGAGGCATGGCGCGAGGTGTGCGAATTCTCCGCCCGGAACGTCGGTCCAAAGGTGTAAATGTTCGATAAGGCACAAGCGAAGGTTTCGCCTTCCAGCTGGCCACTCACCGTCAAATAGGCTGCCTTCCCAAAAAAGTCTTCCGCTGTTTTCCCACCTCCCTTCTCCACGTCCAAGGTCGTCACCCGAAACATCTCCCCCGCTCCCTCACAATCACTTGCTGTGATCAGCGGCGTGTGCACATAGACAAAATCCTTCTGCGCAAAAAAACGGTGAACCGCCTGTGCTAAGCGACTCCGCGTCCGAAAGACAGCGCCGTAGAGATTGGCTCGTGGCCGCAAATGCGCAATCTCACGCATAAACTCCGCCGAATGCCGTTTCTTCTGCAACGGGTAATCCTCGGGAGACTCCCCAATCAACTCCACCTCCGTCGCCCGCATCTCCCAGGCCTGCCCCTTCGCCGGACTCGCTACTAAATCGCCCGTAATTCGCACCGAACACCCCGTCAGCATCCGCTTCACATCCTCCGAACCCGGAACCCCGTCGTCAACGACCACCTGCAGCGACCCCAAACAAGATCCATCGTTCACCTCCAAAAACGAAAACCCCTTCGCATCCCGCCGCGTCCGCACCCAGCCAGCTATCTCGACATCCTGTCGCTCGCCTTCACTGCCAAGCACCCGCTTGATCAACTCTCGCATGCTTCAAGAGAATCCTGATAACCGGTAACAGACAACTGATAACGCGCCGAAAGCATCACCATTCCCGCCCCACTCCGAAGGCATCCGCCACCTCCAACAACTCTGGCCGCATCGGCCACTCATCTGGCCTTTCACAAGGCCCGTCATGCCGCTGGCTCGCCCCCTTCAACTTCATACAACCTGTGTTGTCACCAATCGCCCGAACTTCTTCCAATTCTTTGGCAGTGAACCTGAGCTCCGGCAAGGCCCCCAGCTCTTTAATCTTTTCCTCTGCAGCTTTGGCTTCCCCGTGAGCCTCCTGAATAATCGTCGGTACAACGCTCTTCACCGGCCCGTGCGACAAATTCCAAATCGCTGCGAACTGAATCGGAGAAAGGCCATGCTTCTCCGCTAACGGCCGCATTTTCTCCCACTTTTCCCAACCATGGTCCACCCAGCCATCAGGACGATAGGCGCGATGGTCCCCCGGTTTGAACTCGTGCCCCGGTAGCATGTCGCCCCAGAACAAGCCTCCGTAGTCGACAACTCGCGTCAACAAATCCACCCCATGCTTCTCCGCCCCACCCAACACATGCTGACCCGGCCAAGGCTCCAGCGGGTTGAGAATAATCATCGCCCAATCCATCACCTCCTCGTAGTGCTCGAAGCAATGCAACAAATCCAAGGTGAACCCATTCGCCGGACCTGGCGCAATGCCGAGTCGCTCGGTCAAACCTTCGTCCTTCAACCTCCTCATTCCCTCCCAAACGGAATCCTTCGTATACCCCGCTTCATCCGGATTGTGCAGCATCAACAAATCAAAGTGATTCGTCTGGCAACGCTCCAAAGACTTCTCACAAGCCATCCTTAAGTAGGCGGCATACTCTTTTTCCTGATGCAAATCCGGGTTGGTAAAACGAGGGTAGCCCGAGCTTCCCTGCCGCTTCCCCTTGTAAAAGTCATGCCCAACCATCCCCACCAAACAATAGTCCTCCCGCGGAATCCCCTCCAAGGCCTTGCCCAACATCTCATCCGCTTTTCCCGCGCCATAGGCATCCGCCGTCACAAAGGTCCGCACCCCACTTTCAAAAGCCAGCTTCACCAAATCCACCCATCGCTCTTCGGAAACCATTTCGCCATAATGCATAAACCGTCCCCCACTCCACGTTCCGTAGCAACTCGTCGTCAAATTCATCTCCCGAATACTGGCTTCAATTCTCCCCGCAATCAACCCCTTGCAAGGAGAAGCATGAAGTCGCGCAAAATCCGCAAACTTCTCCTTCCCCATCACACAAATTCCCTCATTCTTATTATGAACAACGCAAAATCATGAAAATCATCTCCCTCGCCCCACTCGCGCTTCTTCTCGCCAATTGTGCCCCCATGCAAACCGGTGGAGACCCCCACAATTCACTCTCTTCGTTCGGAGAACAGCTCGCTCAAGTTCCAGGAGCCTGGTCGGGAGCCTCCACAACACCCAGCCTCCCCAATCCACTTGTAGATGTCTACGAACCTGATAGCGGCGGCAATAAAATGAGAAACCGAAGCGGCCAACTGGAACGCTCGGTTAGACACTCAATTGCTCCCGCTGGAGATTACGACTTCTCTTTCATCCAAGGAGTCGGATTTCGTGGTGTGAGCGTCCAACCTCCAGGTGGTGCTGTCCGGGTCCGTGTTTGGCAAAGAGCATACCAAACCTCCGGCCCCAGCCGCCTCATTGCAGATCGCGTCGTTGCCAGCGGACAGACTTTTTCAGCGACGGCCACCCTAACTCCTCAGCAGGGCTTTCTCGTCACCCGCGTG
>JBCCZX010000116.1:0-10349 GCA_039186735.1 Verrucomicrobiota bacterium | reverse complement strand
CGGAGGATTTGTGTGTGGATCCGACGGTGGAGTGAAGTTCTTTGAGTCCCCGCGACGCAGGGAAGCATCGACTCTAGGAGGGGGCGGGTCTTCGGACTCGCCCCCGACTGTGTTTTTCAGGGCAGGGGAATCGAGGCTTCGGTGAGGTATTCTTGGGCTTGAGCGAGAGTGTTCTCGTATCCGGGTTGGAGAGCGAGGTTGGTGGTTTCGAAGGGGTCGTCGAGGAGGTGGAAGAGTTCGAGGGGTTGGTTGTGTTGTTGGTAGACTTTCCAGGGGCCGAAACGGAGGGCTCTTGAGAAGAGTCGGGGTCCTTTGTGGAATTCGAGGTAGAGGTAGTCGTGTTGAGGTTGATTGGGTTTGCCGAGGAGGGTGGGGAGGAAGGAGATGCCGGTGTTTTGGTCGGGGATGGGGAGTTCGGCGATTTGGCAGAGGGTGGGAAGGACGTCGTGGAAGCCGCTGAGGTGGTGGGTGGTGGTGCCGGGCTTGATGGTGCCGGGCCAGCGGGCGAGCATGGGGGTGCGGATGCCGCCTTCGTGCATGTCGCGTTTGTGGCCGCGGAGGCCGCCGGTGGAGTTCCAGAATTTGGGGTCGTGTCCGCCTTCGAGATGGGGGCCGTTGTCGCTGGCGAGAAGGATGAGAGTGTTGTTGTCTATTCCGAGTTGTTCGATGAGTTGGAGGATGGCGCCGACTTCGTTGTCGAGGTGTTCCATCATGGCAGCAAAACCGGCGATGGGGTTGATGACGTCGGGGGTGTCCTCGTCGGGTCCGGCGCCGTATCGGCCAATTTTGTGATCGTGTTCGGGAAATTTTTTGCGCCATTTTTCATGAAGTTTTTGTGGAGCGTGCATGGCGGCGTGGGGGATGGTGGTCGGGAGGTAGCAGAAGAACGGCTGGCGATTTGCGACGCTGGTGGAGATGAAGTCGCGGGCGGCTTGCATGATGATGGGGTGGAGGTAGGTGCCTTTTGGGAGGGGGATTTCTTGTCCATTTTTGACGTAACTCTTGGGATAGTAGGTGTGGGCGATCATTTGGCTTTTCCAGCCGAGGAATTCGTCGAAGCCATGGGTGGAGGGGAGTTCCTTTTTTGAGCCGTTGGTGACGCCGAGGCCCCATTTGCCGAAAGCGCCGGTGCGGTAGCCGGCGTGTTTGAGGATTTCGGGGATGGTGAGGAGTTCGGTGGGGAGGGCGGCGTTTTTTTCACCGCGAATGTTGCCGCGGAGGTAGCATCGTCCGGAGTGGATGCCGGTCATGAGGACGGCGCGGGAGGGGGAGCAGACGGTGTTGCCGGAGTAGTGGTTGGTGAATTTGAGGCCTTCCTTGGCAAGACGGTCGATGTGAGGGGTTTGGAGTTTGGTTTGGCCGAAGCAGGAGAGGTCACCGTAGCCGAGGTCGTCGGCGAGGATGTAGATGATGTTCGGGTGAGCGGGGAGAAGGAGGGACGAGAGGAGGAGGATGAGGAGGGGTTTCATGGCTTGAGAGTTGTGGAGTAGGCGGGTAGGCCCTTGACGTTGTGGTGGGTGATGGTGGCTTGGTTGGGGGAGATTGCCACGGAGAGAAAGCCGCCTTGGACGCGGAGGAATTGGTGTTCGGGGCGTTTGTCTTCGGGGTTCCAGCCGCCGGCGTGTTGGTCGGAGGCGGGGCCGCAGCCGAATTCGTGGATTTGGGTGACGGGGTCGATGGAGTGGTATTGCCAGTGGCGGTCGCCGTTGATGGCGATGAGGCCGGGGATGGTGGCGAGGAAGTTGCGGAGTTTTTGGCCTTCGTGGTGGAAGCCTTCGTTGGCGTGGTTGTCGTTTTTGTTTTTGCGGTCGGGTCCGACGACGGGGGTGGCCGAGACGAAGGCTTTGAAGGTGGCGTCAGATTCGGTCATGGTTTTCTGGAGCCAGGCCCATTGTTCCTTGCCGAAGATGGTTTTGTTGGGGCCATCGGGTTGTTTGTTGGGGGAGCGGTAGTAGCGGCCTTCGGGAAGCCAGATTTGGAGGTGTTGGCCCCAGCGGAAGGTGCGGTAGGGTTTTTCGGATTGGGGGATGTTTTCGTTCCAGAGTTGGACGCCTTGATCCCAGGTGAGATCGCCGTAGGTTTGGCCGGGCCAGCAGTCGTTTTTGAGAAGATCGTGGTCGTCGTGCATCCAGTAGGAGGGGATGTGATTGTGGAAGGTGCGGAGGTTGGGGTAGGCGTAGAAGCGGTTCCATTTGTAGCGGGCGGTGGGGAGGTCTTTGGCGAAAGGTTTGGGTTTGTCGTAGTAGAGGGTGTCGCCGGTTTGGATGAAGAAATGGGGGTTGAGCTTGAGCATGGAGGCGTAGATTGTGTGGCCGTTGACGGGGTCGTCGGTGCGGTTGAATTCTTGGCAGGTTGAGATGGTGAAGGTGACAGGCTGGCTGGTGGTGGGAAGGGGCGGGGTGGTGAAGGTGGATTGGAGGGAGTTGGTTTTGGTGCGGGTTTTGGCTTCAAGGAGAAGTTGGTAGGTGGTGGTGGGGTGGAGCTTGGGGATGGTGAGTTGGTGGCAGAAGTCGTTAGTTGGTTTGGTCTGGGTCCAAGGGGACTGATAGGTCTGATTGTCTCTTGTTGAGAGGGTGATACGGACTTCGGCAGCTCGGCCGGGGACGGTCCAGTTGGGGTTGTCTTTGGTCCAGTTGGGGACTTGGTTTCTGGCTTCGGCGTGTTGGGTGGTGCGGGTCCAGAGGGTGACGGAGGTGGGGGTGAGTTCGCCGATTTTGATGCCGTTGGCGAAGCCGAGGGCGAAGAGGGGTTGGGCGAGGAGGACAATGAGGAGGAGAGATTTCATAGGTCTAATTTTTTCCCCGCAGAGGCGCGGAGTTCGCGGAGGAAGCGCAGGGTTTTTTATGTTGAGAAGATGAGTTTACGTTGAGAGGAGTTGAGTTCTGTCCATTGGCCGGGGGGGAGGTTGAGCTCGGGGAGGGGGAGGGTGCCGATGCCGGAGCGGATGAGGCGGAGGGTGGGGAAGCCGAGGGCGGCAGTCATGCGGCGGACTTGGCGGTTTTTGCCTTCGCGGAGTTCGAGGACGAGCCAGGTGTCGGTGATGTTTTGGCGGGTGCGGACGGGTGGGTCGCGGGGCCAGAGGAAGTCGGGGGCTTGTTTGAGGGTGCGGGCTTTGGCGGGTTGGCAGCGGTGGGTTTTTCCGGAGACGCGGATGGTGAGTTGGCCGGAGCGGAGGGGTTCGAGATCGGTGGGGGCGGGGGTGCCTTCGACGAGGACGTGGTAGCGGCGGCGGTGTTTGTTGGAGGGGTGGAGGAGTTGGTGTTCGAGATTGTTTTCGTCGGTGAGGAGGAGGAGGCCTTCGGAGTCGTAGTCGAGGCGGCCGAGGGGGACGACGGAGTCGGGAAGGGGGATGGGGAGGTGGCGGAGAGTGGCTTGGTCGGGGGTTTCGGGGTTGGGGTTGAATTGGGAGAGGAGTTGGAAGGGTTTGTTGAGAGCAATGAGCATGTTTGAGTGATTTGTTATCAGTTATTGAGGAATGCGGAGTCGAGACTTGTTTCGAGAGTGAAGTTGGGTGGGAATTTGGGGGTATGAAGGTGGCGAGTATCTTGGCGGTGGCGCGGGCGCTGCAGGAGGCGGAGGTGAAGTATTTAGTGGTGGGGGGGGTGGCGGTGAATTTGTACGGGCATCAGCGTGCGACGAAAGATTTGGATTTGGTGATCGGGCTAGAGGAGGAGAATATTCGCAAGGGGATACGTGTTTTGAAGTCGGTGGGGTATCAGCCTAAGTTGCCGGTGGATGGGGAGGAGTTTGCGAGAGAAGAAGTGAGGAAGGAGTGGGTCGAGGGTCGGAATATGGTGGTTTTTCAGTGGTGGAGTGACGTTCACCGGGAGACGCCAATTGATGTGTTCGTGGCGGAACCTTTTGAGTTCGGGCAAGCTTATGAAAGAGCAGTTTGGGAGGAGTGGGAGGGAGTGAAGATTCCGGTGGTGCCTTTGAATTTATTGATGGATATGAAGAAGGAGGCGGGAAGGGGGCAGGATTTGAGCGATCTTGAAAAGTTGGAGGAAATTCGTTATCTTCGGGAGAGAGGATGAGCACGAGATTGCGTTCCAATGACACGCCGGGCACTTTTGAGTGGGCCGAGATGGAGTTGTTGCGTGATGGCTTGAAAGCTTCGGTGGGCGAGAAGTTGATGTGGCTGGAGGATGCCGGGGAGTTTGCGGCGATGTGCCGGAAGATGTTGTTTGAAAAGGGGAAGCCTGCGATTGGTTTGGATGGAGAAGTGGTTTGGAGTGAGGAGGAGTATTGGGGGTACCCGGAAGGGGAGGGGTGAGTGTTCTCTGCCCGCGTTGTGACCAACGCGGCTACGTCGTTGAGGTTTTTCCTGGGGACAAGAGTGTTCTCGCTCCGCTTAGAGGGTGACTTTTTGGCCGTTGTTTTGGGCGGATAGGTAGATGGCTTGGATGAGGGCGACGGCTTTTCTTGATTCGGGGGCGGAGGTGGTGGGTGGGCGGCCTTCGTGGATGGCGGCGACGACTTCTTCGAAGTTGCGTTGGTGTTGGTAGGTGTTGATGGCTTTGGGGTCGTTGGCGCCGAGGCCGGCTTCCTGGCCTTTCATGAGGGTGGCTTTGATTTCTGCATCTTCGGGTTGTTCGTCCATGAAGTCCCAGACTTCGAAGGATTCGTCGGCGAGGAAGACGGAGCCTTCGGTGCCGGCGAGTTGGACGCGAGCCGGGTGGCCGTCTTTGGACCAAGTGGCGGTGGAGGCTTCGATGACGCCGCGGGCACCGTTTTCGAATTCAAGGAGGGCAACGCAGTGGTCTTCGACTTCGATGTCTTGGTGGGCGAGGAGGGCGGTGTTGGCTTGCACGGTTTTGACGGGTCCGGCGAGGTAGAGGAGGGCGTCGACGGTGTGGATGGATTGGTTCATGAGGGCGCCGCCGCCGTCGAGGGCCCAAGTGCCGCGCCAAGCGCCGGAGTCGTAGTAGGCTTGGTCGCGATACCATTTGATGTAGGCGCTGGCGGAGGTGAGGGTGCCGAAGCGACCTTGGTCGGCCGCTTTTTTGAAGGCGTCCATGCCGGGGTGGAAGCGGCGGTTGAGGATGGCAGCGAGGGTGACCTTGTTGGCTTGGGAGGCGGCGATGAGTTGGTCGATGCGCTCGGTGGTGATTTCGAGGGGTTTCTCGACGATGGCGTGCTTGCCGGCGTTGAGAGCGGCGAGGGTGGGGTCGAGGTGGGCACCGGAGGGGGTGCCGACGGTGACGATGTTGAGGTCGGGGTCAGCGAGAAAGGCGTCGAGGTCGGTGTAGGCTTGGGCGCCGAAGTCGGCGGCGAGGGCTTGGGCTTTTTCTGGGGTGTGGTTGTAGACGGAGCGGAGGGTGCCACCGGTCATGTCGGTGATGGCTTGGGCGTGGAAGCGGCCGATCATACCGGCGCCGATGATTCCGAAGTTCATGGTTTGGAGTTTACGATTTTCTGGTTTGAGTTCTCTCGATGATTTTTTGGACCAAGATGGATAGGATAGATAGGATTTTTTCTTTTTTGAAAGCTTGTCGGGTGAGGGGTGGTTTGTTTTGTTTACAATTTCGGATGAGTGATTTTAAAACCCTGTTTCTAGTAGTTTTTTGGTTTTTGTGGGTGGGTGTGGGAGCGCAGGAGCAGGGGCCGTTTCCTTATGCGTTGCCGAAGGAGAAGCCGGATCGGGAGATGAGTGAGGCGATGGAGCGGATTTATACGGATTATCCGGCACCGGAGCCGGAGGATAATGAGTTGTTTTCGCAGTTCAAATACACGGAGTTGAAGGGGTTTGATTACAATGGGGGAGACGGGACGGTGTCGCGGAGGGATCCGTCGAAGATTCTCTTTAAGGATGGGAGGTATTACGTTTGGTATACAAAGCGGGAGACGAAGTTTCCGCCGGTGGGGATGGCGCGGGCGGCGGAGGCGACGGATGAGATTCCGTCGGCGGATTGGGATTTGGCGGAGATTTGGTATGCGACTTCCAAGGATGGGTTTGTGTGGGAGGAGCAAGGGGTGGCGATTGAGCGTCCGGAGAAGCCGTTGGTGGGTTGGCGGTCGGTGACGACGACGGATATCTTGAAATGGAAGGGGAAGTATTACCTCTATTATCAGGGGTTCATGGAAGCGAGTGGGACGCGGGGGGATGATTGTCCGGTGGCGGTGTCGTGGGCGAATTCACCAGAGGGGCCGTGGACAGCGGCGAATCAGATTGTGATTCCGAATGGGCCGGAGGGGTCTTGGGATCAGTATTCGATTCATGATCCGTATCCGTTGGTGCACGACGGGAAGATTTACATTTACTACAAGTCGGACTTCGGGCGGAACCCTCACCTTGTGCGGATGCAGGGTTTGGCGATTGCAGAGGATCCGTTGGGGCCGTTTGAGAAGCATCGGTTGAATCCGTTGATTACGTCGGGGCATGAGACGTCGTTGTTTCCGTTCAAGAAGGGGGTGGCGGCTTTGGTTTACAAGGATGGGCCGGAGCACAATACGATTCAGTATGCGGAGGATTGGGTGAATTTTTCGATTGCGTCGATCACGGAGCTGATGCCGTGGGCGGCGGGGCCGTATGTGCCGGATGCGTTTACGGATACGACGGATGGGCGGGGGATTACGTGGGGGTTAGCGCATTTTATTAATCAGGGGGGGCGGGGGAAGAATCATTCAATTTTGGTGCGGTTTGATTGTGATTTGAGTTTGGATTTGGCTGATCCGCAGATGAAGAATCACCGGGTGAATCACCAGCCGGATGTGTATTATCGGCAGGGGTTGAGTGAGCGGCAGTTGAATCGCATCAAGCAGGAGAACGCGGCGAAATCTGAGTGACTTTTTTTCTCAAGCAATGGCAGCGGCATTGGTGACAATGCGGTGAGGCGTGAGCGTCGGGGGTTCGATTTCCCTGCCCGCCTTCTTACGAAGACGGCTACTCAGTTCATGCGGAGCTGGTGCTCCGCGCTCCTATCGTTCGTTTTTTTTGAAGGAGAGGATGCCGATGAGGAAGAGGATGGCGAGGAAGATGAGGCCGCCCCAGGCGACTTGGCCCATCCAGCCGGGGGCGTGGGTTTTGCCTTCGAGGACCCAGATGGAGCCGGCGGTGGCCACGGTGGTGGCGAAGATCATGAGGGTGTTCCAGATGAGGCGGGCTTTGCCTTCAGGACGGGCGTCGCCGAGGATTTTCTTGGAATTCATCATGAGGAGGAAGGTGAAGTAGGCGATGGGGATGAGGGAGCCACCGATGACGGAGGTGGGGACGGCGAGGGCGGCTTTGGAGGTGCCGGTCCAGAGGAGGGGAAAGCAGGCACCGGAGAGTCCGGAGAGGCTGCAGCCGAGGAAGTAGAGGGCTTTGTTGTTGTTGAGGTTGGGCTGGGTGGGATTCTCTGTGGATGCGGGCGGGACGCCCACGCTCCCTTCGCGGGAGAAGGCTTCTTGGAAGGCGAGGCCGTTCATGAGCATGAGGATGATGATGGTGGAGAGGGCCATGCCGAGGACGCCGATGCCGAAGATGTTTTGGGCGATGGTTTCTCCGGCGAAGGGTTCGAGAGTGACCGCGAGGGCTCCGGCGTCTCGTTTTTGGAGCATTTGGGCGAGTTGGAGATCGACGTTTCCGACTTGTCCTTCGCTGTTGGGAATTTGAGCGGAGAGGGATGCGATGGCAGCTTGGAGAGATTCGCCTTCGGGAAGGGTTGCTTTGCCGTGGAAGCTGCTGGCGGAGGCGATGACGACGCAGGAGGTGGCGAGGAAGAAGGGGATGAAGAGGCCGATGGAGAGGTCGGTGATGGAGAGGCCGCGGTGTTTTTGGCCCCAGCGTTTTTTGAGGAGGGTGTAGGGGAGGAGGAAAGTCATGTTGATGCCAACGGCGGTGCCGAAGGCGGCGAAGGTGACGTCGCGTTGTTGGTCGGTGATTTTGTCGCGCCAGTAGTCGGGGAAGTTGGATTGTTCGATGAGGGGGAGGTAGGTGTCGGCGGGTTTGAAGAGGGCGAGGGGGTTGGGGAGGTAGCCGGTGAAGATTTTGGCGAGGGGGAGTTGGCCGGAGGTGAGGAGGGCGATGACGACGGCGAAGAAGGAGAGGACGATGACGGCGACCATGAGTTTGATGATGAGGTCGAAGGTTTTGGCGCCTTGCCCGCCGGATTCGTAGAGCCAGTTGACGCCGAGGCCGATGGCGAGGAGGAGGACGATGATGGTGGTTTGGCCGCCGGGGCCGGGAAGGAGGCCGAGGTTTTGTTGGATGGCACCTGTCGCGAGGGCGAATTGGGGCATGGTCCAGACGAGGTTGGCCATGATGGTGGCGATGAGCCAGGACCAGCCGAGGAGGGGGTGAAGGTGGCGGTTGATGGCGTGGAAGGGGCGGTGGCCGGTGGAGAGGGTGACGTAGGCGATGGCGGAGAGCATGATGATGCCGCAGATCATGGCGAGGGGTTGGATCCAGAGTCCGCCGAAGCCAGAGGTGGAGCCGAGGAAGAGGGCTCCGGCGAGGGAGCCGCCGCCGAGGGTGATGGCGCCTTGGAGCCAACCGGGGCCGGAGAGTCTGGCGTAGGTGAGGAATTTTTTGCGGGGGGGGGCGTCGGCGACGGAGGTGATGGCTTGGAGTTCGCGTTGGTATTGTTGTTGGTCGCTCATGGGTCAGGGTTTTCTACTGGGGAAAGGGGTTGGTTTGTTCAGGTTGGTTGTGGGAGGCATAGATTTCGCGGAGGTAGGAGAGGGATTGGGTGGCGATTTCTTCGGGGGAGGGTTCGTATTTGAAGACTTCGACGGAGACCCAGCCTTGGTAGTTGATTTTTTGGAGCGCGTTGGCGACGGGGGCGTGGTTGACGTCGCCCATGCCGGGGCCGAGGAGGTTGGGGTCGTTGGCGTGGAAATGGACGAGGCGGTCTTTGTGGTGAAAGACGAGGTTGGCCATGTATTCGTCGATTTGTTCGCGGGTGGGGGTGACGTTTTCTGGGGTGGGGGTGCCGGGGGTTTCGTGGTCGAGTTCGTAGGACATGGCTTTGACGTCGAGGTGGAGTTGGCAGTGGGGGTGGTCGACGAGGTTGAGGAGGATGGTGGTTTCGCGGGCAGAGGTGAGGAAGTTGGTTTCGACGTGGCCGAGGGGTTCGATGGCGAGGGTGATGCCTTTGGGGGCGGCGTATTCGGCGGCTTCGCGGAGGAGGTCGGCGGCGCGTTTGGCGGAGTCGTCGACGGACCAATCGGGTTGGAGGCTGCGTTGTTGGGGGGAGCCCCAGACCATGATGGTTCCTTCCATGGCGTAGCAGAGGTCGATGAGGTGTTTGGTGTATTTGAGGGTGGCGGCGCGGAGATCGTCGTCGGGGGAGGTGAGGTGGAAGCCGTTGCCGTTGTTGAGGGCGTCGGTTTTGGCGAGGAGCCAGTGGAGGCCGACGATTTGGAGGCCGTGGAAGTGGGCGGTGGCGAGGAGGTATTCGGCGTGGGAGGGTTCGAGGAGGGTGGCGTCGTTTTTGGGAGAGATGGTGAAGGGGGCGATTTCGATGCCTTGGTAGCCGAGTTTGGCGGCGGTTTCGCATTGGTCTTCGAAGGAGCGGTCTCGGAAGGTTTCGTTGCAGATGGCGAATTTCATCGATGAGAGGGGGAGTTTTTAGCGGGAGGGGCGCAGAGGTCACGGAGGAACGGTGAGATTTTTTCGGGAGAATTGGGTTTTGTGTTTTTTTGAGGGTGGGGTTGATTGGGGGAACTTGAGTGACGGGGAGACAGTGGAGGTGAAGGAGCCGAGTTTGGGGCAGGATTTGCAGACCTTGGTGAAGGCACGGTTGAACGTGTTTGTGTTGATTACGACGTTTTTCGGTTATGCGATGGCGTGTCGGGATGGGGGATGGGCGTTTTGGACGATGTGGCATTTGATGGTGGGGACGGGGGCGTGTGCGTTTGGGTCGGCGGTGTTCAATCAGTTGGATGAGATTGATTCGGATGCGTTGATGAAGCGGACGGCGAATCGGCCCTTGCCGGCGAAGCGGGTGGGGGTGGTGCCGGCGTTTGTGGTGGGGGGGGGGTGGTCGGCGTTTGGGATTGTGCATTTGTTCGGGACGGTGGGGATGGTGCCGGGGTGGTTGGCGGCGGCGGCGTTGGTGAGTTATGTGTTTATTTACACGCCGATGAAGAAATGGTCGTCGGCGAATACGTTGGTGGGGGCGGTGCCGGGGGCGATTCCGCCGGTGATTGGTTGGACGGCGGGCGGGGGGACCTTGGGGGAGGTGGGGGGGTGGTATTTGTTTGCGTTGTTGTTTTTGTGGCAGTTGCCGCATTTTGTGGCGATCAATTGGCTGTGCCGGGAGGAGTATGAGTTGGCGGGTTATAAGATGTGGTCGGATGGGGATGTGAGCGGGAAGCGGAGTGTGGGTTTGGCGGTGGGGTTTTCGGTGGGTTTGGCGATTTTGGCG
>JBCCZX010000115.1:0-10426 GCA_039186735.1 Verrucomicrobiota bacterium | reverse complement strand
GTTCGCTATCATCCTCGTGGGGGCCTTGGTTGGGGCGATTAGCGGCGGGCTGATTCAGCTCATCAACAACTGGGCGTCGGGTGAAGAATGGCACCAAGGGCTAGCGCAGGCTATTGTTATGGGCGCGGTGGGTGGCGCAATTGGCGGTGGGTTGGGATTTGCGGGCGGGCGCTGATGTGGTTGAAGAGGCTGCAGAGGCCGGGGGTGCCCCAGATGAGAGTGTGGGCGAGGGAGGGGGGAGGATTGATTTCGGATGTGAGGCCGAGTTGGAATTGGGGGATGAAGGAGAAGAGCCAAAAGAAGATGTCGTTGTCGGGGCTGTTGCTGAGGACGAAGACGAGGGGGGTGAGGCCGAGGAGGAGGATTTGGACGGTGAGGTAGATGGTGAAGCGGTTTTTGATTCGTTTTTCAAAGAGGTTGAGGAGGGCGAGGGGGAAGTGGAAGAAGCCGAAGGCGAAGCCGACAGATTCCCAGGCTTCGTGGGGTTTGAGTTGTTTTTGAAGGGCGACGAAAGGGAGGAATATGAGCGCGAAGAGGAGGGTGTGGAAGAGGATACCGGTGGGCCAGCCGGGGTAGAGGAGGCGTCCGGCGAGGTTGCCAAGGGGACCGCGGCGGACGAAGGGTTCGGTGACGGAGGAGGGGTAGGGAAAGCGCTCGGTGAAGACGTCGAGAGACAGGAGGGCGAGGATGAGGAAGGCGATCGAGGCGGCGGCGGGCTCATTGACGAAGATGAGGCCGAGAAAGGCGACGACGACGGCGAGAAAGCCGATGAGGCGCTTGCGGGTCGCACGATTTTCGGAATCGGGAGAGATGGAGGTGGCGGCGACTTCGAGAAAGAAGTAGGTGAGGTAGATGAGGATGATGTAGCTGGCGAGGAAGGCGAGCCAGTGTTCGGTGGATTTCGGGGAGAAGAATTCGAGGATGGAATCGAATTCGGTGAAGGAGAAGGTGAAGATGGGGATGAAGATGAGGGCGGCGCCGAGGAGGGGAATGATGCGGAGAAGGATATGAGAAGTTGCAGAGAGGCCTACGGTGAAGGCCGTAAAGAGAGCGGAGAGGAGGAAGACGGAGAAGAGGAGGAGGAGCTCGGAGAAGAGCTGCATGCCACCGAAGAAGTAGCGGAGGATGAGGTAGGGGATGATGGCGAGGAGGATGAGAGCGGATTGGCCAACGATGGAGGTCCATTTGCCGAAGACGATGCGCCAGGAGGAGAGGCGGGTGAGGACCATGAGGTCGATGGTGTCGGCTTTGATTTCGCCGGAGATGGCGGACATGCCGCGGAGGGGTTGGACGATGAGGACGGCGAGGGAGAAGAGGTAGAAGATGATGCCGGAGATGAAGGGGCCGGTATCGATGCTTTCGGAGGAGGAGGCGGCGGCAGCGGTGGTGAGGAGGATGAGGCCGAGGAGGCCTTGGAGCATGAGGAAAACGATGACGAAGCTGTTGGCGCGGAGGCCTTGGCGGAGCTCTTTGACGAGCATGGGGCTGAGGCGGTCAGAGAAGTCGTTGAGCTTCTCCAGGGGAGAGGGTGGGAGAGGGGGAGGGGCGGGGCCGGCGGGTTGGGGGGCGTTGGGGAGATCGTCGGCCATGGGAAAGAGAGTTGAGAATCCGGAGTGGAGAATCCAGATCAATTGTCGGGGTGGAGGACGGGTTGAGATGAACTGAGGGTTGAAATTTGTGGGGGCTTTCGCATGGTCGGGGCTGAATGCTGACGATCAAGAAGCTGACGAAGACGATGGGTGGGCGGACTCTTTTCCGGGATGCCAATTTGACGGTGAATTGGGGGGAGCGGGTGGCGTTGGTGGGGCCGAAGGGGGCGGGGAAGTCGACACTGTTCAAGATTATCCTCGATGAGGAGCCGATGGATGAGGGGTGGGTGGAGCGCGATGATTATGCGGTGACGGGGTTTTTGGCGCAGGAGGCGGGGGAGCCGACGGATGAGACGGTGTTGGAGATTGCGATGGGGGTGGATGAGGAGATGACGACGATTTTGCGGACGATTCGGGAGGGGGAAGCGAGTGGAGAGACGGGGACGGATGGATATGCGAAGGCGCAGGATCGGTTCAATGAGTTGAACGGGTATCAGTTGGAGCCGAAGGCGAAGAAGATTTTGGCGGGGTTGGGGTTCAAGCAGGGTGATTTTGAGAAGCCGGCGCGGGAGTTTTCGGGAGGCTGGGTGATGCGGTCGCACATTGCGCGGTTGTTGGTGATGGAGCCGGATTTGTTGATGATGGACGAGCCGACGAACCATTTGGATCTCTTGTCGTTGATGTGGTTTCAGAACTATTTGAAGAACTATCCGGGAGCGATTTTGATGATTTCGCATGATCGGGAGTTTATGGATGGGTTGGTGGAGCAGGTGATTGAGATTGATCCGGAGGCGATGGAGTTGGTGAGTTATACGGGGAATTATTCGGATTATCAGGAGAAGCGGGTGGAGCGGTATCAGCAGAAGTTGCGGGCGTGGCAGAACCACAAGAAGGAGATGGATCGGATTCAGGAGTTTATTGATCGGTTCCGGAGTGTGGGTTCGAAGGCGTCGCAGGTGCAGTCGCGGGTGAAGCAGATGGAGAAGATGAAGGAGGAGATGACGAAGCCGCGGGCACCACGGAAGGTTTTCAAGTTTAACTTTCCGGAGCCGCCGCGGCCGAATCAGAAATTGGTGGAGTTGGAGAAGGTCAAGCAGGCGTATGGGGAGAAAGTGATTTACGAGCGCTTGGATTTGGTTTTGGAGCGTGGGGACAAGATTGTGTTGGTGGGGCCGAATGGGGCGGGCAAGTCGACTTTATTGAAGATTGTGGCGGGTTTGCTCGATATTCAGGGGGGGGAGCGGAAGGTGGGTTATGCGACGAAGCTGGGCTACTTTTCACAGCACCGGGTTGATTCCTTGAATGAGGATAACACGGTGCTGGATGAGGTGATGGCGGCGAATACGACGCTGGCAGAAGATGAGGTGCGAGCGGTTTTGGGCTCGTTTTTGTTTCGGCGAGCGGATGTGGAGAAGCGAATTCGGGTGTTGTCGGGAGGAGAGAAGTCGCGGTTGAACTTGGTGAAGTTTTTGGTGGATCCGCCAAACTTGTTGTTGATGGATGAGCCGACGACGCATTTGGACATCAACTCGATTGATGCCTTGGTGCAGGGTTTGAAGAACTACACGGGGACGTTGTTGTTCATTTCGCACGACGTGCATTTCATTCGTTCGCTGGCGGAGACGACCTTGCATGTGAACGATGGCAAAGTGACGCGTTATACGGGAGGCTATGATTATTTCCTCGAGAAGAGTGGGTTGAGTGATGATCGTGCTGCGGTGACGGCGGAGTGATGAAGGAGATCTTTCGGGATCAGAATTTGGCAGTGGTGGGCTTGTTGGCGGGTCGGCTGCGAGAGGAGGGGATTGAGGTGTTTGTGCGGAATGAGCACTTGTCGGTGACGGAAGTGAACATCCCGACGTTTTATCCGGCGGTTTGTGTGGTGGATCCGGAGGATGAGGGTGCAGCGCGGAAGTTGATGCAGGTCTTTTTTGAGGAGGAGAAGAGGCCGCTCGGTGAGGATTGGATTTGCGCGAGTTGCGGAGAGGCGGTTCCTGATTCGATGATGGAGTGTTGGCAGTGCCAGGCGCGTCGGCCTAGCCCGGAGGCCAAGTGAGTTTGCGGCCGGCAAGAATGTGCATGTGGAGGTGGGGAACGGTTTCTCCGCTATCGGGTCCGCTATTGATTACGGTGCGGAATCCAGACTCAAGAAAGCCTTGTTGTTTAGCTATCTGAGGAATTATCGAGAGCATGTGACCTAAGATTGAGGCTTCTTTTTCAGTCGCATTTGCTAGTCGGGTAATGAGCGATTTCGGGACTAGGAGGATGTGACTAGGAGATTGAGGGTCAATGTCTTTGAAGGCTAGGCAGAGCTCGTCTTCATAAATAATATCGGCGGGTATATCGCGGTCACAAATTCTTTCAAATAGAGTTTTCTCTTTCATCATCTATATTAGTTTGATCGAATCGCTCCGAAGACGAGGCTGCGCATGACACGCGGTGGGGTCAAGAGACCAATATTTAAGTTGTCTTTATAATAAATCATAATTACCCTTTATGAAAATGACGAAAGAACAGCGGAAGAAAACAGCACGTCGTTACACGGATGAGGAGAAGGCTGAAATTATCCAATACGTGAAACGGGTGAATCAAGAGAAAGGCCGCGGAGGAGTTTCCGCTGCTGTGCGTCACTTTGGCATTTCGCCAATTACGGTGAACAGCTGGTTGAGCCGGGAACGGGAAACGGGGGTGGCGGCCCCCTTGCCGAAGAATGCATCGACGGTGGAGATTTATCAGCGATTGGCTGATTTGCATTCCTTCATCGAGTCCAAGCGCTCGGAGTTGAAGTCGATGGAAGAAGAGTATGCGTCGCTGAAGAAGCGGATTAAGTAAGCAGCGTTTCGAAGGACTCCGAGGGCTACCAACCCTGCTTCGGAAGACTTTCAAAGATCTGGACCTCTCCTGATGGAAATTGGGAGGGGTTTTTTGTGAGGGGGTTAGAGGGGGAGTGAGTTCTTTTTCGCGCTGGCGGGGTTGGGGTGGTTAAACCGTTTAGCAGATGACCTTGTCGATATCGGTTCGGACTCAGGGATGAGATTCTAGGCGGCGTCGAGAGTGACGAGGAGTTGGCTTTGGGGAGTGGATTTTTGTTCGGCCGCTTTTTCGACGAAGGCGAGGATGTCGTGGCGGAGGCGTTCGCAGGAGGGAGACCAGCGTTTGCATCCGCTGAGGATGAGGGTGGCTTCGCGGATTTCGGTGAAGTGGACTTCTTCGGTGCCGAGGTGGTGGAGGGCGTCGACTTCGAGGCGAAGTTTCTGGAAGAAGCCGAGTTCAAAGCCTTGGGGCATTTCGTGGGCGGTGCGGGCGAGTGAGAGGGTGACGGGCGGGGTGAGGATGGTGAGTTGTTCGGCGATGGCGGAGCAGCCGATGCGCTCGAGCATGCGGCGCATGCGGGAGTAGAGGTCTTCGATGGGGAGGAGACGCAGGGGGCATTTGTTTTCGAGGTAGTGGATGATGCCGTCGCGAATGTCTTCGATGAAGGGGAAGTCATCGCGGTCGGCGGCAACTGAGGCGCGGTGGAGGGCGGTTTCGATCCACTCGGTGTCGTAGCCAGCAATTTGGTATTTGCCAATTTGGAGGACGGGGCGATTTCCGACGAGGCAGATCATGGTGTTGGACTGGAGTGGTGGTTGTTCAGAGGGAGAGTTTTCGTTGGAAAGGGTCGCGGGTGGCGCGTTTGGAGAGGTTTTGGATTTCGGCGATGAATTCCCCGACATCTTCGAACTCGCGGTAGACGGAGACGTAGCGGACGTAGGCAACGGGGTCGATGTGGTGGAGTTTGTCCATGACCTTGGAGCCGATGGTAGCGGAGGGAACTTCGGCGACGTGGTCGCGATGGAGTTCGGAGAGGATTTCTTCGACAGCGCGGTCGATGCGGTCCATGGAGACGGGACGTTTTTCGCAGGCTTTGGTGAGGCCGCGGGTGAGTTTTTCGCGGTTGAGGGTCTGGCGAGTGCCATCCTTTTTGACGACTTGGAGTTCGGTGCGTTCGATGGTTTCGTAGGTGGTGTAGCGGTAGTTGCAGGCGGTGCATTCGCGGCGTCGTCGAATGGCGGTGCCGTCCTTCGACATTCGGGAGTCGAGGACTTTGTCTTTGTGTGAGCCACATTGAACGCATCGCATCGTGCTAAATCAGCAAGCCGATTCTTCCCTAGATCTCGTATGGAAAAAGGGAAAAGCGTGCTATATCTGGTGTTGCGGCGTCATCGCGGCAATTTTTAGAAAGAAGGGACGTGGGGAGGGGAATGAGTGCGCGGAAGCAGCGAAATTTTTCGTCAAATCATTCTCGCGAGCTTGATCAACGGAGCTTGCGAAGTTTTTGGAGGAGGAAGTCGGCGAGGGTGAAGAGGGCGTCGCGGAATTCATTGGCGGGGAGGAAGTGGAGGGGGTCCTTGGCGTCTTCGACCATTTTGACCGCAGTTTCGATGGAGTAGTCGATGGCGCCTTCGTAGTCGGCGATGCTGGTGAGGATGGTGAGGTCGAGGGGTTCTTGATTGATGATGCGGGCTTGGAGTTTTTCGCGTTGGGTGGGGTTGGCTTGTTCGAGGAGGCGGAGGATGGGGAGGGTGAGTTTGCCTTTTTCGAGGTCGGTGCGGAGGGTTTTGCCGAATTCTTCTTCGGTGCCGACGAGGTCGAGGCAGTCGTCGTAGAGTTGGTAGGCGGTTCCGAGTTTGAGGCCGAATTGGAAGAGGTCTTCTTGCGTTTCCTCGTCTGCGCCGCTGATATAGGCGGCGAGTCCGGTAGCGGCAGCGAAGAGAGCCCCGGTTTTCATTTCCAAGAGGCGGAAGTAGTCCTTTCGAGTGAGGGTGAGGTCGAAGCGACGTTGGGTTTGGATGATTTCGCCTTGGCAGACTTCGCGAGCGGCTTTGGCGATGGCGCGGCTGAGGTGGAGGTCATCGAACTCGGTGCTGAGCATGAGGGCGTGAGAGAAGAGGGCGTCGCCGAGGAGGACGGCGAGGCCGTCGCCCCATTTGGCGTTGGGGGTGGCGACTTTGCGACGGATGTCGGCACCGTCGATGATGTCGTCGTGGACGAGGCTGGCGACGTGGATGAGTTCGAGGATGCTGCCGAGATTGATGTGGTCCTGGCTGATGGGGCCGAGGGCGCCGCCAGTGAGGATGGCGAGGGCGGGGCGGAGGCGTTTACCGCTGGTGTTGCAGACGTAGTCGACGTAGGGGGCAACGCCGGGGTCAAAGTCATTGACTTGGGTGGCCAGAAGAGACTCCACCTTTGTGAGATGAGGTCTCACAAGATTGAAGGGAGTGAGGAGCTCCTTCTTGGCGGCGGTGTTTAATTTTCGGTTCATACTGAAACTTCCGGATTGCTTGTGAAACTTTTCACAAAGTCTGGAGTCGGGCAACTCTTTTTTCAGGAATTAGTGAAAATGACAGGAGGTTGCGGATGGGGGTGAGGTTTGGTTGGTTGGGGGGGTGAATGCGGACATTGCGAAGGTGTTGATTGATGAGGATGTGATTGTGAGGCGGTTGGATGCGTTGGCGGAGCGAGTGTTGGCTGATTTTGAGGGGGAGGAGATTTATGTGGTGGGGATTTTGACGGGAGCGTTGGTGTTTATGGCGGATTTGTTGAGGCGTTTGCCGGTGGCGATGCACATTGAGACGATTAGCGTGGCGAGTTATCATGGTGGGACGGAGAGTAGTGGGGTGGTGGAGTTTTTGGATGCGCGGGTGCCGGATGTGGAGGGGCGGCAAGTGTTGTTGATTGATGATATTCTGGATACGGGGCGGACGCTGAAGGCGGTGAAGGAGAAGTTGTTTCAGTTGGGAGCGAAGGAAGTGCGAACGGCGGTTTTGTTGTCGAAGGATAAGATGCGGGCGGAAGAAGTGGACGCGGATTACGTGGGGTTTGAGATGGGGGATGAATTTGTGGTGGGGTATGGGTTGGATTATCGGGGGCGGTATCGGAATTTGCCGTTTGTGGGAGTGTTGAAGGAGCGAATTTATTCCGAGTAGGGTCGGTAGAGAAGGCGGCCAAAGATTTTGTTGTCTGGGGGGTAAGTGGCGATTGCGATTGGGGTGAGGGAAGAGGTGTTGTCAATTTCGAGAAGGATTTGGTCGGAGAACCACTGCTGGAGGTTTGAGGAGCGTTGGATGATGAGTTCGGCGGGATCGACGGTGAAGGCGCGAGGGAAGGTGAGGATGAGTTGGTTGGAAGAGGTGAGGATGGGAGTGAGGCGGTGGAAATCATTTGGGTCGGTGGGGTCGGTGAAGTGAAGGCGTTCGAGGCCGTTGGAGGAGCCGTCGTTGTCGTAGTCGAGAAAGTCGGCGTAGGCTGAGAAGGCGTTGGGGATTTTTGGGAAGGCGAATTGGAGCCAAATCTCGTAAGGAATGAACTGGTGGGCGACGGAGCCGATGTCTTTGTTTCCGGAGCGGGGAAGAGAGCGTTGGTCGAGGGTGACTGGGGAGAAGTTGCCGTTGTCGAGAGCGGGAGAATTGGGGCCAGGGGCGTGAGTGAGGGTGGGGCCTGCGTTTTGGGAGAGGGGTGGAGGCGGGGGTCGAGAGGTTGTAAAGGAGAGCCGACGTAGTCGTTGGTCAGAAAGTTGGGGAGTCCGGTGGGAAAGGTGAAGGAGGCGCCGAGATTGTTACCGATGAGATTGCCGCCGAGGGTGGAGAGGTTTCCGGCAAGGTCGACGGGGCCGCCGTTTTGGCAGGTGTTTTGGGCGACAATGTTGTTGAGGAGGGAGGCGGAACCAGCGGGGAGGAAGATGCCGCCGCCGAAGCCGGTGCTATTTTCATCGGCGTCGCAGAGATTGTTGACGATGGTGTTGTGGACGAGGTTGAGGGTCCCGCCGAGAGAGTAGAGAGCGCCGCCGTCGAGGTTGGAGGAGTTGCCGGAGAGGGTTGAGTTCTGGAGGAGAAGGCTGCCGGTGGTGTTGGAGAAGATGGCGCCACCTGAGGCGGTGGCATGATTGTGCGAGAGGGTGCAGCGGAGGATTTGGGCGGAAGAGTTGTCGAGGAGAGTGAGGGCGGGTCCGTGGCTGGCGGAACCTTGGGAGAGAGTGAGGTTTTGGTTGGGGACAACGGAGGGGTTGCTGCTGGAGGCGGTGAGGGTAGTGGTGCCGTCGGGATCGGAGAGGTTGAAGAGAAATCCAAGGGTGGAAGCAGGGTCGGTGGGGTCGGCGAGACTTCCGTTGGCATATCCGACAGGACCGGAGAAAAGCTCGAGAAGTGGAGTGGTGGCTGGGCTGGCGTTTCATTGGGGAGCAAGAGGATTGCTTCGGTAGTGCTCACCGATGATCTCGAAGTTGTCGAAGCGGAGGTCGTTGTTGGCTTGTTGAGAAGTGGGAGCGGTGGCATCGGTTTGAATTTTAAAGACTACGAGCGGGTTGTTATCGAGGAGAGGGATCGTGGAGAAATCGAAGGAAAGACGGTACCATTGATTGTCGTCGAGGAGTGCAAAACTGGAGCCGAATTTTGTGAACGTGGACCCGTTGTTAGAACTGTAGAGGAGTTCCATGAGGTCGGAATTGCCGTCGAGATTGTTTTCGTATTTGTAGTCGAAAGAGAGGATGAGATTTCGGTAGTCGGAGGTGTTGAGGGAGAGCAAGAGCTCGCCATTGGAGCCGGTTCCCTCGATGTCGTTCCAAGCGATGGCGTCGCGGTTATTTGGAGAGTCTTGGGTGACGCCGAGGTTGTCGGTGTAGTCGTTGCCGGCCTTCCCGGTGGGGGCGATACTTTGGTTGACGATTTGGAGAGAGGGAGAGCCGAGAAGATATTCTTTGTCGGCAGGGAAGTTTGTGCCGGAGCTGATGTTAGAGAGGGGGGAGTTTTGGTTGAAGTGCCAGATGGCGAGTTGGTCGGCCGGGAGAGCCAGGATGCTCAGGAGAGTGATGATGAAGGGGCGCATGAAATGAGAGCGGTGGTTTCTGGCGGCGGGTGCAGTGAAGGGGTTGAGTCAGAAGGAGGCAAGGTTCGAGAAGTGAGAAGGGGAGGAGATTGAGAAATGGGATTGAACTGGCGCGGCTCTTTGTTAAATCCTGACGATGACGTGTCTCAGGGTGATTTGTGCGGGTGCGATGTTGATGGGGGGCGCAGAGGGATTTGTGGTGGGGTTTTCAGATAGTGACTTCGGGACGAGTCCGGTTTTTAGCACGGTAACGACCTTTAATTTTGAGGTGGATGTGGCGGGAGGGTTGGGAGCGGGAGCGTATGCGGATCCGATGATTTCAACGATTGAGTATAACGTGAGTGGTTCACTGGATGTGACGCCTTCGGGTTTTCCGGCGTTTTCGTTTCAGCTGAATCATCTCTTCGACGGGATCTTCTCGCCGCCGGGTGCTATCACGGGTTCGGAATTTTACGGGTTGAATGCGGTTTTGGGAGTGGGGCAGCGGTTGCGATTTGAGATTGCGGGTGGAGCTGATTTCTCAGATGGGGTGCAAGTGGATGAGTTGGTGGATTTGGGTGGGGGATTGGTTTTTGAATTCAATGGTCAGGAGGTGGGAACGGGTCGTTATCATCCGATGTTTGTGCAGTTGTTTTCTGATGGGACGGGGTTGTTGCAGAATGCGAACAATACGGGAGGGGACAATCCGCAGGACGGTTTTGTGGGAGACATCGATGTGGATTTCGGGGAGGAGTATATTACGAATCTGACCTTTGACGCAGGGACTCTGACGATTGCGGTGCCGGAGCCCGGAGTTGGGTTTTTGGTTTTGGGCGGTTTGATTGGATTGGTCAGAAGGAGGCGATGAAGGCGGTTCGGGAGATTGATTCGTTGAACGGGTTGCTCAGGCAGCGGGGGCAGTTGCGGGATGCGGTGGTGCAGGGGTTGGATTTGAGGAAGGCGGGGGTGGATTGGGAGGGTGTGGATTGTGCGGG
>JBCCZX010000114.1:0-10519 GCA_039186735.1 Verrucomicrobiota bacterium | reverse complement strand
GGGTGGGGAGTTTGGGGATTCCGGGGAAGATTTCGGATGTGGAGGTGCGGTGAGGGTTGGGGTTAGGTGGTGAGGAGGTGTCCAAGACGCCGGGCCCGAAAGGAGATTCTTCCGAGCCCGGCGAGTTGCGATGGAGGGAAGTGTTTAGGCGATTTGTTCGTGGAGGAGGACGTCGAGGTAGGCGTCTTTGAGTTCGGCGCGGGCGCGGTGAATGCGCATTTTTGCGGCGCTGAGTTTGAGTCCGAGGCGGTCGGCAATCTCTTCGATGCGGAGGCCGGAGACGAAGCGGAGGTTCATGAGTTCGCGCTTTTGGTCGTCGAGGCGGGCGAGGGCTTTTTGGATGGTTTCGGCGAGGTCTTCGGTGCCGGCGTCGTGGAAGATGGCGTCGGCCTGGACGTGATATTCGTCTTGGATGAGGGTGTAGCGTTCGCGCTTTTTGGCGAGGGTGCCGCGGTGGTTGAGGCAGAGGTTGGAGGCGATGCGGAAGGCCCAGGTTTTGAAGGAGGAGCGGCCTTCGAATTGGCCGATTTTCTTGAAGATGCGGACGAAGACGTCTTGGCAAATTTCTTCGGCGTCGAATTGATTGCCGACGAAGCGGGCGCAGTAGTTGAGGAAGAGGGGGCGGTAGCGGCGGACGAGCTCGTCGTAGCTGTCGAGTTGGTGGGGGAGGTCGGCTTGGCAGCGAGTGACGAGATCTTCGTCGGAGAGGCTGGTGAGGTCGCAGGGGGTGCGTCGGTCGGTGGTGGGGAGGTTGGCGTTGTGTTCAATTTCGAGACGAATCATGCCGTTTGTTTTGGCTCGTCTCGTGCCAGATTCGAAGTTTTGGATTTAAGCTGTTGTCTGTGAGTGATTTCAAGGGATGTGAAAGCCGTGATTTTGGAGGCGGGAGGACGGAAATTGAAACTTTCTTTCCATTTTTTGGAAAGGGTTTGTCCAAAAGGGGTGAGGGATGATTTTGGGGGCGGGCGAGGCTTATTTGGGGCTGGCGAGGTGGTAGACCGCGATTTTCTTGCGGAGGGTCACACGAGAAATGCCGAGCCAGGAGGAAACGTTGCCGAGGTGACCGCCAGCGAGTTCGAGGGCGGTGGAGATGAGTTGCTTTTCGAGGTCGCGGACGAGCTCGTCGTGGACATCGCCGGAGCCGCGGTTTTTGGCGTCTTCGAGGGCGGCGCGGACGGGGGCGATGATGGCGAGGGCGAATTCGTTTTCGTCGTTGGAGAGGTGAGGGGAGTCGAGGCGGGTGCCGGAGAGGGCGGTTTCGACGAGGTCGAGGGTGAGAGGGAAGCCGCGGCTGCGGACGACGAGTTGGGTGATGACGTTATTGAGTTCGCGGGCGTTGCCGGGCCAGGGGTGGGCAAGGAGGCGTTTGAGGATGGGGGCGGGGAATTTTGGTCTGGGTATTCCGTATTGTTCGGAGGCGATGTCGGCGAAGTGGGAGAGGAGGGTTTCGAGGTCCTTGCCGCGGTTGCGGAGGGGGGGAAGGTCGATGGTGGCGGAGTTGATGCGGTAGTAGAGGTCTTCGCGGAATTGTCCTTGGGAGATGAGTTCGACGAGGGGTTGGTGGGTGGCGGCGAGGACGCGGACGTCGACGTGGATGTCTGTGGTGCTGCCGAGTGGTTGGAAGGTGCCTTCCTGGAGGACGCGGAGGAGTTTGACTTGGACGGGGAGGAGGAGGTCGCCGATTTCGTCGAGGAAGAGGGTGCCTTGGTGGGCTTGTTGGAAGCGGCCGATGCGATTGGAGGGGGCGCCGGTGAAGGCGCCGCGAACGTGGCCGAAGAGTTCGCTTTCGAGGAGGTTTTCGGGGATGGCGCCGCAGTTGACGGCGACGAAGGGTTGGTGAGCGCGTTCGCTGTGTTGGTAGATGGCGCGGGCGACGAGTTCTTTGCCGGTGCCGGTTTCGCCGAGGATGAGGACGGTGACATCGGTGGGGGCGAAGCGGCCGATTTCCTTGTAGATTTTTTGCATTTCGGGGCAGCTCCCGAGGAGTTGGGGTTCGTTCTTCTTGCTGCCGGAGGAGCCGAGGGTGATGCGTTGGCTCATGGTGGAGCTGGCTTGCAGGGCTTTGGTGGAGATTTCTAACAGTTGCTCGGCATCGAAGGGTTTGACGAGGAAGTCGTAGGCGCCTTGTTTGGTGGCTTCGATGGCGAGGTTGGCGTTGGCGCTCATGAGGACGACGGGGCGCTGGGGTTTTTGGGAGTGGAGTTGTTTGAGGAGTTCGAGGCCGCCGAGGCCGGGGAGGCGGAAGTTGGTGAGGATGAGGTCGAAGTGTTCTCGGGAGGCGAGGGTGAGGGCGTCTTGGCCGTGGTGGGTGAGGGAGATGTGATGGCCTTGGTGGAGGGAGCGGAGGAGCATTTGGATGGAGGCGGCGACGTCAGGGTCGGGATCGACGACGAGGATGCGGGCGGGGTCTTTTTTTGGGAGAGCCGGCTTCATGGATTTGGGCTCTTGGGGGGGGAGGGGGGACGGTGTTTTTGAAGTTGAAATGAGAAGAGGTTGCCGCCGTCGGCGGGGGTGTCGAGGGAGAGGCTGCCGCCCCAGAGTTCGAGGGCCATTTTGCAGAAGTAGAGGCTGAGGGGGGAGTTGGTGGTGGAGGGGAGGAAGGGGTCGAGGAGGCGAGCTTTTGTTTCGGGGGTGATGGTTGTGGCCTGGTCGTGGAGGGAGACGGTGACGTGGGAGTCGTTGGCTTCGATGGTGAGGGTGAGGGTGGTGTTTTCGGGGCTGCGTTGGAGGGCGGAGTTGAGGAGGTTGTCGAAGACGCGGGCGAGGTGGGAGGCTTCGGCGAGGACGGTGAGGGAGGCGAGTTGGGAGGGGTCGGGGATGAGTTTGAGGGAGATGTTTTTGGATTCGGCCTGGAGTTTGACGGCGTCGAGCATTTCGGCGGCGAGCTTGGCGATGGGGACGCCGTGGTTCTGGGTGAGGAGGAGGGGTTCGAAGGCGGAGAGTTCGGAATCGAAGTTGTGGGCGATGGAGTGGATGAGTTCGCGTTGGCGGTCGGCTTGTTTTTTGGCGCGGGAGAGGGCGTCGCGGAGGTCGGGGCGTTCGGTTTGTTGTTCGACGTGCTGGATATTCATGAGGATGGTGGTGAGGGGGCTGCTGAGGTCGTTGATGATGCAGTCGAGGAGGATTTCTTTGCGTTCGCGTTCTTTGGCGAGGCGGCGTTGGTGGAGGGAGACGTCGTGGGCGTGTTGGATGAAGTTTTGTTCGCGTTGGTGGCGTTCGTTGACGCGGCTGATGACGAGGATGTCGCGGCGGGAATCGGTGAGAGCGGTGGCTTGGAAGAAGTGGGGGGAGTTGTCGGAGTCGTTTTCCTGCCAGATTCCGGAGCGGACTTGTTTTTGGTCGCCGTGCCAGCAGTCGGAGGCGGCGCCGAGGAGGAAATCTTCGAGGAAGGGGGAGGTGGAGGAGAGTGTGGAGGGGGATGTGAAGATGGCGGTGAACCACGAGGGGAGGGAGGTGGTGGGTTGGAGGGAGGAGAGTTCCGAGCCGGAGGGTTTGGTGAGGGTCACGAGGTCGAAGGTCGCGAGGACGGATTCGAGGATGCTCGTGTCGGACGGGGTGTTCATGGTGGCGTTACGAGGCGGGGAGGCGGGTCATACTGGAGGCGAGGGAGCGGAAGGCGTTCTCGACGTTTTCGCCGGTTTTGGCACTGGTGCGCAGGATGTTCATTCCTTGTGCTTGAAAGGGTTGGAGGTCTTGTTGGCTGACCTCCCAATCGGGGTTGAGGTCACATTTGTTGAGGAGAAGGAGGGAGGGTGTGTGGGGGAAGTCGGGGCGGACTTCGGCGAGTTCTTCGGTGATGGCGGTGAGGGTTTCGCGGCGGGTGCCGTCGGCGACGAAGAGGAAGCCATCGGCGCCGCGGAGGTAGGATTTGGTGACGTTGGCGAATTGGTCGCGACCGGCGAGGTCCCAGATCATCATGCGGACTTCTTTGTCGGCGAGGGTTTCGGAGCGTTGGTCGATTTTGACACCGACGGTGGTGAGATAGTCGTCGGAGAAGAGGCCGCTGACGTAGCGTTGGACGAGGCTGGTTTTGCCGACGGCGAAGCCCCCGATGAGGCAGACCTTTTTTTTGATCATGGTGGGTTGACGAGGATGTTGATGCCGTTGCCGGCTTGGGAGAGGTCTTCGCTGAGGCGGGCGTTGAGGCTTTTGAGGGGGATGTCGAGGGCGAGGAGTTGTTCGAGGGCTTGTTCGGCGCGACGGCGTTCGATGAGGCGGTTGGCTTCGCGGTTGGTGCCGATGAGGGGGTGGGACTGGATGGTGAAGGTGGCGGGGGTGAGTTGGGAGAGTTCCTTGAGTTGGGAAGCGAGTTGAAAGACGAGCCGGGTGTTTTCCTGATCGAGGGAGGCTTGCTGGTATTTGATGAAGGTGGATTCGATGGCTTGAGTGAGGGAGGAGATGCGGGCGGAGGTGTCGTTGGAGAGGCCGGAGGTATCGACGGTGAGGAGGGAGGAGAGGTCTTGAGCGCGGAGTTTGGTGAGGGCGAGGTTCTCGGCGGTGAGGTCTCCGGAGAGGGTGAGGGTGTTTTCGGTGAAGGAGAGGGTGAGGTTGGGGATGTCGCTGAAGAGGCTCTGGACGAGGGATTGGGTGGCGAGTTGGGATTGTTGGGAGAGTTGTTCTTGGGACGTGGATTGGGATTGGCGGAGGGAGGAGAGTTCTTGTTGGAGGGATTCGATTTGGGTGGTGAGGAGGGAGATTGCTTTGGTGTCGGGGGTGGAGCGGGAGGCGAGGAAGGTGGGGTCGAGGGATTCGACGGGGTCGAAGAGGAACTGGGTGCGGTCGAGATTGATGTTGTGTTCGGCGGCGAGGGAGACGGGTTCGGCGGCAAGGGGGTCGCGGAGGCCGCGGACGGTGCGTTTGTTGCCCCAGCGGGTGTTTTTGATTTCGGTGACGGTGATGCCGGGAGTGGAGCGGAGGGCGGTTTCGAATTTGTGCCAATTCTGTTGTTCGCGGATGTTGAAGAAGGCCCAGGTGCCGAGGGCGAGGGTGAGGATGCCGAGGGCGAGCCAGAGGCGCCAGAGTCCGCCGCCGGAGGAGGTGTCTTCTTTTTCGGCGGTGTGTTGGATGAGGGCGCGGCGGAGGGTGGGGCGGAAGCCTTCGAGTTCGGAGGTGTCGCCGGAGAAGTGGGTGAGGTGGGGGTGGAGATCGATGTGGAGTTGTTCGAGAATGACTTTCAGTTCTTCGCGGACGGAGGGGGTGGGGACGCCGTGGACGACGGCGGCGAGGACGAGGGAGGGTCCGGCTTCGATGAGGACTTCACGCTCGCCGAAGTTGAAGCGGTCGAGTTCTTCGTGGGAAGGGGAACGTGAGAAGGAGTCTTTGACGAAGCTGCGGATGGCGGTGAACATGCCGGAGACGAGGTCGGCTTCGCCGGAGGATTCGTTGGCGGGATTGGCGGCGGTGTGGAGGAGGAGGAGGCCGGTATCGCGTTGCATGAGGTAGGCTTCTTCAACTTGGAAGCTCCGGGTTTTGAGGAGGACGTATTCGGAGTAGGGTTTGCCGGCCATTTTGGCTTGGGCGCGCCAGCGGATGCGTTCGAGGGAGGTGGCGTTTTGGATGGAGCGGTTGAGTTCTTCGGCCATGCTGCGGAAGAGGTCGGTGACGTAGTTCCGGATGGCGGGGCCCATGATGGGGAAGAGGGCCTTGGTGAGGGGTTCCTTGTTGGAGCTGACGCTGCGCTGGATCGCGGATTCGGTGCCGGGTTGGAGGGCAGCGACGAGTTGGTTGAAGGCGGCGGGGCTGGTGCTTTTTTGGAGGTCGAGGGCGGCGGCGAGGTTTTGGGCGAGGCGTTCGACGGAGGCGGCTTCGACTTGTTCGAAGTGGTTGCGGAGTTGTTGGAGGGCGGTTTGTTCGAAGTCGATTTGTTGTTGGAGGGAGGAGAGGTTTTCGTGGACTTGGGAGAAGGTTTGGGAGGTGGAGTCGGCGTGTTGGCGAGAGGTTTCCTGGGATGAGGTGAGGTCGTTGCGGAGGGAAGTGAGTTGGGTGTTGTGTTCTTGGGATTGTTCGGAAAGAGAGGAGAGGTTTGAGGAGGTGGTGTCGAGGTGGGTTTGGAGGGTGTCGAGGCGGGCGAGGTGGGAGGAGGTGGTTTTTGAGGAGTCTTGCTGGAGGTTTTCGAGTTGGGATTTCAGTTGTTCGCCCAGAGAGTTGAGATCGGCGTTGGTTTGGGTGAGGTGTGACTGGAGGGTCTCGAGGACTTGTTGGTGGGAGGAGGCGGACTGGGAGGTGTCGTCTCGGAGGGAGAGGATTTTTGTGGAGAGTTGTTTGCTTTGAGCGGTGAGGTCTGCTTTGAGGGTTTCGAGGGCGTTTTGTTGAGCGGCGGAGGATTGGGTGGCTTCGGCGCGGAGGGTGTCGAGGTTTTGATTGGTTTGGGTGAGGTCGTGACGGAGGTTGGCGAGGTTGGTTTGCTGGGTTTGGTTTTGTTGGTCGAGGCGGGAGACTTCTGAGGAGAGTGATTTGCTGAGGAAGTTGCGTTCGGATTGGGCGTGATGGCTGTCTTCGTGGAGGGATTCGATTTCGCGTTTGTTGGAGTCGAGGTCTTCGCGGAGTTGTCCGGCATGGGAGGTGCCGGAGTCGAGGTCGAGGCGGAGATTTTCGAGGAGGCTGTGGTGTTGGGTGAGGAGGTGGGAGAGTTCTTGGGAGCGGTTGGCGAGGGTGTTTTTGAGGGAGGTGAGGGCGGATTCGTTTTCGAGGAGGCGTTGGCGGAGGGCTTCGATTTCTCGCTGCTCGTCGCCGAGCATGAGTTCTTTGAGTTGGAGAAAGGAGTTGCTAACGGATTGGGAGTCGGCGGGACGGTTGTGAACAAGGGTTCCGGAGGGGGGAGGAGTCTTGTTCGAAGGTTCGTTCATGAGTGGATGGAGATCTTTGGTGAGCTCCAGAGGCAAGTGTTGGGGTTTGGTGCGTTTGGAGGACTTGCCTCTCCAGAGGGGGCGGCGGGTTAGCGTCGCAGGGTTTTGGCGAGTTTTTCGAAGGAGTCGGCGATTTGGTTGCGGTTGACGGAGGCGGCTTCGACTTCGGCGGTGCGAGATTTCATGAATTCGCGGAGTTCCTTGAGGGCTTGGTCGACGTCGGAGCGCATGGAGGCGACTTCTTCGGTGAGTTTTTGTTCGAGCAGGGTGAAGCGCTCTTCATATCCGGTCATTTGTTCGCCGAAGATGAGTTCGCGGATTTGGGCGACGTTGGCGTCACCGTTGGAGGTGGACTTGGTTTTGCGAGCGGCGGTTTCTTTTTTGGCGGCGGTCTTTTTGGCACTCATTACTGGAAGTGGGATGGACGTTGGTTTCGACGCTTGGCGGGGAGGAACGTTCACCGCTGGCGTTCAAATTTCCTATCGAGGATTGTGGCTTATCGCCAGCCTTCTTTCGTGGGGAATCCGGGGAAAGCGGGCTAGAATTCTTTGTCGGCGAAGACGAACCAGGAGACGAGGATGTAGGTGACGAGGTAGGCGGCGGCGAGGCCGGTGATTTTGAGAGCGGTGAGGGTGGGGATGTGGAGTCCGGCGATGGCGGGGTCGGCGAGGGCGAAGAGGGAGAGGTCAGGGAAGATGAGGCCGAGGAGTTGGACGGCGGCTTTGCCGAGGAAGGATTCGCCGAGGCTGTGGTATTCGAGCCAGTATTCGCGGGACTGGCCCATGAAGGAGCCGATGAAGTAGACGAGGATGGTGGAGATGATGGTGAAGAGGGTGGAGGAGGAGAAGGTGGAGATGAGGAGGGCGACGGCGGAGATGATGGCGGCTTCGAGAAAGATGCCGAGGATGCCGTATTGGAGGGAGAGGGTGGGGCCGTGGCGGCGGACTTCCTGGCGTTCGAGGGCGATGTCTTCTTCGGACCAGCCGAGGCGTTGGACGAGTTCGACGCGTTCGGCTTCGACGATGCCGGTGCGGTGGTATAGGACGGCGGTCATGAGGAGGTCCATGAAGAGGAGGGCGACGAAGGTGAGGGTGAGGACGCCGAGGAGTTTGCCGATGAGGTAGTCGAGGCGGGGGACGGGTTTGCAGAGGATGGTGTAGAGGGTGCGGTCTTCGAGGTCGCGGGGGATGAGGAGGGCGGTGGCGGAGAGGGAGAAGATGAGGGCGAAGAGCTTCATGAGGCCGATGGTGCCGGATTTCCAGAGGCGGAGTTCTTCGATGCCGGCGGCTTCGGGGCCGATGTGGTGGGGGAGGCGGAAGAAGTTGAGGCCAATGGCGAGGACGACGAAGATGGCGAGGAAGTAGAAGACCTTCATGCGGACGAGTTGCGTGAAGGTGCCGGAGGCGATGGTGAGGATGCGGTGCACGTTGTGTCTTTTAGATCTGCTGAATTCGGTCGTGGGTCAATGATGCGATTGGTTGAGAAAAAATTGGGCGAAAATACCCAGATAATCAGGAGGTGCTTAATATTTTTTCGCTAAAAATTCAACGAATCTTGGTTTTTGGTGTCGTTGAGGCAAATTGAAGCTGGAGATTGACGAGGGGGGAGGGTTGTGGTGTTCTCGCCGGGCCTTTGAGCAAGGACCGGTGGCTGAGTGGCTGAAAGCGCTCCCCTGCTAAGGGAGTATACCTCAAAAGGGTATCGAGGGTTCGAATCCCTCCCGGTCCGCCATATCAAGAGAGGTTTTGTTTTTCGTGGGTTGCGGGTTTAGGTTGGGGGGTGATTCGGAGTTTGGCAGGGTTGATTTTGCTGGTGGTTTTGAGTGGATGCGGGGGTGTTGCGGAGGGGGAGAAGGTGGACGAGGAGGAGGGCCCGGAGCCTTCAGTGGTGGGGGAAATTGCGAGTGTGCATGCGGAGAAAGGCTTTGTTTTGGTTAAGCGTTATGGTCCGGGGGAGTTGCCAGGGGAAGGGATCTTCAGTGCGCGGAGTGCGGGTGGGGTGCGAGCGGTGGGATTGGAGCCGACGGGGGAGAAATTGGGGCGGTTTTATGCGGCTGATTTTTCGAGGGATGCGGGTTTGCCGCGGAAAGGGGATTTGGTGGTGGTGGAGCAATTGAGGGGGGCGGGAGGGTCTGCGGGGGATTCGGAGGAGGATTTGGGCTTAGAGGGGCCTTAGTTGAGGCCTTGATCTTGTGGGTTTGGGTAAAGGACAGGAGTGAATATTTTTATAAAAAATTAAGTTTTTGCTTCACTTCTTTTGAATTTTCGGTCAAGTTGTCCTCACTCAGCTGCTGAGTAACCATGTTGTTCCAAAAACAAAACCAGTCGACCAGAAATGAAAAGCAGTACTACCAGCCGAAAGGCGTCAGTGCAGGCGGAGGCGGATCGCCTCGCCGACTTCGTGTTGTTCACGCAACGTTCTTGTATCCTAAACCTGTCCAATGAATTGAACAGGGGGCACATTTCGTTCCCTCAGTTCTTTCTTCTGACCTACTTGTCCAGTGAGGAGTATCTCACGATGTCGGACATTGCGAAGAAGATGGGTCATTCGACAGCGGCGGCAACAGGCCTCGTGGACCGCTTGGAGAAAATCGGATACGTGGAGCGCATCCACGCTGCCGAAGATCGTCGTAAGATTATGGTTCGTATCACTCAGAAGGGTACCGAGCTCGTTGCGCACATGCGCAAGGAGATTGCTTCTGACTTGGCGAGCTTGATGTCTGACGCTGATCAGGACGAATCCGAGACCATCGAGTTCGCTCGCAAAGCGATGGGTCGCTAAGACCCCAGACGCGGCAACGCAAAATCCCTCCCTCCCACTGGATCTTCCTTCGATGAAGACGACATGGTCGGGTTGAGGACAGAGCAGTCACCGAGTCCTCACCCTAGAAAGTTCCCGAAAGTTCCGCTACGTTCGTCGTGGTGGAACTTTTGTTTTTTCTGAAGAGGTTGCGGGAGCTTGGGGTGTCGGTGGATTTTGTGCCGCGGGTTCCCGAGGTGGCGGGATCGTTGGACAAGGCGGAGGGTTTGAGAGAACTGGAGCCGTGGCATCGAAAAGCGGTTGAGGATCTAGGGTTTGCGTGGTCGCAGATGTGGACGGCGGAGCAGGTGCATGGAGGGGAGGTGGCGTTGGTCGGGGAGGGAGCGGCACGGATGGTGGCGGGGGTGGATGGTCTGGTGACAAGAGAGCGGGGGGTGTTGCTTGGGATTTACGTGGCGGATTGTGGGTTGATTTGGCTGGTGGATCGGAAAACGGGGGCGCTGGGGTTGTTGCATTCCGGTAAAAAGGGGACGGAGGCGAATATTTTGGGGGCCGGGGTGGAGGCGATGCAGCGGCATTTTGGTTCGGAGCCGGGAGATATTTTGGGGGTGTTGGGGCCTTGTATTCGGCCGCCGCATTATGAAGTCAATTTTGCGGGGAAGGTTGAGGAGCAAGCGCGGGAGGCGGGGCTGGGTGAGTTTGTGGATTGTGGGTTGTGTACGGGGGCGGACTTGGATTCGTTTTACAGTTATCTACAGGCGCGGGGGGAGACGGGGCGGATGCTGGGGCTGTTGGGTTGGCGTTCGTCTGTGTCTGAAGGAGGTTGATTGCGGTTTAGGACGCTTTTTGAGTAAATTTGTGACGGACTTTTGCGGGGATTTGCTTATATTGTGCGTTGAGATGTTTCTCTGGTT
>JBCCZX010000113.1:0-10683 GCA_039186735.1 Verrucomicrobiota bacterium | reverse complement strand
TCCCCATCGGCGGCATGCCCGAACTCGATTCCGAAGTCCGCGCCATCGGCTACCCCATCGGCGGCGACCGCCTCTCCGTATCCCGGGGCATCGTCTCCCGCATCGACTTCCGTCCCTACTCCCACTCCCCGCCCACAAACCCTCCGCCACCGGCCAACTCATCCAAACCGCCTCCACCGCCTCCCACTCCCCCGGCATTCGCAATCCTACTCGCGTCACGCTCCCCTTCTAAACACTTCCTCCTCGCTTGCCAGCCACGCTTTTCAACTTAGGCTATCCGAAACGATGAAACGAATCGCCCTTCTCGCCCTCCTCTCCCCTCTTCTCCTCGCCCAAGAAACACCCACCACCCTCTCTGCCGGCGAATCAGACGTCTCAGACCGCGACTTCCTCCTTCAAGAAACACCCGAAACCGAAAAACCCTTGGGCACCCTCATCGCCCCCCTCAAAAAGAAAGCCCCCCTCGACATCTTCAACTCCGTCCTCCGCATCGAGACCGCCACCCAAAACCCCGACTACCGCACCCCCTGGAATGCCGGCACCTTTGCCAGCGGACGCGGTACCGGCTTCCTCATCGGACCCAACCAAATCCTCACCAACGCCCACGTCGTCGCCAACGCCCGCCGCATCCTCATCACCAAACGCAACTCCGCCCGCAAACTCCCCGCCCGCATCGAACACATCGCCCACGACTGCGACCTCGCCCTCCTCTCCGTAGAAGACCCCTCCCAACTCGAAAACCTCCCCATCCTCCCCATCGGCGGCATGCCCGAACTCGATTCCGAAGTCCGCGCCATCGGCTACCCCATCGGCGGCGACCGCCTCTCCGTATCCCGGGGCATCGTCTCCCGCATCGACTTCCGTCCCTACTCCCACTCCCGCGCCGACTCCCACCTCATCATCCAAATCGATGCCGCCATCAACCCCGGCAACTCCGGCGGACCTGCTGTCCAAGGCGACAAAGTCATCGGCGTCGCCTTCCAAGGCCTCCGCCAAGCCGACAACACCGGCTACATCATCCCCACCCCCGTCATCAACCGCTTCCTCACCGACATCAAAGACGGCCGCTACGACCACTACGTCGACCTCGGCCTCTCCGACTTCCCACTCTTCAATCCCGCCATGCGGGAAGCCCTTGGCCTCTCCGACGATGGACAAGGCGTCCTCGTGGCCTCCGTCATCCCCGGGGGACCCTGCGATGGCTTCGTCAAAACTGGAGACATCCTCCTCGCCATCGACGACTACCCCATCGACTCCGCTGGCAACATCAACGTCGACGGCGAAAACCTCGTCCTCCACGAAGTCGTCGAACGCAAATTCGCCGACGACAAAGTCAAACTCGACTTCCTCCGCGAAGGCACCCGCCAAACCACCGAAATCACCCTCTTCCCACTTCCCGCCTCCCGAATCTACGCCGCTCGCTACGATGAACGTCCTCGCTACATCTTCTACGCCGGCTTCATCCTCCAACCCCTCGACCTCAACATGATGTCCGCCCACCGCCTCAGCAACTTCTCCGTCCGCTACCTCTACTCAAAATACATCGAAGACGGCATCTTCCAGGACCGTAAAGACATCGTCGTTATCACCCGCGTCGAAAGCGACGAACTCACCGCCAACCTCGGCTTCTTCGCCGACTCCGTCATCAACACCATCAATGGCGAACAAATCCGGGACCTCAACCACGCCTACGAACTCCTCTACAAAAACAACGACGGCGAATACACCATCATCGAATGTGAAGACGTCGCCCGCCCCCTCATCATCCCCAACGCCAAAGTCGAGGCCACCAACCAACGCCTCATGCAAACCAACAACATGACCACCACCCACTACCTCGGCGAATAACAACTCCTACCACCCTCCACCACCATGAAAACAACCACCCTCCTCCTCCTCGCCCTCGCATCCAGCCTCTCTGCTCACACTTCCAGCGAATACACCTCTTCCCTCGCCGCAGCCTCACCTCCCACCGAGACCAGAGAAACCACCGAACCAAACGGCTTCGTCCGCATCAACTCCACCATCCAAAACTTCAACGCCGGACAGCCCTGGCAACGAAACAACCCCGTCCGCCGGCGCGGCCTCGGCGCCCTCCTCTCCCCAAACGAAATCCTCACCGTCGCCGAAATGGTCGCCGACCAAACCTACCTCGAATTCGAATCCTCCGACGGCACCAACTCCGTCACCGCCGAAGTCGTCGCTATCGACTACAAAGCCAACCTCGCCCTCCTCACACCCACCGACCCCGACCGCGCCGCCTTCCTCAACGAACTCACCCCCCTTCCTCTCGGTGAGCCTGCCAACATCGGCGACACCGCCAACATCTGGCAATTCGATGGCAACGGCACCCCCCTCAAAACCGAAGGCACCATCCGCACCGTCGACACCTTCTCCTCCTTCATCGCCGGCTACGCCTTTCTCGCCTACGAAATCAAAGGCTCCATGCAATCCGCCTCCTCCTCCTTCACCCTCCCCGTCACCCGCAATGGCAAACTCCTCGGCGTCCTCACCTCATACGACTCCGAAGACCAACTCTCCCGCGTCATCGCACCCGAAATCATTGCCAAATTCATCGCCGATGCTCGCGACCACCACTACGAAGGCTTCCCCTCCCTCGGCGTCGCTACCCAAGCCACCGAAGACAAAATCTTTCGCCAATACCTCTCCCTCACCAACAACCAGGGCGGCCTCTACATCTCCACCGTCAAACCCCGCTCTGCCGCCGAAAAAGCCGGCCTCCAACGCGGCGACGTCCTCCTCTCCGTAAATGACAAACTCATCGACCGCCGCGGCTACTTCGACCACCCCTCCTACGGCCCCCTCCCCTGGACCGTTCTCATCCGCGGCGTCCACTCCGCTGGCGACGAAATCAAACTCGAAGTCCTCCGCGAAGGCTCCACCAAAACCATCCTCGCCACCCTCGAATCCCCCGAACCCGCTCTCGTCCCCCGCCACATCTACGACTCCCCACCGCCTTTCCTCATCAATGGCGGCCTCGTCTTCCAAGAACTCTCCCGCTCCTACCTCACCGCCTTCGGCGAAAACTGGGACACCCGCGCCCCCATCGCCCTCATGCACGTCCTCGAAAACCCCGAAGACTACGAAGAAGGCCGTAACAGCGTCGTCTTCCTCGCCCGCGTCATCCCCAACCCCGCCACCGTCGGCTACGACCGCCTCAGCGGAATCCTCGTCGAATCCATCAACGGCAAACCCGTCCCCGACCTCGCTACCCTCGCAGCCGAACTCGAAACCCCACCCGCCAACGGCATCCACGCCATCGGACTCGCCGACTCCCCCCACACCATCTACCTCAACGCCCGCTTCGCCGCCATGGTCGACCAACAACTCCTCCAGTCCGGCCTCCCCACCCTCTCCCGCCTCCCCAAAAAATAAGCGGTAGCGCGGACCGCCCCCGGTCCGCACCCACCTCCAAAACACCACCGCCCCCTCACACAAAAAAGGCGACCCGCAGGCCGCCTTTCAAAATCACTCGGAAGCAGCGCCTCAGCAAGGCACCCGCTCCGAACTTAACTCAGGGTATAAGTCTCCTCCTCTGCTGGAACATCGCCACCCGCGGGAGCTGCACTCTGAGCCTTCTGCTCCTTCAGCGCCGCCTTCACCGACATCTTCACCCGACCCTTGTCGTCGATTCCGATGCACTTCGCGGTGATCGTATCACCCACCTTGCAGACATCTTCCGTCTTATTCACCCGGCCTTCACCAAGCTCGGAGATATGCACCAAGCCATCCTTGCCGGGCAACACTTCCATGAATGCTCCGAAGTCCTTCGTCGAAACAACGCGACCCGTGTAAGTCTCGCCCACTTCGATTTCCTTGAACATCCGCTCAATCATCTCCTTCGCCCGTGCCAAACCTTCACCCTTGCTCGCGTAGATGCGCACCGTGCCATCGTCTTCGATGCTCACGTCCGCTCCCGACTCCGCTTGGATGCCCTTGATATTCTTACCGCCTGGTCCAATCAATTCGCCAATCCGGTCCGGATCAATCTTTAGCGACTCAATCCGCGGCGCATTCTCACTCAACTCGCCCGGCGAGCTAATCGATTCTGCCATCTTGGCCAAAACCAAACCCCGGCCACCAACCGCTTGGTCGATCGCTTCCTCAAGAATACTCAAGGGAATCCCCGGCAACTTCAGGTCCAACTGATAACCCGTCACTCCCGCATCACTGCCGCAAAGCTTGAAGTCCATGTCCCCGTAAAAGTCCTCACTGCCGATGATGTCGAGCAATGTCTTATACTCCTTCATCACTCCGTCCTCCCCAAACTCGGTAACGAGTCCGACCGAGATCCCAGCAACCGGACGCTTCAACGGAACCCCTGCATCCAAAAGACACATCGTTCCCGCACAAACCGTCGCCATCGAAGTCGAACCATTCGACTCCATCACCTCCGAGCTCACCCGAATTGCATACGGGAAATCATCCTCATCCGGAAGAACCGGCACAATCGAACGCTCAGCCAACGCACCGTGACCAATCTCACGACGGTTCAAACCGCCCATCCGGCCAGTCTCACCAACCGAAAACGGCGGGAAGTTGTAGTGCAAAATGAAACGCTTCTCATCTTCACCACCGGCATAGTTGTCAAGATACTGCTTCTCGTCGCCTGGAGCCAAAGTCGCGATTCCCATCGCCATCGTCTCACCCCGCGCAAAAATCGCCGAACCATGAACCTGCGGCAATGAACCAATCTCACCAAACAACGGACGCAAATCCGCCGGTGTCCGGCCATCGGCACGCAAACCCTTCTCCATGATCGAAATCCGGAACGCCTTCTTCTGAATATACTCGAACGCCTGCTCGATCTCGAAGTCCGTGACCGCAGGATGCTCGGCCTTGATCGCCGCCTCCACCTCATCACGCAACGCACCGACCTTCTTACCACGCTCCACTTTGCTCTTCGCATAAATGGCATCCTCAATCCGGTCTCCCGCCACGCGGTAACCAATCTCAAGAAGGTCTTCCTTCGCCACACACACCTCGTATTCGCGCTTGGGCTTACCGACCTTCGCCGCCAACTGCTCAATCGCTTCCACAATCTTCGTGACGTTTTCCTGCGCAAAACGAAGCGCCGCCTTGAAGTCCTCTTCCGGCAGCTCATTCGCCGCTCCCTCAATCATGATCACGTCCGTCTTGTTACCAACGTAAACCAAATCCAAGTCACTCTCCGCACGCTGTTCGTGCGTCGGGTTCACCAAAAACTGGCCGTTCACCCGACCAACCCGCACCGCACCAACAGGCCCAGCAAAAGGAATATCCGAAATACACAACGCCGCCGAAGCACCGTTCATACTCAACACATCCGCATCGTTGACGCCATCTGCCGCAAGCAACAACGCCACAATCTGCGTGTCGTAGAGATAACCTTTCGGGAACAACGGACGCAAAGGACGGTCCGTCATGCGGCAAGTCAAAATTTCCTTCTCCGTCGGACGCCCCTCACGCTTGAAGTAACCGCCCGGGAAAAGGCCCGCTGCCGAAGCCTTCTCCTTATATTCAACGGAAAGCGGGAACCAGGACTGCCCCTCTTTCACTTTGCTTTGCGAAACCGCCGTTACAAGAATCACGGTTTCCCCGCACTGCACGGTCACGGCCCCATCGGCCAGTTTCGCCAACTTCCCAGTTTCGATAACCATGGGATTCTCTCCCACTGGGATAGTAATGTTTTCGATGTTCATCTTCTTTTCGTCTTTCTTCTTTCAATCAAACCACGATTGGACCCTCAAAATCGGCCACGCAAGCCCAAGTCCAATCCAACCGGATAAAAAAACGACCCCGAATCACTCCGGGGCCATCTCCTAAATCTGTCTAGCGGCGCAACTCCAAACCCTTCAAACAGGCCTGATAACGCTCTTCCGAATTCGCTCTCAAATAATCAAGAAGCTTCCGGCGCTTCGCCACCATCTTCAACAATCCACGTCGCGAAGAATGGTCCTTCTTGTGCGTCTTCAAATGCTCAGTCAGCTCACGAATTCGTCCCGTCAAAACGGCAATCTGGAAATCGGCACTGCCCGTATCTTTTTCGTGCTGCTTGAACGCAGCGGTATCAACTTGTGTATCGCTCATCGATTTTGCGCGCTTCAGGTCAGCGGAATTGCCAACCTGCCCTTTGTGCGGGGGCGGCGAAGAAACCAGATTCCCCCCAAAAGCGCAATCCGATTCCTCCAAAATCCCCCCCTGCGCCATTTCTCCCCGACACTTCGTCCCACCCAAACCCATTTCTAGCCATTTCGTCCCAATTTCTCCCCCCTCACGAAAACCTCAATTCAATCATAAATAACTCACTATCAATAATTCATCAGTGGACAAGACCTCTCTGGCCCACCGCCTGCATCCCCTACCCCATCCAAAAATAACAAAAGAAATCATGAACAGATACACTTGCAACCAACCTTCTCTCAGCAACGAACTCGACCGCGTTTTCCGCGCCTTCCAGCCCACTCGCCTCACCAACCCTTGGCGATGGACCGAAAAGGATGAAGCCTGGGTCGGCGAAGTCGACCTCCCCGGTTTCACCAAAGAGGAAGTCTCCGTCAACCTCGACAAAGACCGCGTCCTTCTCATCGAAGCCAAACAAAACGAAGAGTCCGAACGCGCCTTCAAACGCCCCGTAGCGACTTTCCGCCTCCGCCTCCCTCAGGAAGCTGACGCCGAAAAAGTCAACGCTGGCCTCGAAAACGGAGTCCTCACCGTGACCCTCACCAAAATCACCCCCGATTCCCAACGCGAGCGACGCATCGAGCTTAACTAGTCAATTTCGAACAGTGGTTTGATTGTGGTACGGCCACCCCGGTTCTCCGGGGTGGCTTTTTTTATTTCCGTGTTAGCGCTCTTCCTCCAACCTCTTACCCAGCCGTGTCCATCATGAAAGCGCTCCCACTTCTCTTCATCTTCCTCATCTCTGGCCTTCAAGCCCAAGAGGACACCTGTATCGATTTCGAAGACTTCTCCCCCGGCTTCGGCTTCTCAAACGGCACCTCTCTCACCGAAGACGGAATCCTCATGACCATCGGCCCCTACATCAGCCCCGCTAACGGCCAAACTTTCAATGGCACCGCTGTTATCGGCTCCTCAAGCCCCCACCTCGGCAATGCCCTCTCCCTGTCCAATGCCACCCTCGAACTCTCCTTCGACTGCGTCCAAAAAGTCCAACTCCACTACGGCAACAACGGCGGCAACATGAACATCTCCATCAACGGCCAAACCGAAATCATCGGCATCGTCAATCCCAGCTACTCCATCGGCGGTGTCGACGTTACCGTGAACCACAACGGCAACGGAGGCACCATGTGCTTCGAAACATCCTCCCAAAACATCAACTCGCTCTGCATCGGTGGCCAGGAATTCGTCGTCGACCACATCTGCTTCCTCCCCTGCGATGACCCCTCCTGTTACGACTTCGAAGACCTCGGAAACGGCACCCTCTCCCCCGGCGACATCTATCAAGAAGACGGCAACAAAGTCAGCATCATCCCCTACGACAACAACTCCGGCACCGCCTCCCGCAGCACCAACAATCTCGCCGGTGGATTGGGCAACGAAATCGTCTTCGACAATGCCGGCGCTCAATTCCAAATCGGCTGCTCCGGCGAAGTCGGCTTCAACTACGCGCAAGGCGACTTCGGCATCACCCTCACCATCAACGGACAGTCTCTCCAGGCTCAGGACATGACCCAACTCAATGGCCAAACCATCGATGGTGTCACCATTCAAGTCGCCAACGGCCAAGTCACTCTCACCGGAATCATTGAAACCCTCGCCATCGCTGGCAACGAACTCGCAATTGATCACCTCTGCATCGGCGAATGCCCCGTCAATTGTATCGACTATGAAGGCGAAAATCCCGGCACCAAATACACCATCGGCGAACAATTCGCCGAAGATGGTATTACGATGACCGTAGACCAATTCACTGGAACCGGCGACGAACAAGTCCTCATCTCCGACCAACAACTCGCCGGCCACTTCGGTAATGACGCTATCCTTATCGACACCATGCTGGCCTTCGACATTCCCTGCGCTACGGAAATCTCCCTCCAATTCGGTCAATATGACAGCGGCGTCTTCATCCGACACAACAACGGCCAGAGCTTCAAAGACAGCATCCTCGACTTCGATGGACAAAGCATCGGCGGCGTCCTCGTCGAAGTGGATGCCATCAACCTCAACGGCAGCCTCATCGGAACCCTCACTCTTACCGGACAAATCGAAAACTTCACCATCGGCGGCACCTATCTAGCCATCGACCACGTCTGTCACACCCCTTGCCCCGACCCCGACTGCTTCGACTTCGAAGTCTTTCCCTTTGGCATCGTTTACGATGAAGGCGATAGCATCACCGAAGACCTCACCCCCCTTGCCATCTCACGCTTTTACAACACGGGCAGCGGCACCCTCGAAATCACTGATGAAAATCTCGCCAACCACGTCGGCAATGAAGCCCGCCTGCGCAATGCTGTCGCCACCTTCGACTTCCTCTGTGCTTCCCAAGTCACCATTCAATACCGACAAAACACCTTCGACACCCGACTCGGCGTCAATGGCTTCTTCGGCAATGCCGGTAGCTTCACCAACTTCGCAGGCACCCTCAATGGCTTCAATGTCTCCGTCACCTCTTCCACCATCACTATTTCGGGCAATGGCATTCAAAACATCATCATCGGTGGAGCCGACGTCTCCATTGACCACATCTGCCACATCGACTGCATCGATGCCCCCAACTGCTTCGATTTTGAAGACCTCCCCACCAACGGCTCCTACTCCTTCGATGGCCCCGAATTATTCTTCTTCTCCGAAAACAACCTCTTCCTCGCCGATCCCTACGAAATCGATAGCAGCACCTTCATCGACGACGGCACCATCACTGTTTCAACCTCCAACAACGCAGGCCACCAAGGCCAAGAGCTTCGCTTTCAAAATGCCGGCATCTTCGTCGCCGTCCCGAACGGCTGCATCCAAAACCCCACCTTCCGCTTCGGCGAATACAGCGGCAGCATCAATATCGAAATCAACAATTCCGGCCTCCTCATCTTCGACAATCTCAGCGACCTTAATGGTCTCACCATCGGAGGCGTCTCCGTCTCCGTCAACACCATCCCGAATGGTGCCGGCGTCCTCGGCTACGCCTCCCTCCAAGGCCTCGTCACCAACCTCAAAATCGGTGGCCAAAATCTCTACCTCGACCACCTCTGCTACGAAGATTGCCCCCCCATCTCCGTCAGCAACGCCTGCCTCATCTCCGTCGCACCCATCAACCAGACCGAACGCCAAATCGTCATTGACGTCGAAAGCCAAGGCCCCGCCGTCCTCCGCATCCAGGAAAGCACCGACTTGGGACGCTCCGACACCTGGCGGAGTCTCTCCACCTCCGTCACCACCCACAGCAGCAATCCCACCCTCCAGCGTTGCACCGCCACCCTGCCCCTCGGAACCTCCAAGCACTTCTTCCGCGTCCGCGCCTCCTACAACTGACCCTTCGGAACAAACTTCCTAGACAAACCCTCTCTCCAGCCCAAAATATCTCCTCATGCAAGAAGCCACCTCCCAAGTCCGCGATTTCGTCCAATACATCGCGCTCAAATTCATCGACCACCCCGACCAGGCTCAACTCCGCGTCGGCACTCCGGAGGAAGGCCACCTCAGCTTCCGCCTCATTCTCGCCCAAGAAGACGTCGCCCAACTCATCGGCCGCGCCGGGTTCACCGCCAGCGCCATCCGCAACGTCGTCAACAGCGTTGCTGCTCGCGAAAACATCAAAGTCACCCTGCGGATCCACTCCGTCGAAGAAGAACAACAACGCCTCGCCGAACTCGAAGCCAAAGAAATGATCGAGTAAAGCCTAACAAGCCACCACTCCGACCCCCAACTCCTTCGCCAATCCTTCCGCTTCCTCCCACCCGAGGACCAGCGTCTTTCGAGCTTCAACCGCGATCGCCCCGACTCCGGCCTCTGCACAAACCCGAATCGTATCCGGACCAATCACCGGCACATCAAAACGCATATCCTGATTCGGCTTCGAAACCTTCGCCAACAACACCTTCCTCCCCCGACCCAACTCCCCACCCCTCCGCACACACTCATTCGTCCCCTCAAAAGCCTCCACCGCCAACACCGTCCCCTCACGCACCACCACACTCTGCCCGATATCCAACCGGCTCGTCTCCTTCGCAATCCGAAAACCAAACTCCGCCGTCTCCATCTCGTCCTTCGACAACTTCCGCCCAAACACCACCCCCACCTCCGGCAACAAATCCTCCAAAAACGTCGTCGCCGGCAAAACCGTGATCCCATCTTTCGCAAACTCCTCCGACAACCCGCCGAATAAACTCTCCGCATTCCGCTCCTTCAAACGCGCCAACGCCATCGTCACCCGCAAATCCGGACGCAAATCAAACAAGTTCTTCGGCTTCACCTGCCCACACATCACCAACTCCTCCACCCCCTCCCTCTTCAAAAACTGAATCGGCTTCGACAACTGCCCCACCTTGAACCACTCAATCACATCCACTCGCTCCCCCAAAGCCTTCTCCGTCTCCCCCTCCAAACCCACCGTCACCACCCGAATCTCTTCCTCCTGTCGCCGCACCCCCGCCAAAAATGTCTCCGGATAAACTCCCCGTCCTGCCACCAATCCAATCGTGCGCGCGGGGGGGGGGGGGG
>JBCCZX010000112.1:0-10730 GCA_039186735.1 Verrucomicrobiota bacterium | reverse complement strand
CGCGAGGCAAAAAACCCCCAAAGAATCTAGCCACAAACCCGGCTTTGCGCCTTTGCGTCTTCGTGCGAGCCAAGCCACAACATCCAGCCACTGCAAAAGCTCCCTTCTCTCCGTTTCCTCCTGTAAAAAATCTCACAAAAGCCCCAGCCAAAACCCAAGCCTCGTGTCTTCGCATCTTCACCCTCCTATTCAAGCCTCAAAGACTCCGCCTCAACCCAAGCTCCCTTTCCTCCTAATCTCCTTTGACACGCCATCAATCGCTCCGCAATCCACTGCTCACCTCTCAAAGCCTCCCAGCACCCCCTGTCCTTCCCCTCCTGAAAATCATTCCAAGGCCTCACACTCTCCTCGCTCTCCGGCAACACCGGACCTTCCCTCCCGCACCCCAACAACAGCCAGCCCACCAAAATCAACCCGATTCTCATCGCCGTTGGAACCCACCCAGCAATCCCTGCCCCTCCCCTTCCTGCATCCGGTTCCAAGGCAATTCACTCTCCTCACTCTCAATCAACACCGGCTTCCTCTCCTCCTGAACAGCACAACCCACCACACCAAAAACCAATGCCAAACTCAAAAGAATCAGCTTCATGTGACTAATCTAGCTCTCCCTCCCTCCCTGACAAGCCTCCTTCCCCGCCAATACCCCACGTGCAAAAGTACGCAATCCGTCGCTAAAACTTGAAAATAGCGCATCAGACCTTCTCAGCCCCTATGTGCACCTTTCGACCCTTAATTGTTCTTTGAACAACTGCCTACCCAACTAATGAAAACGATCCGAAACCTCACCCTTGCGCTGGCAGGAGCTCTATTCAGCCAGCTCACCTTCGCAGCCACTTATTTCGAAATCTTCACCGAAGCCGATGCCATTGCCGGAAATACCGATTTTTTAGAAACTGTCGTCTCTGATGGAGACAATACTGTAGTCTTTACCCGCGCTGGTTCTGGTGGCGTCGACTCCACTGAAATTCGCAGTTTCGAGACCTTCAATGGAAATGGTTTCTTCGGCAGCCTCGTTGACAACGCCACTTGGGTCGCGAGCCGCTCCGGAAGCGGAGAAGCGAATGGCTTCAATGGTGCCAGCATTACGAGTTCTGGAGAAGTCCGCTTCTTTAGCTTCAGCGACCGCTCTTACAATAGCGTCAATTTGACGACAGGTGCCGTTTCCACGCTCGTTTCCGCTACAGACTTCGATAACTTCACCGGATTAAGCACCAACGTTTCCGCTTTCAACTCCGTAGCTTCCGATGGCAGTGGTATCTTCATCGACTTCGAAACTGATTCGGTTCTGGGCGTATCAGCTGCAGGAACGATTTCAACTGCTGTTGGTGCATCTAACCTAGCGGCTTTCGCCGGAACAAGCTACAATAGCATCGCCTACAATGGCACCAATATCCTAGTTGGTAGCAACACCAACGATGAAATCGTCAGCTTCGACGCCGCAGGTGTAGGCACCACCATCCTCACCACCGCTCAAATCGAATCTGTGACCGACGACATTGATGGCCGTGCAGGTGCTGCCTCCCTGTTCTATGCCCCTGATGGCCTCGTCTACTTCTACGAGAATGACAGCGACTACATCCTCTCTTTCGATCCGAATGATGCCGAAAACACCCTGGAAGTAGTGATTAGCGAAGCCGACTTGATTGCCGGACCCAATAACAGTGATGCCGTTAATCAACTAACTTGGTTCAATGGCCAACTCGCTTGGACCGACCAGAGCGACGGCTTCTATGCATTCAGCAATATCCCCGAGCCCTCCACTGCCATCCTCGGCTTGCTCGGAGCTCTCAGCCTCCTCCGCCGCAAGCGCGCCTAACTGCGTGTGAAGCATCTCCTCCCAATTTTTCTCTCCCACAAGAGTCAGGCGAAGACCGTTCGCCTGACTCTTCTCCTTTTTGCCTTACCCTCCTTCGCCCCCGCCGCCACCTTCCAGCTCCTCGGCGATCTCTCCGGGGGAGCCACCCGCGGCGTCGCCAAAGCAATCTCAGCCGATGGCACCGTCGTCGCCGGTCGTGGCCAAACCGATTCCGCCACTCTGGGCTGGGTCTGGACCGCCTCTACCGGTATCCAAGCCCTGCCTTCTCCAGGCACCGAAGAGCGCTCCGATGCGCGCAGTATGTCGGATGATGGCTCCATCATCGTCGGAGAAGCCCGCGCCGACGTAAACTCCAACAGCAAAGACCACGCCGTCGTCTGGACCCGACAAGTCAACGGCTCCTACTCCGCCCAGGCCCTGGTCCCTCCCGCCGGCTCCAAATTCGGCCTCTTCATTGGCTCCACTCTCTTCGACCTTGATATGCAAGCCTACGCCGTTTCTGGTAACGGTACAACCATCGTAGGACAAGGCCGCAGCTACGAGTCAGGCACCGTCGGCAGCACCTTCGAAGCCTTCCACTGGACCGCCGCCACTGGCATTGTTCCCTCTGGAAATCTCTCCGGCGGACCCACCGTCACTGACGGCACTACCACCAAACCCTCCTACAGCTCCGCTCGTTCCATCGACCGTCTCGCCAATTTCTCCGTCGGCACCAGCCGCTCCGCCATTCGCCCCAACTCCACCTCCACAAACTCCGAAGCCTTCCGCTTCTTCTTCCCCAACTCCTCCATGACCGGAATCGGTGACCTTCAAAACCCCGTCTTCAGCTCCACCGCCCAAGCCATCTCCAAAGATGGCACCACCATCGTCGGCGAAGCCCGCGACCCCATCAATGGACAAGTCGCTTTCCGCTACACCGACTCCTCCGGCATGGTTTCCCTCGGCGCACTCGAACCCGGCAACGGCCAAACCATTGCTTGCGCCGTCAGCGCCGATGGCTCCGTCGTCGTCGGCCGCAGCGCCGTCACCGCCCCCGCCTTCACCAACAGCACCTCCCGCGCCTTCATCTGGACCGCCTCCCTCGGTCTCGTTCGCCTCTCCACCGCCGCCGGTCTCACCTCCACCGATCTCGGACCCAACGGCTTCCTCGAAGAAGCCCTCGCCATCTCCGATGACGGCCTCACCGTCGTCGGTGCCTACGGAGATGCCACCGACGACCCCAACCATCCCCCCGGCAACGGCAGCCAAACCGAATTCCAAACCCCCAAGCGCCAAGCCTTCATCATCACCTTCACCCCCGAAGAACTGGGCCTCTCCCCCGCCATTACCGCCGACGAACTCGCCCAAAACTCCTGCCCCGCCGTCATCCCCGCCTCCTCTTCTCTCGACCTCACCTTCAACTTCCGCGAAGACCTTTCCTTCATCTACACCCTCCAATTCTCTCCTGACCTCCAAACCACCTTCACCGACCAAGTCTCCTTCACCCCCGATGGCAATGGCTCCTTCACCCGTCAAAACATCGCTCCCGGCTACAACGGAACCGCCTCCCTCACTTCCTCGGTCCTCACCGAAACGATCTCTTCAAGCCTGACTTCTGGCTACTGGCGTATCAGAGTCTCCTCGCCATGACCCCCCCCTTCCAGCGGCTCCTTCTCCTGCTCGCTCTCCTCTCGACAGCCTCAGCTCAAGACTTCCTCATCACTCTCACCGAAGCCGAAATCCTCGAAAAATACAACCTCCCCGAAGGCACCGAAATCCTCTCTCGCGAAGAAAATTCTCCCCCGCCGAAGGAACAGTCAACGAATTCATCAACCATTCTCGAAGAAACCCTCGTCCTCGGTGAACGGATTCAAGAGAATCGCTTCAAAACCGACCAACCCGGCTCCTACACCTTCCAAGAGGAAGAAATCGAAGCCCTCGCCGGCGCCACTGCCGACCCCAATGAACTGTTAGAGATTCTTCCCAACACTCAATTCGATATTGATCGCGATCGCTTCTCGAACGATCCCCGTGGCCAAAACACCATCGGTGATCTCTCCCCCACCGAAGTCTCGATTTCCGGCGGACGTCCCTCCGAAAACACCTTTCTCATCGACGGAATCGCCACCGACAACCAACTCGATACCTTCTCCCAACGCGGCTTTGATTCCACCACCGGCTCCGTCCAATCCGTTTTCATCGATACCGACTTACTTGGCTCCTTCGAAGTTCTTGATTCCAATGTCCCTGCCGAATACGGAGGCTTCCAAGGCGGCGTCGTTAACCAAAAAACCCGCGACCCGAAGGACAGACTCTCCGTCACCCTGCGCACCGGCTACTCCTCCGACAAACTCGTCAATTATCTCCTCGACGCCGAAGCCGCTGCTCAAGCTCTCGCCGAGGACGGCTTCGTTCCCGAACCCACCACCTTCCAACGCTACCGCTACGGCCTCGCAGTAGACCTTCCCCTCGGAAATCACGTCAAGACCCTCTTCTCCGCCACCCGACAAGTTGCCACCGTCGAACGAGGCGCTCTCTCTTCGAACTACTTCGGCGGCACCCGCCCTCGCGACACCATCCGCGACAACTTCCTCTTCAAAACCAAAATCGACCCCAACCCCTTCACCAGCATCACCGCCCAAACAACCTGGACTCCTTACGAAGACCAATACTGGCGTTCCAATATCGCCCGCCAATTCGGTGGCGGTTCAACGTCCAAACTCAACTGGACCCAACTCTTCGACAAATCCGTCCTCACCGTCGACCTCGCCTACACCACTACCGAAAACTCCCGCGAAGAAGATCCGAACCACTACAACTTCGGCGACTTCCTCGCTCCCGATGGTGGACTCATCGGCGGTTTCGGCAAACTCGACAACAAAGAGCAAAAAATCGACTTCAACATCAAACACTCTCACCAACTGAAAAACGCCAGTCTCACCTACGGCCTCCAATCACGCTACACCCGCGCCGAACGCTCCCGACTCGAAACCAACTTCAGCTATCGCCTCCCCGAGAATCTCGGCTTTCCCGCCGTTGCTCCCGGCGAAGACGACGGCTCCATCATCGGCTCCACTTATCTCACCGAACGCTCTGACTTCCTCGCCTACGAATCACTCGCCGAGATCATTTCCCTCAACCTCTTCGCCGATTACTCACACAACTTCATCCTCACCGACTGGTTCACTCTCCGCCCCTCTCTCGGCCTGCGCATCTCCTACGACGACTTCCTCGGCAACATCAACTTCGCCCCCCGAACCAGCCTCTCTCTCAAATTCCCGTGGAATCTCACCCTCACCGCAGGCTACAACCGCTACTACGCCAAAAATCAACTCACCTATGCCCTCCGCGAGCAAAACCCGCCCAACATCTTCTACCTCCGCGAACCCGTCGACTTCGTGAACAACGAAATCAATCTCTCCGAATGGAAAGACCCCACCATCAATCAAGAAAGCCTCTTCGAGATGCCCGACGATCTCGATACCCCCTTCTCCGACGAATTCAGTCTCGCCCTCACCCTCCCACTCTGGAAGCTCGGAGAACTCCGCCTCAAAGCCCTTCAACGCGACAACAAAAAAAGCTTCGCCGGCGGCCAACCCATTCCCGACACCTTCACCACCCCCGATGGCGAAGTCATCGCCTTCAATCGCCGACAACTCAGCAACGACGGCTTCTCTGAATACCGCTCCCTCTCCCTCGAATGGTCAAAATCTTGGCGCAACCACACCTTCTCCGCCTCCTCAACAATCTCCGAAAACGTCGTCCCCTCCGGCTCAGGAACGATTCTCTCCTCCATCGATGCCGACCTCGCCGGAACCTTCGTCGAGTTCTTTCCCCTCAATTCCACCACTTCAATTCCAGTCCTCTACGACACTCTCGAAATCCAACGACTAAATTTTAATATTCCCTACTACGTATCTCTCGCTTGGATTTCCCGCTGGTTCGACAATCGTCTCAAAATCGCTTTTCGCGGCCGCTATTCGCCAGAATACGTCACCATCCGCGAACGCGAATTCGCAAGCGCCATCTTTGAAGAGGTCCAAATCCCCACCTCGTTTATCGTTGATGCCTCCATCACCTACAAACACGAACTCCCCCGCATCGGCGAAGTCGAACTCGACGTCGATATCGATAACCTCTTCGACACCACCCCCAGCGCGGGAGTCTCTGCCCGAAACCCCTACCGCGCTGGTCGCGCCTTTTCTTTTGGTCTCATCTATCGCTTCTAATCACCACCACTCATGATTCTCACCCTCCTCCTCTCCACCGCTCTCCTCTCCAATCCCGTCGACGTCGCTGGTGGCAACCACCAAACCTACACCCTCAAAAATGGCATCGTCCTCTCCATGGGCGAAGACCTCATGCGTCCCACCGACAAAACCAAAACCGACTGGATCGGTGGCAAACTCGGTCGCCCCATCGACTCAAAAGTCCTCCCCGGCAAGGACCCCTCCCAACGCGCCGAACAAGCCCGCTACAACCCCTCCGCCGAACCAGTCACTGGCCTCGACGGCCTGACCATCATCAACATCGCCTCCGGCCAAAACGATGCCGCCGCCATCACCGACACCGGCAAACTCTACATGTGGGGCCCCAACAACCACGGCCAACTCGGCCTCGGCGACACTCTTCAACGCCGCACCGCCACCCTCGTCCCCTTTCCTCCAGAAGTCATCATCACCGATGTCGCCATTGGCGGCGGCCACACCCTCGCCCTCACCTCCACCGGCCAAGTCTACTCCTGGGGCTTCGGAAAAACCGGCGTCCTCGGCCACGGTTCCACGGAATCCCTCACCTCTCCCCGACTCATCGAAGCCCTCTCCCACAAAACCATCGTCGCCATCGCCACCGGACAAAACACTCACTCCCTTTTCCTCGACTCGGAAGGCACCATCTACGTCTGTGGCCGTAACTCCCGCCACCTCCTTGGCCTCCCCCTATCAACCAAAGCCCTCGTCTCCACTCCCATTCCCCTCCAAGCACCCGCCAAGTTCAAAACCATCGCCATCGGCATCCACACCGGCTTCGCCATCACCCACGACGGCCAACTCTACGGCTGGGGCAACGGCTCCAAAGCCCACTTCCCTCGTACCCAACCCGATGGTTCACCAGACCTCTCCGACCTCACTCGACCAACTCTGTTAGAAAATGCTCCCCCAAACCTAGTCCAAGTCGTCGCTGGCTCCCGTCACACCGCCGTCCTCGACGACCAAGGCCGCGTCTTCACCTGGGGCATTCACACCGTCCTCTCCGGCCAACTCGGAATCGGCCCTCCCCAACCCGACCCCCACGGCCACCACCCCTCCGGCACCATCTACTCCTCGCCCCAACAAGTCTCCCTTCCCGAAAATCGCCGCGCTGCCTTCCTCGATTCCCTCACCAACAATGTCTTCCTCACCACAACCGATGGACTCATCTACGGCTGGGGCCAAACCGCCCACGGACGCCTCGGCTGCCCCGTCGACGCCGTCCACCAAGTCAGTCACAATGGGAAGACCCTCAATCTCGCCCACTCCCCCGTCCCCATCCCCTTCTCTGCAGATCAGGACTAATCCTGCTCACTCATCCTCCGCAACCTTCGCCTCCGAATCAGCAACTCCCTTCGCCTCCCCCTCCCCCGGCAAACTCGGCGGCACCGGAATATTCGCCTCCGGCACCTGCACCCACGCCGCCGCCTTCGGCGACGTATCCGCATACCACGCCACCAGACCCATCCCCACCGACCCGAGAAAACCCGCCCAGGCCAGCGTCATTGCCGTCGCCATCCCCACCACGAACGGCGTAAAAAACAACAAACCAATAATCATCCAGCTCGGCTTCACCTCATAATGATGCACCACCAGACGAATCTGCGACCGCGCCATCGCCAACCCCAAAACCGTATAACAAAAAAAACACCCCAACGCATTCAACGTGAAAAACACCCCCGCCTCCTCCTCCCGCGCCGCCGCCCCTCCCATCGCCGCCCCCATCGAAGCCGCCATCGAACCCAGAAACAAAACCAACACCACAATCCGTGCCGCAATATTCCGATAAGACGACGCCCCAATCGCTCCCGCCGCCAACATCCCCGAACCCAAAATCACCGTAAACACCAAGGCAATGTTCCGCCCCACATCAATCCCCCCGATAAAATAACGCACCATCACATACGGCAGCAAAGAGGAGAACGTCAGCAGACAAATCCCCCACAATGCAAAAAACTTCCCCTGCACCACCTTCCACCGACTCAACGGCGTCATCAACAACAACTCATGATTCCCCTCCTCCAACTCCTGGCCCATCAAAACCAACCCGCCCAACGGCATCAAAAACACACACACAATCCCCACCACCAACCAAAACGGCCCCGAAAACATCCCCCCCGGAAAGAACAACAAAAAGTTCAACACCCCCGCAAAAGACGTCGTTTGCTCCAGCTCATCCACCATCCGGAACTCCACCACCATCGCCACTATCGCCAAAACCTGAATCCCCAAAAACGGCCCCAAAAATATCCCCCGCCGCAACCCCTGCCGCAACTCCTTCGTCATCATCGGCCCCAGACGCTCGGGCAAATCCCGCGCCTTCCACCAATCCGACACCGCATCCATCACCTCCAAACTACCCATCCCCCACCGCCAAACAACCCACAATTCTCTAAACCCGCTCCACCGCCACCACCGTCACATCATCCAACTGCGAATGCCCGTCCGCGAACACCTTCACATCACGCGGCAAACCCTCCACCACCCCCTCTGCTCCCCGCTTCGCCAACTCCGCAAACCGCTCTCGCAAACGCTCCTTCCCGTATTCCTCCCCCCGCCCATTCTCCGCCTCATTCACCCCATCCGTATAAAACAAAAACACATCCCCCGACTTCATCTCCACCAACGCCTCCTTCGTCACCCGCTCAAACACCGGCCCCTCATCAATCCCCAAGGCCAAGCCCCCCGGCTTCACCACCTCCACCTCCCCCGTCTCCTTCCGAAACAACAACGGCGCATCATGCCCCGCCCGCGCCAACCTCACCCGCCCCGAACCATTCTCAAACACCGCATACGCCGCACTCACAAACATGTCCTCCCGAATATCCGGGAACAACTGCTCGTTCACCGACACCATCGCCTCCACCGGACCCGCCGCCTTCGTCACCACCGCCCGCAACGCACTCCGGCAACTCGCCATCACCAAACCCGCTCCCACCCCTTTCCCCGACACATCCGCCACCACCACCCCATGCTGCCCCTCCGGCAAATCCACAAAATCAAAATAATCCCCGCTGATCAAACGCGCTGGCACATTCGTCCCCCGCACCCGATACCCCGGCCAATCCGGATTCTCCTCCGGCAACAACACCCGCTGCACCTCCCGCGCCGTCCTCAACTCATCCTCCAACTTCCGCTTCTCATGCACCTCCCGATGCAACAACGCATTCCCCAAACCAAAACCCGACTGCTCCGCTCCCGAACGAAAGACATCCCAATCATTCGCCGAAAACACCCCGCTCCTCAACGTCACCACCAACACCCCAAATACCCTCCCCCCATGCCACAACGGCACCGCCATCATCTCGCTCACCCCCTTCGGCAAACCCTCTTCTCCTTGCTTCCACCATCTCCCCTTCCCATCCTGACAAAGCTCCTCTAACAACTCCCCCTCCCGCTTCACCCGCGCCAACCTCATCCAACCCGTCACCGCCCCATCCTTCACCTCCGCCGGCACCGCCACCACCGCCGGACACTCCTCCGACAAATACCCCGGTGCAAAATCCTCCCCCTCCGTCAAAAATAATCCTCCCCCATCCGCCCCCAACACTTCCTCCATCCCCTCCACAATCGTCCGATACAAATGCTCCAACGAACGCTCATCCTCAATCGCCTCCCCCAACAAATGCAAAAAATCAAACATCCGGTGCTCCTCACCCTCTATCTCCGCCCGCGCACCCTCACTCTCCACCAACTTCTTCCGCACCACCAAAAATCGCCAACCCAGAAGCGCCGTCAACGCACCAAACCCTGCCAACAACCAGTCCATCAGCCTGCCGAACCCACTACGACGAAGCGCACTCCTTCTCTAACACCTCCAATACCGAACCGAACTTCTCCTCGTTCCGCTGATCCACATCACACAACTTGCGATGCGCTTCCAAAACCTCTTCCGCTGCTGCTGCTCCACTCGCCTCCGCACTCCACGGCTGCAAACCCTCCCGAATCTCTCCCATCCGCCCATCCCACTCCGAAGCCCCATCTTCCCCCTCCAAATCCAAAATCGCATCCAAACCCAAATCCACCAAAGAATCCCGATTCCGCTCCGACAAACCCACCACCGTCAAATGCCCCTTCCGTTGCTGCAACTTCAACGCCAAACCCGCCAAAGTCCCCATGAACGTCGAATCCATCGCCGGACACACATCCAAATCCACCACCACCTCCTCACATCCCCCCTCCAAACAATCCTCAACATACTCCTTCACCCGCGGACTACTCATAAAGCTACCCTTCCCGTTCACGCGGACCCATTTGGAACCATCCACATCGCCAACCTCAATATTGTCAGAACTAGTCACGTCTCGAGCCGATTGCCCGTCGCTGGGGTGAGAGCAGGAAAGGTACCCTTTTTCGCCCACTCCGTCAACCAAACCCGTCGCCCCAGACACAGCTTCTCTGCCAACGGCTGATACCACATCACCCAATACGCCTGGTCGAAATTGAAGGGCCATCTCAAGAAAGTCGGGTCTCAAAATTAAGACGCCGCAACCCCCGGTTTATTCACGAAAATCAACCCTCACTCCCACAAAACCGAACGCCGCTCCCCCAACAACTCCCCCCCCTGATAAAGCCTCACCCGCCACGAAATCACCCGCCCCCCCGTCCGATACGCCTCCCCCGCCACTGCAAACTCCGCCACCCCCGTCCGCTTGCCAAGGAACTCCTGCTCAATCACCCGCACCCGG
>JBCCZX010000111.1:0-10976 GCA_039186735.1 Verrucomicrobiota bacterium | reverse complement strand
CCCCTTCGGCAATCTCGGACACCACCCCACCGCCTCCTCACCCCAATCCACCACCGTCCCAACAGCATGATCACACCCCAACCGCGCCCCCATCCTCCCCACATAACTCTCCGGACTTGCTGAGACCAAAACCGTCTTCCGCCCCGCCGCCTTCTCCTTCTCCAACATCTCTAAAATATCCGGATAACAAATCGCCGGCACATACCGCTCCGCAAACGCCTCCGCCACCTCCTCCAAATCCCTCCGCTCCATCGCCCAACAACACCCCAAAAACAACCGTTTCATCGTCCCCGAACCCAACACCTTCGCCAACGGCAACAACCCCAAAAACGGCCACAACAAAATCCGCCGCCAACCCTGCCGTCGCAACACCCAATTCCCCCACACCGCCTGCATATCCCAAGACACCAAAGTCTGATCCAAATCAAACAACGCCCACCCACGCTCCCTTCCGTTCATCCACAAAACGGTAGGTTCCGCGCTAGCCCGAGCCAATCACAAAGCCTTTTGCACATTCTGGGCCTTCCGCGGCAAAAAAATAACCTCTCCCAACCCGAGCGTTCCTCCCAAAATCCGAATTGCAAGTCCCTCCCCCGCCCGCCAGAGTTTCCCACCCGTGAAAGCCCTGTTCACCAGCCTACTCTTCTTCTCCGGACTCCTCAAAAGTCCCGCCCAAATCTTCGCCGATTTCCAAACCACCCTCGGCGACTTCACCGTCTCCCTCGACTACCTCAACTCCCCCCGCACCGTCGCCAACTTCCTCACCCTCGCCGAAGGCACCCGCCCCTGGGTCGACTCCGCCACCGGCCAAGTCATCACCGACACCCCCTACTACAACGGCATCACCTTCCACCGCGTCGCCTCCGGCTTCGTCAACCAAGCCGGCTCTCAAAACAGCCTCGGCACCGACGGACCCGGCTACACCTTCCCCGACGAAACCTCCAACGGCCTCACCTTCGACAGCCCCTACCTCTTCGCCATGGCCAACTCCGGCCCCAATACCAACGGCTCCCAATTCTTCATCACCGTCGCCACCCCCACCTTCCTCAATGGCATCCACACCATCTTCGGCTCCGTCACCTCCGGCACCGCCATCGTCGACACCATCAACGCCGTCCCCACCACCAACGAAAAACCGGATACCGACGTCGTCATCAACTCCGTCACCATCCGACGCGTCGGCGCTCCCGCCCAAGCCTTCGACGAATTCGCCCAACTCCTCCCCCTCATCTCCGCCCCCAATCTCGAACTCCAGTTCCCCGGACCCCAACTCCTCTTTTCCCAAGCTCCCAACACCACCGCCCTCATCTCTCTCGGCGATGACCTTTCCTCTTGGACGAATCTCACCCGCACCATCGCCCCTCACGAAACCGCGGCCACAAGCTTCGACCCCACAAACTCCCTCACCCAGACCGATCGACAATTCTTCACTGGCGCCCTCGTCACCTGGCCCTCCGGAGCCTTCCTGCCCAATCCCCTCTCCAGTCACACCCTCACCCTCGACGCCCCCTTTTCGACCCCCATCACCTTCAACTTCGACAACACCGGAACCGCCGGCACCTGGTCCCTGCCCATCCCCAACAACAACCTCAACGGCACATTCACCGTCCTTCAAGTGGTCGATAACCAACTCTGGCGGGGCGCCCTCACCCTCAACCTCAGCGGCCTCGCTCTTGGCAACACCCCCATCCCCTTCTGGGTCCTCGACAACATCCGTCTCGACGACCCCTCCCCCTCCCAAATTTCAGGCCGTGTCGACGGCCGCATCTTCGACAACACCAGCACCTTCGTCGGCAACCTCAACGGCACCCACACCCTCTCCCTCCCATGAAACACCTTCTCATCTCCCTCCTCCTCGCTCTCGGCCTCCCCGCTCAAACCTACTATGCCCTCCTCACCCTCGACGTCCTCAACCCCCTCGAAGAAGACCGAAAAATCGCTATCCAACTCGACACCACGAACGCTCCCCTCGCCTGCGCCCAAGTCATCCTCCTCTCCAAACTCGAAGAAAAATACTACACCGTTCTCTCCGAATCCGTCCTTCCCGGCATCGTCGCCCCTGGCTCCGCAAATCTCGCCCTTGCCCCCTCAACCGGAACCCTCACCGTCAACAACCAATCCCACCTCCTCGACTTCACCGCCAACACCTCCGCCACCGTCTACGCCCCCGACTTCTTCGGCTTCTACACGATCCCCCTCGCCACCTTCACTCTCACCAACAACGGCTGGCAAAGCAGCAACCCCAACTACTCCCTCAGCTACGATGCCGATCCAATCAACTTCCCTGGCCGTTGGGAATTCAAACTTCAAACCAACACCTCCTACGTCGATGAAAACTCCGGTGACCTCACCACCGCACCCTACTACACCAACCGCGACCTCACCGTCTCAACCTCCTCCGGCTTCTTCGGCTTCGGTCGCTCGCGCAGCACTTCCCCGCCCTTCCCACAAGAATCCCCGGGATGGTTCCTTCAAAACGAAGGCATCATGATCCCCAACGTCAGCTTCGACGCCGCCAATACCTTCGCCAACAACTTCGACACACCCTACGCTGTCGCCCTCGCGAATCGAGGCCTCGACGACCTCAACCGCACCACCGCCGAAATCCTCGTCTGCGGCCAAAACGGCGATTCCACCCTCAACGGACGCCACACCTACCTCGGCCAAGTCGTCACCTCTATACCCGGCCTGACCATCAACGGCATCAACACTGGTCGCTTTCTTACTGATGAACTCGTCTCAGGCACCCGGGACGGTACCGTAACCTCCGTCGAAATCATAACGACTGGCTCCGGCAACTACGACCCCATCGCCTTCGGCAGCACCGACCTCCCCTCCTTGACCGAATCCAACTCATCGAACCCTTCCATCATCCAACGAGACGGCTCCAGCTTCTTCCTCACCGGAGCAGCCGTAGGCGACATCCGGGCAGTCGAATCATCCGAAGACCTCATCAACTGGGAACCCGTTGGCGAGTCTTCATTTCCCCCTTCGGCAACCTTCGAAAGTGGCTTCAACCTCGACATCCTCCAAATCAACCTCGACAAAGCATTTTACCGCGCTGGCCAACGCGTCCAAAACTACCCCGCTTGGCCTGCCGAAGCCTTCAGCCAAGACATGCGAAACGCCCGCATCCGCTTCAAAAGCAAAGCCGACGACTCCGGCACCCTCAACCCCGTTCTCAACGTCTTCCAAATCATCTTCGACTCCCTCGGACAATCCGCCCTCCTCCAAGGCTCAGGCATCGGAGACCTCGCAGGCGACCACCTCATCGACTCCATCACCTACACCGCTGAAACTCCCTACATCGGCCGTCTCAAAATGACCAGCCCCACCCTCAGTGAAGACCTCACCATCCGACTCTACTTCGACAAACAACCCAACGGCCAAATCCTCAATACCATCAGCCGTTTCCATCGCCTCGAAGTCAACGAAATCACCGCAGAACTCATCCCCGGCCAACCCGTGACCTTCACAATCGAACAACGAACCGAATTCGGCATCTGGCAAATCCAACCCTAGAATCCCATCTCGACATGCAACAACTCACCGAAGACACCCCCCCAAAAATTAGCCACCCCAAAACCCACGCCGCCGGCCCGGCCGCCGTGGCCCACTCCCTCAAACACGTCCTCAAAACCGCCGGCCCCGTTCGCGGCACCAAAGCCCTCCTCGAACTCAACCAAAAAAGTGGCTTCGACTGCCCCTCCTGCGCTTGGCCCGACCCCGATGACCACCGCGCAACCACCGAATTCTGCGAAAATGGCGCCAAAGCCATCGCCTCCGAAGCCACCGCAAAAACCATCGACCGCTCATTCTTCGCCCAACACTCCATCGCCAAACTCCTCCGCCAGACCGACTACTGGCACGACCAACAAGGCCGCCTCGCCGAACCCATGGTCCGCCGCCCCGGCGCCACCCACTACACCCCCATCACCTGGGAAGAAGCCTTCCAACTCCTCGCCAACGAACTCAACGCCCTCGAACACCCCGACCGCGCCGTCTTCTACACCTCCGGCCGCGCCTCCAACGAAGCCGCCTTCCTCTACCAACTCTTCGCCCGCCAATTCGGAACCAACAACCTCCCCGACTGCTCCAACATGTGCCACGAATCCAGTGGCCTCGCCCTCAAACAATCCATCGGCATCGGCAAAGGCACCGTCACCCTCGACGACTTCTCCTACGCCGACACCATCCTCTGCATCGGCCAAAACCCCGGCACCAACCACCCCCGCATGCTCTCCGCCCTCGAAGACGCCGTCAAAAACGGAGCCAAAATCATCGCCATCAACCCCCTCAAGGAAGCTGGCCTCCAAGGCTTCGCCCACCCCCAGAAACCCGGCGGCATCCTCAACCAAGCCACCCCCCTCGCCAGCCAATACCTCCAAGTCCGCCTCAACGGCGACCTCGCCCTCTTCCGCTCCCTCGGCAAAGAACTCTTCGAACGCAATGAACAACGCGCCGAACCCCTCTTCGACCTCGACTTCATCCGCGACCACACCCGCGGCATCGCCGGCTACCAAAAACAATGCGAAGCAGCCAACTGGGACCAACTCACCGAGGCTTCAGGCATCCCACGCAAGGAAATCGCAAAACTTGCCGAAACCATCCTCCACGGCGAACGCAAACTCATCTCCTGCTGGGCCATGGGCCTCACCCAGCACCGCAACGCCGTTGCCACCATCCGCGAAGTCGCCAACATCCACCTCCTCCTCGGCGCCATCGGTCGCCCCGGCGCCGGCCTCTGCCCCGTCCGTGGACACTCCAACGTCCAGGGCGACCGCACCGTCGGCATCTTCGAAAAAATGCCCGAAACCTTTCTCCAAGCCCTCGACCACGAATTCGCCTTCCAATCCCCCCGCAAGCACGGCTACGACACAGTCAACGCCATCCTCGCCATGGCCCAGAAAAAGGTCGACGTCTTCTTCGCCCTCGGCGGCAACTTCCTCCAAGCCTCCCCCGATACCAACTTCACCGCCGAAGCCCTCCAACAAACCAAACTCACCTGCCACGTCGCCACCAAACTCAACCGCTCCCACCTCATCAGCGGCCAAACCGCCCTCCTCCTCCCCTGCCTCGGCCGCTCCGAACACGACGAACAAAAATTCGGCCCTCAATTCGTCACCTGCGAAAACTCCATGGGCATCGTCCACATGTCCCGCGGCAAACTCGCCCCCGCCTCCGACCGCCTCCTCAGCGAACCCGCCATCATCGCCCACCTCGCCCACACCACCCTCGGCAAAAAATCATCCACCCCTTGGCTCTCCTTCGCCGACGACTACGACCTCATCCGCGAACGCATCGAAAACGTCATCCCCGGCTTCCACAACTACAACGACCGCGTCCGCCAACCCGGCGGCTTCTACCTCCCCAACAACGCCAAAGAACGCCAGTGGGCCACCGAAAACGAAAAGGCCAACTTCTCCGCCGCTCCCGTCGAACAAGCCGAAGCCCCCGACGGACGACTCCTCCTCCAAACCCTCCGCAGCCACGACCAATTCAACACCACCATCTACGGCCTTGACGACCGTTACCGCGGCATCTCCATCGGCCGCCGCATCATCTTCCTCAACCCCACCGACATGAAAATGAAGGACCTCAAACCCGTCACCCTCGTCGACATCACCAGCCACTGGGGCAAAAAAACCCGCACCGCCAAACAATTCTTCGCCATCCCCTACGACATCCCTCGTGGCACCGCCGCTGCCTACTTCCCCGAAGCCAACGTCCTCGTCCCCATCGAATCCACCGCCCTCGAATCCAATACCCCGACTTCAAAAGCCATCGAAATCTCACTTCAACCCAGCACCCTCTCCGAAAACGAATAAACATTCATCCTCGGCTCCCGCAAAAACCCCACCAAAGTCTGCCCACTCTCCCTCGCAAACTCCACTGCCAGACTCGTCGGTGCTGAAATCGCTGCCACCAAGGGAATCCCCACCGCCAGCGCCTTCTGCATCACCTCGAATGACACCCGCCCCGACACCTGCAAAAACACCTCCCCAAACTCCACTCCCCCCGCCAAACCCCAACCGATCACCTTATCGATCGCATTGTGCCTCCCCACATCCTCCCGCAACACCAACACCTCCCCCGCCGCCGAGACCAACGCCGCGGCATGCAATCCACCCGTCTCCGCAAACACCCGCTGCACCCCACGCAACCGCTCCGGCATGGCGAACAACACGTCCTTCGCCACCTCAAAGCCCGCCCCCACACGTCCATACTCCTGCCGTATCGAATCAATCGACGCCTTCCCACAAATCCCGCAAGACGACGCACTGAACAAATTCCGCTGCAACCGCCCCGCATCAAACTCCACCCCCTCCTTCAAAAACACCAGCGCATGATTCTCCTTCGCCTCCAAATCCACCCGCCCCACCTCCTCCAAAGACTTCACCAAATTCTCCGTCACCAAAAACCCCCGCACCAAATCCCCATCATCACCCGCCGTCCGCATCACCACCGCCACCGGCACCCCATCCAACGTAATCTGCAACGGCTCCTCCCCAGCCACCACATCCTCTGCCTCTTCCCAACCCTCATCCCCAAACCGTCGAATCAAAAACTCAGCCACCCGCTCAACCTAACCAACAAACAACCCAATCAAAGCCACAAGATCGGCTTCAGAATCAACCAGACCCTCCCGACACCCACCTCCCTTCTCAAGCCAACTCGACCCTCGATAGAGCAGCATCAACCAAGCCGCCCCCAAGCTTGGGAGATCGGTTTTCAAAAAGCCGCCCCCAAGCTCGGTAGATCGGCTTTGACGAAGCCGCCCTCCGAACTCCCCAAAGCTCTCTTCCCACAAAAAAAGGCCCGGATCCCCCCGGGCCCTGATACTCAAATTCCAACTCAAAACCTCAGTTCGCTTCCTCAACCGTCAGCGGCTTATAACCACCAATACTCTTAAAATAGAGCAACATCCCGAGAAAGATCACCGCCATCGTTGCCGGAATCAACGCATCCGATTTTAGCGTCTTACGATCCCCGACTTGGTCAGACGCCACCACCTGCTTCTGATCTTCAGTCGGACTCTCGGCACCCTTGGCTTCCTCCAACTTCGTTCCATTCAAACCATACACCGCGGTGCTCTCCAAGTTCATGAACGTGCTCGGCTCTTCCGCTTTATACTCCTCATAAAGAGCAGGATTCGCCGCCTGCAAATCTTCGCTCGAATACTTGTCCTTCAAATAACCCAAACCTGGCGTTCCCAGAAAGCCTGCGGACATCATTCCAATTCCTCCCATCAGCGAAATCGCGACTCCACCAGTCTTCGGGAAGCGGTCCGAAGCCACCGCCAACATTGACGGCCAGAAAAACGTCTTACCAATCGCGTAGAGACCCAAAGCTCCGAACGCCACCACCAGCGAAGTCATCGTGCTCGACATAAACAAACCCACCGCCGCAATCACTGAACAAGCCAAAAGCAATCCAATCGGCGACAACCCCAACTTCTGCTCGATAAAGTGAGCACAGAATCGCAAAGCGAACATGATTGTCGAGGTCCAGATAAACAACCACTTCCCAGCCTCCGAACTGAAGAGATTCCCCGTTATGTTCTGAATCCAGCCGTCTGTTCCCAACTCCACTGCTCCAACAAGACCATGGGTGATGAACAACACAAACAGGAGAATCGACCCCATCGAGAACTTGGTCATTACGCCCAAGCCAATCCAAAGCGCAATGCCAATACCGTAACCGACAAATTTTACCGGAATGATACTCTCAAAGAACATCCCCAGCAGCGCGCAAACCACCGCTCCTCCCAACAAACCCACATCCTTAAACATATCCGCATAAGAGACACCCTTCTCTGAAGCTTCCGAACGAGGATACTTCTGGCCAAAAAACATCGCTCCATAAACAACTGTCGGAACAAGGTAGAGAGCCAACTGCCACTTCCAGTGCATCCCCATTTTGTCGTCCAAAAACCATCCCACCAAAGCGCCCAGAATCATCCCTAACGGCCAAGAAGCATGCAGGATGTTCAAATAATGGTTTCGATTCTCAGGATACAAGGTCGCCACCAAAGGATTCGACACCGCCTCCAAAATTCCATTCGCAAAGGCAAAGATAAACATCCCCCACCAGAGCATCTGGTAAGCATTATCCGGACTCGAGGCTCCGAACGTTACGAAATAAGAAAGGATATGGCACACAACCGCCGCTATCACCAACGCCGCATAACCAATTCGATCAACCACCATTCCCCCAATGATGATGCCAAAACAGAAACCAATAAATCCCGCCCCCCCAATCGCGCCCAGCTGCGCTCCCGTGAAACCGTACTCCCCCGCCCAGTTGTCAAAGATTCCCCCTCGAATCCCAAATCCAACTCCAGCCGCTAAAATCGCGACAAATCCCGCCCACAAGAGACGGTCCCGGTTCACTTCGTTCGTACTACTCATGCTGTGCTGCTAGTGGTTAACAATGCCCGCCACTCTGACGCCCGCTCACGCCGTGACAAGACAATCGTGAGCCTACGAAACACAAGTTGTCTTCTATCGCTAGTTTTTGCCACCAAACAAAAGTAAAGCCGCGCGGCCCCCACCGCGCGGCTTTGGATTGGGTGCCGGTCCCCTCCGGCGATCCCAAATTCTGTAAAGGTGCTTACTTCGATCCAGATACGTAGCTAGCCTGACTCTGACCCGCGCCCACTTTCTTGGCACCCAGCCAGCTCATCATTCCGCGCAACTTGGACCCCACCTTCTCAATCGGGTGCTTCGCCTCAGCCTTGCGGATGGCCTTGAAATTCTTACTACCTTCGTTGTATTCCGCCGTCCACTCTTTTGCGAACTTTCCAGTCTCAATCGCCTTCAGCTGCTTCTGCATCCGCTTCTTCACCGACGCATCAATAATCTTCGGTCCCACGGTCACATCACCATACTCGGCTGTCTCCGAAATCGAGAAGCGCATCCCCGCAATTCCACTCTCAATCATCAAATCCACGATCAACTTCAACTCGTGCAAACACTCGAAGTAAGCCATCTCGGGCTGATAACCCGCTTCCACCAAAGTCTCGAAACCCGCCTTCACCAACGCACTCGCTCCTCCACAAAGAACACACTGCTCGCCGAACAAGTCAGTCACCGTCTCTTCCCGGAAATTCGTTTCGAAGACTCCTGCACGCGTTCCTCCAATTCCCTTCGCCCATGCTAACGCAATCTTCTGCGCCTTACCCGTGAAGTCCTGGTGAATTGCAATCAAAGTCGGCACCCCCTTCTTTTCCACATACTGGCTCCGCACCGTGTGTCCAGGACCCTTCGGCGCCACCATAATCACATCCACCTCATCAGGAGGCGTGATCGTTCCAAAGTGAATCGCGAAACCGTGCGAGAACAGCAAACACTTCCCTTTCGAAAGATTCGGCGCAATGTCCTTCTCATAAACTGCGGGAATTACCGTGTCCGGAACTGCCACCATGATCACGTCCGCAGCAGCTACGGCCTCCGCCGTATCCATCACCTCAAAGCCCAAACCCTTCGCAACTTCACGCGACTTCGACTTTGGATAGAGGCCAATGATGACCTCACAACCACTGTCTTTCAAATTCAACGCATGGGCGTGGCCCTGCGAACCAAATCCAATCACCGCGAGCTTCTTCCGCTTAATCGAAGCAATGTTCGCGTCCTTGTCCGTAAATATCTTGGCTGCCATGCTGTGCGTTTCGGGGCGCGAAGGCTGCACAGTCACCCCCACTTCGTCAAGCCGACAAGAGCAAGAACTTCACAAATTCCTTTTGTTTTGGAAAACTTAAAGAACTGACAGCCCATCCCATATTTTCTGGGCACCACCCTAATCTTGGATCGATTCCTGCATAAAATATCAGCGTAGACCCCTCACTTCTCATGATTTCCGGGAATTCATCAGACGCCCGACGTGTGGTTATCCAACCAAGGCAGACCCGCTCACAAAAGAGCCCAGCCATCCCCAATTTTCGAAATTGGGACACCGCACGTCTCCCCGACGAGCAAATTCAAGAGCGCAAAATTCGCGAACAACATCGCGAACAGGAGCGAAAACGCGCCAGATTCCGCCAAGGCTTCACCGTCTTGGCCATTCTCACCCTCGCAATCCTCGCCCTCGTCGCTTTCGTCGCCAGCAAACTCGGCCCAACTTTTTCCGGACTATAAAGTCCGCTCACTCCTGAGCCCTCGAATCACAAAAAGTGATTCCCCGCGTCTACAGATCCACAAAAAGAACCTCCCCATCCCGCGAGGAACAGCACGCTGCAAACTCAACAACCTCCAAGTCCAACCACCTCAATCCCCCACCACCAACTTCTCCACTCTCCACTCCCCACTTTCCTCTCTCCACTGCTCCAAAAACCTCCTCATCAAGCCCACCTCCCCACTCGTCAAAAATCTCACCCCACCCACCGGGAGCGCCAGTCCATGACCGACCCTACTGCCCCGAACCAATTCCAAAACACTCCCCACGCGGCGCGCCACCGCCTCCCCCGTATCAACCAACGCCACCCCCGGATAAACCTTCCCAATCACTTCCTTCAAAAACGGATAATGCGTGCACCCCAACACCAATACATCCGCCCCCGCCTCCACCAACGGACCCGCATACTCCCGCACCGCCTCCTCCACCTCCGGACCCTCAAGGACACCCGCCTCCACAAACTCCACAAACCGCGGGCACGCCTGCGGCAACACCTCACAACCCTCCCCATACTTCACCACCAACTCCGCAAACATCTCCCCCGTCAAACTCGCCTCCGTAGCCAACACCCCAATCACTCCAGACTTCGTCGCCGCCACCGCCGGCTTCACCCCCGGCTCCATCCCCACAAACCTCACCTCCGGCCACCTCTCCCGACACCACTCCACCGCCTGAATCGTCGCCGAATTACACGCCAACACCACAACCTCCACGCCCTCCTTCAAAAGAAACTCCACAATGGGGGGGGGGGGGGGGGGGGGGGGCGGCGGGCGGGGGGGGGGGGGGGGGGGGGGGTGGGGGGG
>JBCCZX010000110.1:0-10998 GCA_039186735.1 Verrucomicrobiota bacterium | reverse complement strand
GGCAGCGTCTCAGGGTTGTCAATTAAGTGTGGAGAAAATCGCGAAAATTATGGAAGATCTAAGCCAAACTGGCGATGAGCTTTTCATCCAATTCAATTTCTCTCTCAAGAAGAGCAATCTTTGGGCTCCAAAAGGCTTCGTGATTGCTTGGGAACAATTTCCTTGGCCAAGCATCCAAACAACCAAGACTCACGAGGAAGAATTTTCCTCGATCTCGCTCGAAAAGAGGGCCGATTACATCTCCTTGGTATCCGGTTCTAACATCTATCGCATCTCTACAGCTTCAGGATTAATTGAACAAATTAATCTGAGCGGTCGAAACATTTTGGCCTCTCCTATGCGATGGAACTTCTGGAGAGCACTCACCGACAACGACAGAGGATGGGGCGGCGAAGATAAGATGGCATCATGGAAAGAAGCAGAACAAGAAATTGAAGTAGAATCGATCCTCATCGAAACAGAACCTCTAAAAAATCAAACCCTTCGAATTAATGCGAAGATTCCAAGCAAATTAAACACCTCGGTAACTTACTACGGACTCCGGGGCGGAAGGCTCGGAATAGACATCCACTACGAATTTCCTCGTAGAAACAATCAATTTTTGCAGGAAATTCCTCGACTAGGCATTCAATTCACTCTTCCAGAAAACTACCACCAGCTGTCTTGGTACGGGCGAGGTCCGCATGAAAACTACTCAGATAGGAAGCAATCTGCGGCAATTGGGCTATATCATTCAACTGTTGAAGACTGGGTAACGCCATACGTAAGACCACAGGAAAACGCCAACAGAACCGACCTACGGTGGTTGACGATAAGTGAACAAGGACCGAATGGATTGAGTATTTCTGCCCAAGCTGGAACTACTTTTTCAGCATCTACCTGGCCCTACTCAATCAATGATTTAATCCACAACACCCACGATTTCCAGATTCCACAAAGGAATTTCATCACGATGAACCTAGACTCGATCCAGCGAGGTGTCGGCGGAGACAACTCATGGGGACTTCCTGTTCACGAAGCTTATAAAATTTCTACTGAGCAAAGTCATAGACTTCACCTCGCAATCGGACCCTATCGGGAATCACTATGAAATTGGCTACCGCTGTCTTTCTATCATTTGCTGGTTGTCCCCCACTACTTGGCACCCCTCCAAATACAGTAGCGCTCTCATCCTCCGAAAAATCTGATAAAATTGAGGCGCGCGTCTACGAACAAAACGACTCATCCTTATGGGAGACCGTTTTCTTTAATCCTCCACCACAAGACTCTCCAAAAGAACCTGATCTTCCCAAGTTGAGCCCAGACTTAAGCTGGAAACTGATCTTTGAAGACGACTTTCTTACAGAAAAGATCGACGAGAACAAATGGCGAATCCGCAATGAATACCCTCGAAAAGGAGGATTCTGGCTCAAAGAAATGGTTTCACTCGATGGTCAGGGCAACCTCTCACTTACGATCGACCAACAAACCGATCCAGACACCGGATCATTGAGAAAAGTCGGTGGTAGCCTCGACACCAAGGGTATCTTTGAACAAAAATACGGCTTCTTCTCTTGTCGCTGTCGATTAGCCAATTTCAATGGTTGTGGCTACCACTACTCGTTCTGGCTCCAATCGCCCACAACATCAAACGTTGGCAATGAAGGACGAGATGGAACCGAAATTGACGTCTTCGAAAAGTTTAAGTCAGACGACAGTATCCAACATGCGCTCCACTGGGATGGCTACAGGGAGCATCATCGTTCCGCGAGCGCAAAGTTCTCTTGGCCTGGAATCAAAGAGGGCTTTCACACTTTCTCTGTAGAGTGGACTCCTGACTACTACCAATTCTACGTAGATGGAGTAAAGACTTGGAAAACTACTGCGGGTGGCGTCTCTCAAGTGCCCGCCTACTTGCGACTCACCATTGAATTCAGCGAAGGTTGGAATGGTGCGATTTCAAATGCCCAATTACCTGACCATTTCGTCATAGACTGGGTGCGCGTCTACGAAAAAACGAAAAATCATTCCAACTAGTTCCACAAGAGTAAAGTCAACCAAGCCAACTCCACCCTGAGCGCAACTAAAGCCTATGCCGGTAGCATCCTAAGTCAATTTCGCATGCTCGGCCACTTCCCTGCAGGTCGGATATTCGTCTTTTCCTTGAATCCAATAAGTCTCTTCAAACTCTCTAATTGAATCCAACGCCACTTCCTGAACTAGCAGTGACTGGGACAATTCAATCAGTCTCTCAACATCCCAAATCAGGGAGCCCGTCCCGTTGGTCCTCAGGTGATACTGCTTCCGCATGAAAAAATCTGGAACTACCTCCGCAACTCCCAAATCTCCACCACCCGATTCTCCGCCCGCGCCCCAAATCGCTCCGTCTCCCCCAAATACACCGGTTCTACAAACTGCCCATTCCTCAACATCTTCTGCAAATCCGCTGCTACGTTACTCGCCCGCTGCGCACCCAAGGTCCTGTTCAACTCAGCATCACCACCAGTATCTGCAAAACCAACCGCTAACAAAAGCGAGTAATCCTCTGTCGAGGACACCGCTACCTCCATCGCCGCCAACTCATCCGCTCGAACAGCCGCACTCCCGTTACCAAACTTCACCCGTATCAGTGCCCTAGCACCCAACTCTTTCTCCAAACTCTCCGCCGCCTTCTCTAAGTCTTCCGGAGCCAACCCTTCCCATTCTAACAACTTGCCACATACGACTCGCGCTCGTGGCGTTAACCCAACCGCAACTCCCTCAGGCACCCCATCGTCATTTAACGCATTCCTAGCTTCCATTTCTGCTTTCACACGTTCATCCAAACGCAGCATCCGCAACTCCCTTTCTAGCTCCTCGACTCGCTTCACTTTCTCAACCTCCGCCGCAACGCGAATCTCGTTGAACCTCTTCTTCCATTCCTCCTCTTTCCGTTCTAACAATCGGCTCACATCCGCGTGACTCTCCTCCGCGCCTTGCTCTCTCAACTTCCGCACCTGCTCCTTCAAATTCGCCCGCTCAATCCTCAAATTCATCAACTGTGCCTGCGAATCATTGACCCTCGCCATCATCTTCTCACTATCCGCCGCCTTCTGCTGTCCCAAAAACCACCCCAGCCCAAACGCAGCCACAATCACAAGCACCAGCACCACGAGCTCAGTGAGCACGCGCAACAAGCCTTTTCGTTTGGGAGGAAGTTCGAGCGGTTCCATTTCAACCACCTTTCGGGAGAGCGATTGAATTCCACTCCACGCCCTTTGTCACGAACGAGATCCACCTTTCCAGCCATCAACCCCACGAACTGACGACCTCCCCCCTTGCCCCCACCCCCTTCCCGGCAAAACCTAGTCACAGCGACATGCGTCAGTATCTCGACCTTCTCCAACACGTCCTCGACCACGGCGAAGAACGCTCCGATCGCACCGGAACCGGCACCCTCTCCGTCTTCGGACACCAAACCCGATACAACCTCCGCGAAGGATTTCCCTGCCTCACCACCAAAAAACTCCACCTTCGCTCCATCATCCACGAACTCCTCTGGTTCCTCAAAGGCGACACCAACATCGCCTACCTCAAGGAAAACGACGTCTCCATCTGGGACGAATGGGCCGACGAACACGGCAACCTCGGCCCCGTTTATGGACAACAATGGCGCTCCTGGCCCAAAACCGATGGTTCCACCGTCGACCAAATTTCCCGCCTCCTTCAATCCCTCAAAAACAACCCCCACTCCCGCCGCCACCTCGTCTCCGCATGGAACGTCGGCCTCGTCGACGACATGGCCCTCCCTCCCTGCCACCTCCTCTTCCAATTCTACGTCCACGACATCGACTCCGAACAACCCGGCCTCTCCTGCCAACTCTACCAACGCTCCGCCGACCTCTTCCTCGGCGTCCCCTTCAACATCGCCTCCTACGCCCTCCTCACCCTCATGATCGCACAAGTCTGCGGCTACCAACCCCGCGACTTCGTCCATACCTTCGGCGACCTCCACCTCTACTCCAACCACCTCGAACAAGCCCGCAAACAACTCACTCGCGATCCTCGCCCGCTCCCCACCATGAACATCAACCCCGACGTCACCGACATCGACAACTTCACCTTCGAAGACTTCACCCTCACCGACTACGACCCCCACCCCCACATCAAAGCCCCCGTCGCCGTCTAAACCACATGGACCGCGAGCAGCCCTGCTCGCCCCGCAAGCCAAAGCAAACACCTACACCCTCTGCCACACCCACAGCCACGAAAAACTCCAAAAAACGCAGTCCAAAGAGAAAATCTGCGTTCCAATCCGCACAAATCTGCGGGCTCTTTACCCAATATCTCCCACCACAACCCAAGCTTCACTTCTCCTGTCTAACCCAACCATGCCTAAACTCATCGCCATCGTCGCCCACGACCCCAACCGCCTCATCGGCCGCGACGGCGACCTCCCCTGGCACCTCCCCGGCGACCTCGCCTTCTTCAAACGCACCACCTCCGGCCACCCCATCCTCATGGGCCGCAAAACCTTCGACTCCATCGGCCGCCCCCTCCCAAAACGCCAAAACATCATCCTCACCCGCGACCCTCAATGGTCCGCCGACGGCACCACCATCATCCAACACCCCGACCAACTCCCCTCGCTCCAACTCTCCCAACCCGAGCCCGTCTTCATCATCGGAGGCGCTCAAATCTATCAACTCTTCCTCCCTCTCCTCGACGAACTCATCGTCACCCACGTCCACCAAACTCACCAAGGCGACACCCACTTTCCCGAATACAACCACCTCTTCCCCCACTCCGAAGTCCTCGAATCTCACGACGACTTCACCATTCGCCGCCACCTTCCCGCCCAACTCACCACCACCAAGAACTAAGAGGCTGTCTGAAAACTAGCGGGAGACGCGCTGCTGAGAATTTTTTCCTCAAGCAAGGCGCGACGCGGTCGCGAGTCGAGACTCTCGGCCAAGGCGCAACGAAGCTTGAGGAAAAAAGACTCGCAGCCCGCAGGGTTCCCTCATTTTCACTGCAGCTCTGCTGCCTATTCCTCAAAAATATCATTGAAAAAACGCGCTCCCGATAGTTTTCAGACGGCCTCTAAGAAACGTTCTTGCCACCACCCCACCTCTCACGCAAAAACACTCCATGCCCGCGTTCGAACTCACTGGCACCATTCAATCCATCGGCGACGTCCAAACCTTCAATAGCGGATTCTCCAAGCGCGAATTCGTCCTCGAAGTCAAAGACGGCAAATACCCCCAAGTCATCAAGTTCGAATGCCTCAAAGACAAGGCCGCCCTCCTCGACCAAGTCGCCAAAGGTGATGAAGTCACCGTCCACTTCGACATCAAGGGCTCCGAATACAAAGGCCGCCACTACGTCAACCTCCATGCCTGGAAACTCGTCAAAGGCGGCAAGGAAGCCGAAGCCCCTCTCAACGAAAACCTCTCGTCACTCGAAGCCGCTTTCGACAACGAACCGAGCAACCTCGACGAGAGCGAACCACCCTTCTAAATCCAACTCGTGAAAACGTCCAAAACCGACGACCTCCGCATCCAAGGCCTCAACCCCCTCATCTCCCCCGCCGTCCTCAACTACTACCTCCCCATCACACCAAAAGCCGAGGAACTCGTCGAAGCCACTCGGAATCAGGCTGCCGATATCCTCCACGGCCGCGACCCTCGCCTCATGGTCGTCATCGGCCCCTGCTCCATTCACCACCCCGAGGCCGCCCTCGAATACGGCGAAAAACTCAAAGCCCTCATTGACCGCTACTCGGACGACCTCCTCGTCGTCATGCGCGTCTACTTCGAAAAACCCCGCACCACCGTCGGTTGGAAAGGCCTCATCAATGACCCCCACCTTGATGGCTCCTTCGATATCAACCGCGGTCTCCGCATCGCCCGCGAACTCCTCCTCCAACTCGCCAACAACGGCATCGCCGCTGGCACCGAATTCCTCGACACCATTTCCCCCCAATACATCGCCGACCTCATCGCCTGGGGAGCCATCGGAGCCCGCACCACCGAGTCTCAAATCCACCGCGAACTCGCCTCCGGACTCTCCATGCCCGTCGGCTTCAAAAACGGCACCGGCGGCTCCATCCAACTCGCCCTCGATGCCATCGGTGCCTCCTCCCGCCCCCACCACTTCCTCTCCGTCACCAAACAAGGCGTCTCCGCCATCGTCGAAACCGCCGGCAACCCCGATTGCCACATCATCCTACGCGGTGGCTCCGACGGCCCAAACTACGACAAAGATAGTATCCAGTCCGCCATCGACAGCCTGCGAAAGCAAAGCCTCCCCCCCTACCTCATGGTCGACTGCTCCCACGGCAACTCCCGCAAAGACTTCCGCAACCAGCCCGGAGTCGCCGAAGACCTCGCCAACCAAATCACCGCCGGCTCCACCGCCATCGCCGCCGTCATGATCGAATCCAACCTCGTCGAAGGAAACCAAAAGCTCGGCGACGGCAACCTCTCCCAACTCACCCATGGCCAATCCGTCACCGACGCCTGCGTCGGCTGGCCCGCCACCGAACAAATGCTCGAAACCCTCGCTTCCGCTGTCAAAACTCGCTCCTCCTCTTGAAAACCAACGCGAGCCCGTGTGACAATTTCGCACCAAAGCTCCGTGGTCAAAAGATTGACACCCTCGACCCGCTGCACCCCAAATAGCGGAAAATGAAAACAACGACCCTCAGGGCAACTCTCCTCGCCCTCACCGCCATTCTCGCTCTCACCACCAGCTGCGTTCCCACCACCACTCCTTTCGTCCAACGACCTACCAACGGTGGCGTCGGGGCTGAATCCGTCATCACAGAAATCCAATACGCTCTAGACCGCCTCAAATCCGAGGTCTCCTCCCCGGCCCTCCCTCCTTTCAAAGAAGCTCAAATCGAACTCCTCACCGAACGAGTTGTCTCCGGCAACATCAACGCGAGCGTCGTGCTCTTCAGCGGGAGCGCCAGTCGCGCTCAAACCTCAGCCACCAAACTGTCCATGACCCTCATCCCCAAATCAGGCAGAAACACCAAAAGTCTCACTCCCCGCGTCGGCGACCAACTCGTGGATCAAATGAAAGAAGCCATCCGCGCCGTCGAAAAGCAACGCGGACTCGACCTCAAAAAACTCGCCATCGAAGGCAACCTCTCCCTCACATACGAAACCAATGCACGCTACGGCATCACCTTTGCTGGCGTTTCCATCGAAGGCTCCCCCTACACCAACAGCCGCACCGGCCTCCACAAAATGACCCTCATCTTCGAGCGCTAGACCGTGTATCAGATGGAATTGCCGATATAGCTGAGATGAGATTGTTCAAGAACAAGGCGTGAAGAAGTCATTGGTCGAGACCAATGACCGATGAACAACGACGTTGTTCGACAATCTCTTCCAATCTCTTCTTTTCTTGCGGCTTAGCCAACTAGAATATCATCCTTCAAGCATTACCGATTTCGGCAAGGTCATCTGATAGACGGTCTAACCTAAAACTTAAACGTCAGCGTTCCCGACAAATACTGATTCGGAATATCCTGCTCCGAGAACTCCACCGAACGCCGCGCCCACCCCAATCGCGCTTCCACTGAATCCGACTGCACTCCGATACCTGCCCGTATCTCCCCCACCGCAACTGCTCGGTCCACCTCGTGGCTCGAACTGAACGTATTGCCATCGAGAAAAATATCCCGCGCCACCAAATTCCCCTCTGCTCCCGCATAAACATACCATCCAAAACCACCCCCTTGCCCCATTGAGGGCAAAAGGAACTCCCCAATCTCGCCCATTCCCACGCGACCCTCCAGTCCCACATTCAATGCCGACCGCACCGTTCCCGCATCAAACCCCACCATCGGCATCACATCCACCCTCATCCCGTTCGCCCAACTCTTCCCCAACAACCACAGCCGCTCCATCGCCACATTCACCACCGGTTCATTATCCAACTGAAACCGCCAACCCTCTGGCTCCACCCCATCAAAAATCTCGTGCCACCAACTCTGCGCCTCCTCCCCCAACGCTGCAGGACCCACCACGCCCGCTGTCCAGATCACTCGATCACGCGTCGGAACTGAAAGCCAGCCTCCAAATCGCGTTCGCCCCCTTCGCTCCCAACCCACCTCCACAAACAAATATCCCGCATAAGGCCGATCATCCACCTGCAACTGATCCGCCGTCGGACTCACACTCACCCCCCCAAATCCGACCCCCAACGCCTGCGGTGTATAACTCTCCTGCCCCAAACTCACCCACCCACGCGTCCGTTCCACCTCCATTCCCCAATCGCCCAACCACTCCCAACCCACCTTCGAACCCACAAAGCCCAGCTCCCCAACCTGCAACTCATTATCACGCAACCACACCTCAATCTCTGCCCCCTGCGTGTAATGCCGATCCACATAATCAAACCCCAACCTATCCAAAAACGTATCGTTCTCCCAAGTAAACGAGACCTCCGTCTTCTCTGACCCCAAAACAACACCCCCCATCATCATTCCAAAAACCACCAACTTTCGCTTCATTAGCCCCACCCTACAAAACCTCACGCAAACGCCAACCGCCGATCCAACGTCCGATACTGAATCGCCTCCAACACCTCCCCCGAACCAATCCGCTCTCGACCCGCCAAATCCGCCAAAGTCCGCGCCACCTTCAAAATCCGATCATGTGCCCGCGCCGAAAAGTTCAACTGCTCCATCGCCTGCTCCAACAACAACGAAGACTCCCGCTCCAACCGACAATGCTTCCGCACCTCTCGTGACGGCATCGCCGCATTCACCCGCGCCCCCTCCAACTTCGCAAACCGTCGAAACTGAATCTCCCGCGCCTCAATCACCCGCTCCCGAATCACCTCCGACTGCTCCCCCTTCTCCTCCGACGATAAATCCTTATACTCCACCAAAGGCACCTCCACATGCAGATCAATCCGATCCAATAACGGCCCCGAAATCCGCTGCCGATAATTCTCCACCTGCCGCGGCGAACAACGACACTCCCGCCTCACATCCCCAAAAAATCCACAAGGACACGGATTCAACGCCGCCACCACCACACACCGGCTTGGAAAACTCAACGACCCCGCCGCCCGCGTAATCGTCACCGAACCATCCTCCAACGGCTGCCGCAACACCTCCAAGGTCGACCGACGGAACTCCGGCAACTCATCCAAAAACAAGACCCCGTTATGCGCCAACGAAATCTCCCCCGGCCCCGGATTACTCCCTCCTCCCAACAACCCCGCGTCCGAAATCGTGTGATGCGGCGAACGAAACGGCCTCATCGTCAAAAACGAAGTCTGCGCCTCCAACAAACCCGCAATCGAATGAATCTTCGTCGTCTCAATCGCCTCCTCTTCGCTCATATCCGGCATGATCGTCGGCAACCGTTTCGCCAACATCGATTTCCCCGTCCCCGGTGGACCCACCATCAATAAATTATGCCCGCCCGCCACCGCCACCTCCAGAGCCCGCTTCACATGCGCCTGACCCTTCACATCCTCAAAATCCACTTCATAACTCTTCTGCGAATCAAAGAATCGCTTCCGATCCAATCGATACGGCTCAATCGCCTCCTCCCCCGCCAAATAACGAAATGCCTGATTCAAATGCCGCACCGGGATCACTTCCACCCCATCCGCAATCGCCGCCTCCGGGGCATTTGCCTCCGGAACCATCACCCTCTTCCGACCACGATTCCGTGCCTCGATCGCAATCGATAACACCCCCTTCACCGGCCGCACCGTTCCATCCAGCGACAACTCCCCCACAATACAAAACTCCTCTTCCTCCGGAAACGCCGTCTCCATCCCCGCTGCCGCCATCGCCAACGCAATCGGCAAATCAAAGGAAGGCCCCTCCTTCTTCAAATCCGCCGGCGCCAAATTCACCGTATTCAAATGCCGACTCTTCAACGCCGACGCCGTGATCGCCGAACCCACCCGCATCACCGACTCCCGCACCGCTGCATCCGGCAACCCCACCACCACCGTAGAGGGCTTCTCCGAATCCCGGCCATTCACCTCCACTTCCACCTCCACCGCATCCACCCCCCGCAAGGCCGCCGAGTAAAGTTTGGCAATCACAAAAACAACTCTGATGAACAGTAATCGGAAAGCAAGAAGAATGTTTTTTTGAACACTTTTTCCGCCAATCGAATAAATCACTCTCATCCCGCGTCCATTACACCATGTTCTCAAACAACCACACCGCCATCGCCCTCTCTCTCCTCTTCACAATCCTCCCCCTCAAAGCCCAAACCACGCCCTCTCCCCTCACCGACGAAGCCGCCATCGAGCTTCTCGCCCTCCGCGACCAGCGCCTCAAAAGAGACTACCAAGTCGCCTTCAAACTCGATGGCGAAATCGAATGCCACGGAATCACTACTCGTCACGCAACCCAAGTCAACTTCTTCGGCCCCGTCATCGAAAACGGCGACAAACGACGCCAGCTTCTCACCGCCAACTTCCTCTGGAACACCAAATACGGCTGGTTCCTCTACAAAATCGGCGAACTCCGCAACCGCACCCACGTCTTCATCTGGAGCGAAAAACTCGGCGAAATCGAAATCGATTAAACCAAATCTCCAATCGACCCAAACCCCGGCTCGAACAAGCGACGATACATCCGCACCGCTGAACCATCGGTCATCCCCGCCAACAAATCACAGACCAGACGGGCCTTCGCTCGCGGCGTCTCCGCCTCCTCAATCTCCTGCGCATCCTCTTCCCGCAAAATCTGAAACCCCTGTCCGTCAATCGCCTCACCCCGCACATAACGCTTTTCTAACAAGTCCCACAATTTCCTCAGCACATACGTCCCCTTGTGCTCCAGCTGCTTCAACTCCGGCGACAAAAACACCACCTCAAACGCCAAATCCTTGAAGACCCCACTCTCTCTCCGGGCCTCCTCATCAACCTCGATACCATATCGATAACGATTCGTCGTCACGCTCAAAAAATTCACATTCACCACCAACCGGGCCGCCCTACTACCAAAGCCGGTAGGGGGCGGGGGAAGCGTCGGGCGGGGCCGCCGCG
>JBCCZX010000109.1:0-11042 GCA_039186735.1 Verrucomicrobiota bacterium | reverse complement strand
GCGGTTGTGGAGAAGGTGGTGAGTTTGTCGGGAGAGGATGCCGGGGTGGTCGAGCCGGAGAAGGGGGGCGAAGAGTTTGTGGTGGAGGTGGCGGAGGAAGTTGGGGAAGTTGAGGAAGTTGAGGTGCCGGGGGTTCGTTTGGTTGTTGAGGAGGAAGAGCCGGAGGATGGAGTTGAGGTTGTGGAGGAGGAGTTGAAGGAGGAGGAGGGAGAGGGGGAGTTGAAACCGGAATTCACGTTTGAGCAGGTTGAGGAATTGCGGGAGTGGGAGAGGAGGGAAGTGGTTTTGCGAGGGGTAGCGGTGAGTGTGGGGCAGAGCCAGAGTGGGAAGACTTGGTATTTGAATTTTGGGGAGGAGCGGGAGTTGGCGGGGGTGCAGTTTGTGCGGAGTCAGTTTGCCGGGGAGGCGGATTGGGAGGAGTGGGAAGGTTTGGTTGGTCAGGAGTTGAAGGTGAGTGGGGTGGCGCGGGTGAGGAAGGGATGGGGGAGCCGAGGAGAGCAGGTTGTGGTGGAGTTGGCGCGACCTGAGGATATTTTTGTGGTTGAGCCGCCGCGTGTTTACGAGATGTCGGATGGGTGGGAGCTTGTGGAGTTGGTTGGCAGTGGAGATGGGGTGCGGTTTGAGGGGAGTTATGTGCGGTTCCGGAAGAATGAGGAGGAGGGGGCGGTGTATTTGTTTTTTGAGGGTGGGTTTGAGGTGGCGGGACGGTTTGCAGCGAATGCGGAGTTTGCGACGGCGTCTTTTGCGGAGCAATTGAAAGAGCTAGTGGGCAAGCGTGTGCGTCTGGTGGGTCCGGTGAGGAGGGGGCCGAATGAGAAGGTACGGGTGGTAATTGAGCTGGAATCGGCGGAGGGGTTGCAGGAGGTGGAGTGAGTTAGGAGAGGGCGCGGATGAGTTTTTCGAGGCCTTCCTGGACGCGGTAGGCGGGGCAGCCGAAGTTGAAGCGGATGGCTTTGGGGAAGCCGAAAAAGGACCCTTCGGAGAGGAAAAGTTGTTCTTTTTGTTCGGCGACGCGGGCGGGGTTTTCGTGGGGGAGTTTTGAGCAGTCGAGCCAGGCGAGGTAGGTGGCTTCGATGTTGGGGACCTCGATGTCGGGAAGTTGGTTGGTGAGGGTGGAGGTGAGGAGGTTTTTGTTTTTTCGGAGGGTGGAGAGGAGTTCTTGGCGCCAGGTTTCGCCATGTTCGTAGGCGGCTTCGGCGGCGAAGTAGGCGAGGACATTGATTTCGGCGAGGGTGTGACCGCGGGCTTGGGTGAACTTGCGGCGGACGGTGTCGTCGGGGATGACGGCGTAGGCGTAGCCGAGGCCGGCGATGTTGTAGGTCTTGGAGGGGGAGAGAAGGGTGATGGTTTGTTGGCGGAGGTCTTTGGGGAGGTTGAGGGCGGAGAAGTGGGGGGTTTCTTCTTCGTCGAGGATGAGGTCGCAGTGGATTTCGTCGGAGACGAGGATGATGCCGAGGCGTTTGCAGAAGGTGGCGAGTTTGATCATTTCGCGTTCGGTGAAGACGCGGCCGAGGGGGTTCTGGGGGTTGGAGAGGATGAAGACTTTGGTGGTGGGTTTGACGGAGGCGACGAGCTGTTCCCAGTCGAAAGTCCATTTTTCGCCGTCGTGGAGGTGGGGGACGGAGATGAGTTCGCATTCGCCGTCTTTGTGAACGCCGAGGAAGGGTGGGTAGACGGGGGAGCAGGTCATGATGGAGTCGCCGGGGTTGGCGAAGGCGCGGACGGCGAGGGAGAGGGCGGGGACGAGGCCGCCGAGGTGGACGAGTTCTTTTTCCTCGGCGGTGTATTTGATGCGGTTGGTGAGGTAGTGGTGGAGAGTTTCGGTGAGTCCGGGGTGGGGGAGGGCGTAGCCGAAGACGCCGTGGTCGATGCGTTCGCGAAGGGCGGTGAGGACTTCGGGGGGGCTTTGGAAGTCCATGTCGGCGACCCAGAAGGGGTCGAGTTCGGGGCGTTTGTCCCATTTGAGGGAGCCGGTGTTGCGTCGGTTGGGAACGGGTGTGAGCATGGGGGTAATGGAGAATGGAAAAGGGAGAATGGAAAGTGGTTTTCTGGGTGGGAGTGCAAGAGAGGGGCTGATTTGTAATGGATTTGGGGGAGGGAGTTGTTAGCGTGGGGTATGTCTGAAGCGCTTGGATTGGTGGGGGTGGTGATTTTGGTGGTGGCGATTTTGGCCGGTCTTTGGTTGGTCGGGCAGTATAATGGTTTGGTGGGTGCGCGGAATCGTTATCGGAATGCGTTTGCGCAGATTGATGTGCAGTTGAAGCGGCGGCATGATTTGATTCCGAATTTGGTGGAGACGGCGAAGGCGTTTATGGCGCATGAGAAGGAGACGTTGGAGGCGGTGATTCAGGCACGGAATGCGGCGGAGAGTGCGCGAACAGGGGCGAGTCCGGAGAGTGCGGAGGCGGTTGCGAAGTTGGGGGCAGCGGAGGGGGGATTGGGGAGTGTGCTGGGGCGTTTGTTTGCGTTGAGTGAAGCGTATCCCGAGTTGCGGTCGAACGGGAATGTTTTGCAGTTGCAGGAGGAGCTGACGAGTACGGAGAACAAGGTGGGTTTTTCGCGGCAGGCGTATAATGATTCGGTGACGAGTTATAATACGAAGCGGGAGAGTTTTCCGACGAACTTCATAGCGGGGATGTTTGGTTTTGGGTCGGCGGTGTTGTTTGAGGTGAGTGATCCGGGTGAGCGGGAGCGGGTGGATGTGAAGTTCGATTGAAGTCGGCGGGAGCGGGACGATGGATTTTTTTGAGGCGCAGGATGAAGCGCGAAAGCGGACGGGACGTCTGCTGGGGTTGTTTGTGCTTTGTATGGGGGGAGTGGTGGTGTCGGTGAGTTTGTTGTCGTGGTTGGCGTATGGGATTTTGGGGATGAGTGGGGAAGAAGGGGGGGAATTGTTTGGGGATGTGCCGTGGGTGTGGTTGGGGTGCACGGGTTTGGGGACGTTGGTGTTGATTTTGGCGGCGAGTGGTTCGAAGTCGTTGGCGTTGCGTGGTGGTGGGGGTGTGGTGGCGAAAGATTTGGGAGGACGGTTGGTGGATCCGTCGACGACAGATACGCATGAGCGGCAGTTGTTGAATGTGGTGGAGGAGATGGCGATCGCTTCGGGGACACCGGTGCCACAGGTTTATGTGTTGGACGAGGATGAGGGCATCAATGCGTTTGCGGCGGGGACGGAACCGGGGAATGCGGCGATAGGGGTGACGCGCGGGTGTTTGTTGAGGTTGTCGCGGGCGGAGTTGCAGGGGGTGATTGCGCATGAGTTTTCGCATATTTTGAATGGGGATATGAAGCTGAACATGCGGTTGATTGGCTGGGTGTTTGGTTTGGTGATTCTGTCGATTCTGGGGCGGGGTTTGCTGCATAGTTTGCGGTTCGTGCGAGTGGGGGGGAGTCGGGAGAACAATGCGGGAGGAGCGATTGTTTTGGTGATGGTGGTGTTGGGGGTGGGTTTGATGGCGATTGGGGGGATTGGGGTGTTGTTTGCGCGGTTGTTGCAGGCGGCGGTTTCGCGGCAGCGGGAGTATTTGGCGGATGCCTCGGCGGTGCAGTTCACGCGAGAGCCGACGGGGATTGCGGGAGCGTTGAAGAAGATTGGGGGGCGGGGGTCGCGTATTGGGAGTCCGAAGGCGGCGGAGGCGAGCCATTGTTTTTTTGCGGATGGAGGGATGTTTGCGTTTGGTTTTGCGACGCATCCGCCGTTGGAGGTGCGGATTTCGCGGATCGAACAGGATTGGGACGGGGAGTTTGTGGAGAGCCGTTTACCGGAGATTGCCCATCAGCGGGGACGTGCGACGGGCAGGCGGGGGGACGAGCGGGTCGCGGGTTTTGCCGGGGTGGAGCAGTTGGCCGTTGCGGAGCGAGTGGATGCGCGGACTGGCGGGCAGTTGTATGGGGATTTGAAGGGGGAGTGGCTGGAGGCGTGCCGGGTGCCGGATTCGGCGCAGGCGTTGGTGTTTGGGTTGTTGTTGGCGGAGGATGATGAGCTGCGGGCGGGGGAGTTGGAGTATTTGGCGCGGGAGGGAGGCGGAGATGCCGCGGAGTTGGCGATTGGTTGGCAGGGTGAGTTGGGAGCGTTGCACTCGGCGCAGAAGATTGCTTTGGTGGATTTGGTGATTCCGACTTTGAGGCGGCTTTCGGGGGAGGAGTATGAGCGGTTTGTCGGGATTTCGCGGACTTTGATTGGGAGTGATGGGCGGGTGGATTTGTTTGAGTATATGTTGCAGCATGTGATGGAGCATCATCTGGGGGTTCACTTTGAGAAGCGGGCGCCGCAACGCATTGCGTATGATCAGGTGAGTCAGATTGAGGAGGAGGTGGGTGTGATCCTGTCGGCGTTTGCCCGGTTGGATGGGAATCCCGAGGAGTCTTTTGAGCAGGGGGTGAAGGGTTTGGGTTTGGGGTTGGTTTTGAAGGACGGGATTTCGCTAACGGCGATTGATGCGGCTTTGCGGAAATTGGAATCGGCGTCTCCTTTGTTGAAGAAGGAGGTTTTGGAGGGGTGTGCGCGGGTGGTGGGAGCCGATGGGGAGTTCTCGAGTCGCGAAGCGGAGTTGTTGCGTGCGACGGCGGATAGTATTGGGTGTTCGATTCCGCCGTTTGTGGGCCAATTGCGTTTGGAGGGCTAGGGCTGGGGCGGACTCTGCACTTGTCTTGATTGTCGGGGTTGTCAAGATGCCGCGTGGAGAAGAGTCGGACGCCGTGGTGGTTGTGGCCCAATTTGTTGAGCCTGGATGCTCCGGTTGTGGCGATGGTCTGGCTCTGGATTTTCGCGAAGTTGTGGCGTTTTCCGTATGTGGATACGGCGGTGTATTGGGTTTTAGGGGGGTTGGTGTGGGTGATTTACGTGGTGGACCGGGTGTTGGATGCGAAGGAGGCGGGTGAGGATCGTTTGCGGGAGCGTCATCGGTTTCACTGGAGGCATCGCAAGATTTTTTTGGGGCTGGCAGGGTTGGTGTTTTTGGCTTGTTTGGGGGGTTACTTTTTTGGGGTGCCGACGCGGATTTTATGGAATTGGCCGAAGGTGAATCTGGATATGAATGGGCCGCTTCTGTTTGTGCAGTTTGTGGCGGCTTTGATTCAGGCGGTGTTTACGCATGGCTTTGTGGTGATGATTTGTGGGGCGGGGTTTTTCTTGTTCGGGAGAGGGCAAGAAGTGGCGATGGATTCGAAGATTCTCAAGAATGCTCTGGCGGCGTTGACGTTTGCTTACGGAACGGCGTCGGGGGCCCATTTCTATTATCTCGAGGGTCCGACGCAGATGATTTACTCCTTCGAGGTTCTTGCGTTTGGTTTGTTGTGTTTGATGAACTTGAATGCGATTGATTTGTGGGAGCGAGAGGCGAAGCGGGGGGAGGAGTTTGATTATCGTGAGTTTGTGTTGAATTTGCCGCTTTTGGTTCTTGGTTTTGTGTCGATTCTGGCGGCGATTTTTTGGGAGGATTATCAGAAGCCGTTTCATTATTCGGTGTTGCTGGCGTCGGCGGCGTTGTTGATGTTGGACCGGTATCGAGCGATGTTGAGTGTGCGGTTGTTGCGTGTGTTGGCGGATGTGGCTTTGCTGGTGCCGGTGCCGATTTTCTGGTGGTGGTTCCGTGCTTGAAGTTGGAGGAAGCCTAGCACTGAATGGTGTGGTGTCGGAGTATGCGGTCGATTTGAGGGGGATTTGGAAGCGTTATGCGGGCGGGGTCGAGGCGCTGCGGGGGGTGGATTTGCAGGTTCCGCGGGGATGTGTGTTCGGGTTGTTGGGACCGAATGGGGCTGGCAAGAGTACGTTGGTGAAGATTTTGATGACCATCATCCGGAAGTCGAATGGCGAGGGGAGCCTTTTGGGGCGAGCGGTGGGGCGGAAGGAGACGCTGAGGAGGGTGGGTTACTTGCCGGAGCATGCGCGGTTTCCGGAGTATCTTACGGGTGAGCAGGTGGTGCGGATGTCGGCAGGGTTGTGCGATGTGCCGCGGACGATGGCACGCAAGCGAACCGGTGAGTTGTTAGAGCGAGTGGGATTGGAGGAGTGGAGCGGGAAGAGACTGCGGGTGTATTCGAAGGGGATGAAGCAACGCGTGGGACTTGCGCAGGCTCTGGTGAATGAACCGGAGATTGTGTTTTTGGATGAGCCGACGGACGGGGTTGATCCGGCGGGGCGGAGGGATATTCGTTTGTTGCTGCAGTCTTTGAGGAAAGAGGGGAAGACGGTGTTTGTGAATAGTCATTTGTTAGGGGAGTTGGAGATGGTCTGTGACGAGGTGGCGATTTTGTCGAAAGGTCAGGTGGTGTTGAAAGGGGCGCTGAGTGAATTGACGGGGCAGCAGGTGGACTACCGGTTGGCGTGCGGTTCGGTGGATAGCGGGACGCGAGCGTTCCTAGAGGAGAAGGGTTGTTTGTGGGAAGATGGGGAATTGGTGGTGAAGGAGGGGAAAGCGGAAGCGGTGATGCCGGTTGTGGATGAGTTGCGGAGGCGCGGGGTGGTTTTGGAGGGGTTGAGGAGGAGTCAACTGAGCTTGGAAGATTTGTTTATCGAAACGGTTGGGGAGGATACTCCGGGTGCAGATCGAAAGGGAGGAGAGTGATGAGGGCAGGGCTGACGATTTTGTGGGATACGATTCAGTTGTTGCGGGCGCGGATGTTGTTCTGGGTGGTGATGTGGGTGACGGTGGCGATTGCAGTTGTTTATGCGTCGTTGAGTATCGATGAGGAGGGGTTGTCGTTATTCTTTGGTTTGTGGAAGCCGGAATTCGGGAGTCTCTCTTTGGGTGAGCCTCTGGGTGCAGTGTTCTATTTGTTGATTTTCAGCGACGTGATCGCGTTGCATTGGTTGGGTTTTGCGGTGGTGGCGCTGGCTTTGATTGCGAGTTGCTCGGTGTTTCCGGAGATGATGAGGGAAGGAGCGATCGAGACTTTGTTGTCGAAGCCGGTGACGCGAGTGAAGTTATTTCTGGTGAAGTTTCTGGGTCTGCTGGCGTTTACGGCGATTCCGCTAACGGTCTTTTGTTTGATCGTGTTTTTTGCGTTGGGAGTGCGGGTGGGTGTGTGGAAGGCGGAGATTTTTTTTGCGGTTCCGATTTTGACCCTTGTTTTTGGGATTTTGTATTCGTTTGCGGTGATGGTGGGGGTGATCAGTCGATCGACTCTGTTTGCGTTGTTCGCGACGTTCCTGCTTTGGGGAGGGCTATTTTTGGTTCACTTGATTGAGACTGGGTTTTATCGGGCGGTGGTTTTGTTGCCGAATGCGGGTATTGAGATGTCGATGGAACCGGGAGCGATGCCCGAGTTGCATGAGGAATCCTTGCCGGTGAATGAGGGTTTGAAGGGGTTATATGATGGATTCAGGGGAGGGACGGCTTTTTTGCCCAAGCCGAGGAAGGTGACGCTCTTGTTGAGGAGAGTGATGGTCTTCGACGATGAGCTGGGGGATTTTGCGGGGCTCAACTTGATTGCTATTTTGATGGGGAACACAGGACAGAGTTTGGAGCGGCAAGCGATTGCAGAGGCCGATAAGCGAATGGGTTTCGGGGAGGTGCTCTATCCCTCGATCGGATTTACGCTGATTTGCTTGGGCGTTGGGGGCTTCGTATTTGTCCGAAGAGACTACTGAGCGATTTAGTTTTTTTGTCCGGTTCCGGGGAGGAATCGGTAGTAGACTTCGAGCATCAAAGTCGCGAGGGAAGTGATGTAGACTTTGTCGCTGAAGCTACTAGGTCCACCGGGATTGGGCCAACTGCCGTCCTTGTTTTGATTTTTGAGGAGTTCGTCCCGGAAGAGTTTGTTGTATCCTTTCCAAGCGTTGCCGCCGTGATTGATCATGGCCTGGCTACTGTAGTAGTGTTCGTAGAGATTGGCTTGTTGTTCTGCGAAATTGAATTTTGAATTTTCTTCGATGTATTTGATGCCAGCACGGGCTTTGGAGTTTGAGCTGCCTTTGTGCTGTTGGAAGCAGAGGGTGCCGGCGCCGGTGAGGGTGTAGTGGCCATTGGTGGAGCCGATGGGTTTAGGATTTTTGCTGGGCATGTAGCCAAAGCCACCGTTTTTTGCCTGGCAGTCTTCCAGGAAATCGAGGCCGTTATTGATGGCTCCGTTGATTTTTTTGAAGCGGATACCGGTGGCGTTTGCGGCTTTGAGGGCTTGGAGGTGCCAGGCTACGATTGAGGAGTCGCCCGGGCGTCCTTCCGTGTTGTAGGCGTAGTCCCAGCCGCCGCGCTTGGTTTGGTTGCTGATGATCCAGTTGATTCCGTTTTCGACGGTTTCTTCGAGTTGAGGGACTGAGTCGAGGATGTTGAGTTGTTTGCAGAAGGTGTAGGATTCGCTGAGGGCGTAGAGGGCGATGGCGTGTTCGTAGCACCAGTGTTTGTCCTGGAGGTCGGAGGCGCTCTTTCCTTTGTGCTTCATGTTATTGTCGACGAGATAAACCATGCCTTTGGTGACGGCGTCGCCGAATTCTTCGGAGAGCGGGGTTTCGCAGTGGCCGAGGTAGGCGAGGAGGGCGAGGCCGGTCATGGCGACTGGCTTGCTGTCACCCCAGCTTCCGTTTTTCTTTTGGTTGTTTTTGAGCCAGCGGAGGGCGGCGAGAACGGCTTCTTCGCATTGTTCGTTGCCGCCATTTTCGGCGAGGCGTTGGAGGCGGTCTTCCTTTGAGCAGCGTTTGCGCATTTCGGCAGGGATGCTTCCGAAGCCGCCACCGCCGCCGTCGCCCCCGGTTCCCCAGCCGGCTCCGAAGTCGTCACCATCTCCAAATTCGGATGAGGGGACGGCGATATCGACGTCGGGGACAGGGATGGCGGTGGCACTGAGCGATTGGGAGGCGATGACGTTGGCCATGGCGGAGGATGGGGCAGAGGGTTTGCGCTGGATGGTCGGGTTGATTTCCCGTTTACTGAGATCTTCTGTTTCGGGGGCGGATGACTGGTAGGTGACGAGGTCGGGTTGTTCGAGGTTCAGGCCTTTGATGAAGAGGAATCCGAGAATCAAGCCGACGAGGACGATGATCAAAATCGAGATTAGGATGCTTGCGAGCGTGGAGTTTCGTTTTTGAATTCGCAGACGTTGAGCTGCTTCAGGGGTTAATTGGGCATGAATACTCATGAGGGCTAATGGTAATGGGTTTTTGAGAAGAAATCGATTTCCCAAGCGGCAAGCAAGACAGAACCTGCAGTGCAAACGTCAAATCGCGCTGTTCATTAGGTGAACTTAGTTCTGAGTTGAGCCAGTTTGCTCGGAGATGGGGGTTTGATTTTCCTCGATGCGACCGAGAATATCGATGAAGGCATCCTCGAGGTTGCGTTCTTCGCGGTGGAATTCCATGACTTGGAGGCCATCGCGGATCATTTGGGAGAGGATTTTGGCGGCTTTTTCGGGTTCGGTAGAGTTGATGCGGATGCGGCCGCCGTGTTTTCGTGATTCGAGGAATTCGACGTCGGGGTTGAGGGTGACCCAGTCGTTGACGGCCTCGGGGCTGCCGATGACTTGGATGTCGTAGAGGGCCCCGCCATGTCCATCGGAGCCTTGTTTGAGGGTTTCGGCGTCGCCATGGTGGACGATGCGGCCGCCGTTGATGAAGAGGAGGGAGTCGCACATTTCGCCGAGCTCGGAGAGGATGTGGGAGGAGATGAAGATGGTTTTGCCTTCTTCGGCGAGGATGCGGATGAGGTGTTTGAGTTCGACGCGAGCCTTGGGGTCGAGGCCGGCGGCGGGTTCGTCCATGATGAGGATTTGGGGGTCGTGGATGAGGGCGCGACCGAGGCCGAGGCGTTGGGTCATGCCTTTGGAGAGCTTGTTTGAGAGGCGGTCGGCGAGGGGGAAGAGGTCGGTGAATTCCATGACTTCTTCCACGCGGGAGCGGCGTTCCTTGTTTTCGTAGCCGAGAGCCCGGGCATAGAAGTCGAGGTATTCCAGAACGGTCATGTTGTCGTAGTTGCCGAAGTGGTCGGGCATCCAGCCGATGAGAGAGCGGACTTTATCGGGGTGGTGGACGACGTTGATGCCGCAGACCTCGGCAGTGCCCATGGTGGGGTAGTCGAGAGTGGCGAGGATGCGCATGGTGGTGGTTTTGCCGGCGCCGTTGGCACCGACGAAACCGCAAACCGAGCCGTGAGGGATCTCAAAGGAGATGCCATCGACGGCTTTCAGTTGTCCGAAGTAGCGATAGAGGTTTTGAACGAGAATCGCGGACACGGACGAGGGTGTGCTCAAGAGCCTGCTTTTGTCAGCTCCCTAAATAGGGAGGGGGAGAGAAAAGCGGGTGAGTGGTCTCAGGAGGCTTTCGCGAGGGAGCCATTTTCGGCTTTCGCGACCCCGGTTTTGGTCTTGGTGATTTGGACTTTTGGCCGGTTTTTGTTGGCAGCGGGAGCGGAGTCTTTCGTGGGTTGGGCCGTGGTGGCACCGATTTGAGATTTTCCGACGAAGACTGCACCCGCTTCCATGGAGAGGGAGGCGGCTTTGATGTCGCCGACGACTTCGGAACCGGCTCGGAGTTCGACAGCGCCCGCGACGGTGACGTTGCCGTGGACTTTTCCGAGAATGAGGATGGAGCCGACGTTGAGGGAGGCTTTGATATGAGCGTTTTCGCGGATGGTGAGGGCACCATCGGAGTTGATTTCGCCTTCGACGCGGCCATCGACGATGAGTTCGTCTTGGAAGCGGATGGTGCCTTTGACGATGACGTCGCTGCCGAGGCGATGGGCGCTTGCGCTGGCTCCAGGCGAGCTTGGCGGGGGCGTCATGGCGACGGGTTCGGGGGTGGTTTGAGCGGCTGCCGAAGGGGGATTGAGTGGGCGAGGCGCTTCGAGAGATTCAGGTGAGTTTGTGATGATCTTTTGAAACATGTGTGAAAGTCAAAGGAACGAGACTTTCCATGTCAATGGCATTGCTAACCCTATTCTTCGGGGGCTTCAGATGTGTCAGGGGAAGGAGGGGTAACTGATTCGTTTTCAGGTGTTTCAGATGTTTCGGGAGTTTTCGGTGGAGCTTCGGGAGTTTTGTCATCAGCCGGGGTCGGTGTTGGCTCCGGCTGAGGGTTGGGCGTTGGGGTTGGAGTGGGAGTGGGAGCCGGG
>JBCCZX010000108.1:0-11149 GCA_039186735.1 Verrucomicrobiota bacterium | reverse complement strand
GGAGGGACTGCGGTCCCTATTTTTTTGGTCGGGTTTATTTGGTGCGGGGGTTTGTGAGGGCGAGTTCGCAGTCGTTTTATCACAACGACCCTACCGGCGGTTTCGTCGAAACCGATCTACCTAGAGGGTGACTTCGGTTCCGATGCCGGTGGAGGTGAAGATTTCGAGGAGGAGGGAGTGGGGGGTGCGGCCGTCGATGAAGTGGACTTTTTCGGTGCCGGCGTGGAGGGCAGCGAGGGCGGAGGTGACTTTGGGGATCATGCCGCCGGAGATGGTTTGATCGGCGATGAGTTCTTGTGCTTTCGCTTCGGGGAGGGAGTGGATGAGGGAGGTGGGGTCTTCGGGGTTGGAGAGGAGGCCGGGGACGTCGGAGAGGTAGATGAGTTTCGCGGGTTGAAGGGATTTGGCGAGGGCGGCAGCGGCGAGATCGGCGTTGATGTTGAGAGAGTGGTCGGTGGTGATCTCGCGTCCGAGGGGGGAGATGACGGGAACAATATTGCTCGAGGTGGCGTAGAGGATTTCTTCGGTGAGGCAGGAGGCGACTTCGCCGACGAAGCCGATGTCCTTGCCGTTGGGGGTCATGCGGGTGGCTTGGAAGACGTTGGTGCCGGGGATGCCGGTGGCACGCCCGCCGAAGTCGTTGAGAAGGGTGACGAGTTTGGGATTGAGGGTGTGGGTGAGGGTTTCTTCGACGAGGGAGATGGCTTTTTCAGTGGTGACGCGAAAGCCTTCGACCCAGTCAGGAGTGAGGCCGGCATTGGTCATGGCGGCGGAGATGGCTTTGCCGCCCCCGTGGACGAGGACGGGGTTGATGCCAGCGACTTCGAGGAAGAGGATGTCGCGCATGAAGTGGGAGACGAGCTTTTCGTCTTCCATGACCGAGCCGCCGATTTTGATGAGGAAGGTCTTGGCGCGGAAGCGCTGGAGGTAGGGGAGGGCCTCGATGAGGGTGGCGGCTTTGGTTTGGGAGTCGGTCACTGGAGTGAAGAGTTGAGAAACTGAAGACGGGAGGCCAGATTTTTCGCGGGAGCCTTGAGAGAAAGGGGGTTGTGATTTGCTATTTTGGTTTCGTTGGGGTATGGGGCGCGCTTGTGAGAACGCTTGTTACGGGTGGGTCTGGTTTTTTAGGCTCGCATTTGATCGATCGATTGTTGGAGCAGGGTGATGATGTGATTTGTTTGGACAACTACTTTACGGGTCGGAAGGACAACATTGCGCATCATTTCGGGAACCCGTATTTCGAGTTGGTTCGGCATGATGTGACGGAGCCCTTCAAGTTCGAGGTGGATCGGATCTACAACTTGGCGTGTCCAGCGAGTCCGCCGCATTATCAGTATAATCCGATCAAGACGGTGAAGACTTCGACGATGGGGGCAATCAACTGTCTGGGTTTGGCAAAGCGGGTGAAGGCGCGGGTGTTTCAGGCGTCGACTTCGGAAGTCTACGGGGATCCGGAGGTGCATCCGCAGCCAGAGAGTTATTGGGGTCATGTGAATCCGATTGGGATTCGGTCGTGCTACGATGAGGGCAAGCGAGTGGCGGAGACGATGTTCATGGATTATCACCGTCAGAACGGGGTGGATGTGCGGATTGTGCGCATCTTCAACACGTATGGTCCGCGGATGAATCCGGCGGATGGACGGGTGGTTTCGAACTTTATTGTGCAGGCACTCAAGGGGGAGGACATCACGATATACGGAGATGGTACGCAGACGCGTTCGTTTTGTTATGTGAGTGATTTGATTGAGGGGTTTTTGCAGTTGATGGAGAGTGATTACGTTTATCCGATGAATATTGGGAATCCGGGGGAGTTCACGATGCTGGAGCTGGCGGAGGAGGTTCTCAAGCAAGTGGGAGGGAAGTCGAAGTTGGTGTTTCAGGAATTGCCTTCGGATGACCCGAAGCAGCGGAAGCCGGATATTTCTTTGGCGGAGGAGAAGTTGGGTTGGGAGCCGAAGGTTCCGTTGGCGGAGGGCTTGGAGATGACGATTGCTCACTTCAAGGAGGAGTTGGGGGTCTGATTTTGGGGGTGGCTGGGGGGTGTTTTCTTTGCCTCGCGCGAAGACGCAAAGACGCGAAGATTTTTGAGGTTGTTTTTGAAGGGACAGGAATGTCCCTTCTCCTTGTGAGTCGGGTTGTTTGGATTACGGGTTGTTCGCGTGGTTTGGGGCGGGCGATGGTGGAGGGGTTTTTGGAGCGGGGCTGGGTGGTTGTGGGGTGTGCGAGGAAGGTGGGTGATTTAGAAGGAGGTTATTTTGCGGAAGTCGATGTCCGGGATGAGGAGGCGGTGAAGGAGTTTTGTGAGGGGGCGTTTGCGGAGACGGGGGCGCCGGATTTGTTGGTGAACAATGCGGGGCTGATGAATTCGCCGGGGAAGACTTGGGAAATTTCGGGGGAGGATTTTGGAGCGGTGGTGGATGTGAACATCAAGGGGGTGGGGAATGTGATCCGGCATGCGGTGCCTTTGATGATTGGGCGGGGGACGGGGGTGGTGGTGAATTTTTCGTCGGGGTGGGGTCGGGGTGTGTCGGCGGAGGTGGCTCCCTACTGTGCCACGAAGTGGGCGGTGGAGGGGTTGTCGCAGGCGATGGCGGAGGAGTTGCCGAAGGGGATGGCGGTGGTGGCGCTGAATCCGGGGGTGATCGATACCGAAATGTTGCGGAAGTGCTGGGGAGAAAGTGCGGGGAGTTTTGAGACGGCGGAGGAGTGGGGAAAGGTGGCGGTGCCATTTTTGGAGGGTTTGTCGGCGAAGGATAACGGGAAGAGTTTGACGGTGGGGTGATGGGATTTTGTTAGATTTGAACAGAAGGGCGCAAAGGACGCAAAGTTTTGTTTGTTAAACAGGAGGTGAGGAGAGAAGGAGATTTGTTGTGAAAGAGTTTTTGTTAGAATTGGCCGAGAGGGCGCATGAGGCGGAGCTGGAGTTCATCTTGATTGGAGGGCATGCGGTAGCCGTAGTGGGTCGAGCGAGGTCGACGCGTGATGTGGATTTTTTGGTGAGGAAGAATGATGTTGAGAGATGGAAGAGTCTGCTTGGTGCGTTGGACTTTTCGGTGGCTTTTGAGCGTGCGCCTTTTGTGCAGTTTTCCTCGTCTGAGGAACTGCCTCTGCCAGAGGTGGACTTGATGGTGGTGGATGAAGACACTTTTCAGCAGTTTGTGGAGGAGGCGGTGGAGTTTCCTGGAACCAAAGGCGAGTTGCAGGTTGCAGGGCCGGTGCATTTGATTGCTTTAAAACTCCACGCGATGAAGTCGAGGGAAGGGGCCTTGCGGGAACAGGATTGGGCGGATATTCTTTCGATAGCAGAGAAGAACAATTTGCAGCCCGATGAGTCACCCCTCCGAGAAATTATCGACAAGCACGGCCCCGAAGGAATCCGGGATCGCTGGCCTTGAGTTGCCGGAGGTCAAGGAGGTTCCTCCGGTGAGGGTGGTGAAGGACGAGGATTTGCTGGATGAAGTTTGTGCGGGGTGGGAGTTGGTGAAGGATTTGCCAAGGGAGTTGTCGAAGCCGAGTGAAGAGGTGTTTCGACTTTGATTTGGGAAGCCACGCAGATTAGCGCGGATTGAGCGCAGATTTTTTATAGCTGGGAGATGATTCTGGAATTCAGTTTTTGAATTCGTCGAAGTGGGCTGACTGGGCTGGATTGGAGGGGCGGTAGAGGTTGGCGGAGGAGTTGCCGGTTTGGGCGACGGCGTTGCCTCCTTCACCGAAGGTGATGAGGTTGTCGGTGATGAGGGAGTTTGTGACGTTGTGGAGGCGGACGACGGTTTGAGTTTGGATGGTGTGGACGATGTTTTGAGAGAAGAGGAGGTTTTTGGAGTTTTCGATGGTGATGAAGCTGCGCCCGTTTGGTTTTTCGTCGATGGTGCGAGTGCGGGTGCGGGAGTCAAGTTCTTGGCGAATTGCGTTTCCTGAGATGACGAGGTTCTCGGAATTGGCGACGTAGCAGAAGGCTCCGAAGGCAGCTGCACCGGTGGACTTTTTCCAATTGGTGACGGTGTTGTGGCTGATGGTGGAATCGAAGATGGAGTCGATTTGGAAGCATTTGCTCACGTAGGCGAATCCATTGCCGTTGAGGTTGGAGGCTCTCGCGTTGCCAAGGATGACGGCGGTTTCGAGGTCGGCGAAGCAGTTGTTTTTGATCATGGCGACGGGGGAGCTGCCTTTGATGCGGATGCCGTAGGCGAGCTGAGCGAACCAGTTGTCGGTGAGGTAGCAGACGTCGCAGTGGTCGGCATCGATGCCGACGTAGAGTTCGGTGAAGAAGCAGTTGTTCACGCGGAGGAGTTCGTTTTTCCAACCGGCAGGAAAGACCAGGGCGCGCTGTCCTTCTTTTTCGGGATCCTGATATCGGTCCTTGGCGGGGAACCAGTGGAGACCACGGAAGTTGGGTTCGTCGCCTCGCATGCGGCTGTATCCGGCGGCCGTGTCGACCCCGGTGTTGTTGTGTCCCATGAAGGTGAGGCCTTCGAGAGAGACTTTGCTGTTCTGGAATTTCCAGGGGGTTTCGCCGGCGGGAAATGATCTCTGGTGGCGGGCGCGATGGAAGGTGAGGCAGTTGGGTCCGGTGTTTTTTCCAAAGCGAAAGATCGTGCCGCTCTTAAGGTTCATGCCGTGAACGTCGAGGCCGCCGTGACCAGTGCCGCGCATCTCGAGGCTGACGAGTTTGATGTCGATGGGCTGGTCAATGAAGTAGACGCCGGGGAGGAAGGTGAGGGAGACGGAGGTGTCTTCGAGGGATTGGAGGCGAGTGAAGATTTCTTGAAGAGCCGCGGAGACATCGCGCTTGCCTGAGTTGTCTAGGTGGTAGGAAAATTTACCGTGGTCGGTGCGGGCTTCGACGGTGGCGAAACGTTTTTCGGTGATTTGCAGTTCATCAAGAGGCTGGATTTCGGCGCCCATGAGCTGGAGGAAAAAGGTGGTGAGAAAGAGAGAGGAGAGGACGAGGATTTTCTTCATGGTTGAAAGTTGTTTTGTCTCGCGGTCGAGTGAAGCTCAGAACGAGGAAAGGGTCGTTCTTCTTTCTTGTCGATTTTCGGGGCGAGGAAGCGCCGTGCGTTGTGATAGGGTTCTGGGATGAGTGATGAGGTGATTTTGGCCTTGGATCAGGGGACGACGAGTTCGCGGACTTTGGCCTTCGATCGGGAGGGGAAGGTGGTGGCGGTTTCGCAGCAGGAGTTTACGCAGCATTTTCCGCAGCCGGGGTGGGTGGAGCATGATGCGGAGGAGATTTGGACGAGTCAGGAGGGGACTTTGCGGGATGTGCTGGGGCAGTTGGATGGTCGTAAGGTGGCGGGGATGGGGATTACCAATCAGCGGGAGACGACGGTGGTGTGGGACCGGGCGACTGGGGAGCCGGTGCATCGGGCGATTGTGTGGCAAGACAGAAGGACGGCGGGGTTTTGTGGGGAGATGAAGGGAAAAGGGTTGGAGGAGCGGTTTGTGGAGAAGACAGGGTTGCGATTGGATCCGTATTTTTCGGGAACGAAGTTGCGATGGATTTTGGATCATGTGGAGGGGGCACGCGAGCGGGCAGAACGAGGGGAGTTGTGTTTCGGGACGGTGGATTCGTTGTTGATTTGGAAGCTGACGGGGGGGCGGGTGCATGCGACGGATGTGACGAATGCGTCGCGGACTCTGTTGATGAATCTGGAGACGGGAGTGTGGGATGAGGAGTTGTGTGAGCTACTAGAGATACCCTTGGCGATGCTGCCGGAGGTGAAGTCGTGTAGTGAGGTTTATGGGGAGACGGAGGAGGGGATTGCGATTGCGGGGGTGGCGGGCGATCAGCATGCGGCCTTGTTTGGGCAGGCGTGTTTTGAGGCGGGGATGGCGAAGAATACTTATGGAACGGGTTGTTTCCTTTTGATGAACACGGGGGAGGAGGCTGTGAAGTCGGAGAACAATTTGCTGACCACGGTCGCGTGGGAGGTCGATGGAAAGCGGGAGTATGCCTTGGAGGGTTCGGTTTTCATCGGGGGAGCGGTGGTTCAGTGGTTGCGGGATGGACTCGGGATGATTTCGACTTCGGAGGAAGTGAACGAGGTGGCGGCGACGGTGGAGGACAACGGGGGAATGTATTTGGTGCCTGCGTTTGCGGGCTTGGGCGCGCCGCATTGGGATCCGTTTGCGCGGGGCTTAGCAGTGGGGATGACGCGGGGGACGACGAAGGGGCACTTTTGTCGGGCTGCGTTGGAGTCGATTGCGTTTCAGAGTGCAGAGCTGGTGGAGTGCATGGTGGCGGACAGTGGGTTGCCGTTGCAGGAGTTGCGGGTGGATGGGGGAGCGACGTCGAGTGAGTTGCTGATGCAGTTTCAGGCGGACTTGTTGGAAAGAGAAGTGGTGCGGCCGGGAGTGACGGAGACAACGGGTTTGGGGGCGGCGTATTTGGCGGGCTTGGCGGTGGGAGTTTGGGGGAGCAAGGAAGAGATTGCGCGGCAGTGGGCGGTGGAGAAGACGTTTGAGCCGAAGGGAGATTTTGGGAGTGAAGAGAGGATGGCGGCGTGGAAGCGGGCGGTGGAGAGGGCGAAGGGGTGGGTGGAGTGAGCTTTTTCGCCACGCAGATTGACGCGGATTGGGCGCAGATTTTCTCTTTGTAGGGTGGTGTTTGTCTCGCGCGAAGACGCTAAGGCGCGAAGCTTGGGTTGTGGTTGTGGTTATGGGTTTGGGTTTGGGTTTGGGTTCTGTGTGTTTTGCCTCGCGCAGAGACGCGGAGACGCAGAGTTTTTTTTGATCCTTTTTGGACCAGGATGGATGGGATGGATAGGGTGGATGGGATTGACTTTTTTGTTGTGGGTTGGGTGATGTGTTTTTGCATCGCACGAAGGCGCGAAGGATTTTTTTTAGGAAGGAATGATTGGATTCGGTGGGAGGCTTTTTGCATTGAGCGGGGATGCGGAGACGCAGAGCTTGGGCGGTGCGGCTGGAGTCTGTGTTGTTTTTGAGGGGTTTTCAGACTACCTCTGAGGGGATTACGGGGCGGGTGGGGTGTAGTCGGCTTCGAGGCGGTAGAAGGCTTTGGGAGTGGGGGAGTCGGTGTCGGTGAAAGTGATGTTGGGGTTGGAGGGAAGTAGGAAGAGGCCGTCATTCGGATCGGTGAGGATGTGACTGTCCGACGGGTCGCCGTAGGTGATAGAGAAGAGTTCCTGGAAGCTGCCGGGGCTGAGGTTGAGAGAACGCTTGAGGCGGAGGGTGACTCCAGGAGGAGCGTCGGTGATGTTGCGGCCGAATTGGAAGACGGCGTCTCCATTAAAATCGAAGGCGGGAATGTTGAGGTCGTTGAGGGTGTCAGGGGTATCGGGGTCGCTGCCGAGGGCGGTTTCGAGTCCCCAGGGGTTGCCGTCGCCATCGATGTCGGTCTGGAATAGCCAGGCGATGTCGAAGGGAGAGAGGTTGGCCCAATTGGGGGCTTCGGTGGCGCCGATGTCGGGGATGGCGGTGCCGTTGTTGTCGCCGTCGAGAGGGCGCGAGAAGCCGCGTTGGTCAGTTGTTACGGTGGATGTGGTAGCAGCGTCGATGGCAGGAGAGCCGGGGAGGGGAATCATGGTCTGGGTGGGGCCGCCGTAGTGGCCGAGGGGGGAGAGATTGATGTTTCCGCCAGTGGTGGGTGCGGAGGTGTAAGCCCATCCGCTCAGGTCCCCGACATAGCTTTCGGCACCTGTGATAACATCGCCAGCCGAAGAGAATCTTTGGTAGATGTCGCTGCCGAACTTTCCATAGTTGTTGGCGACAATTGAGGTGGTCAAGGTGACTCTTGGATTGATGTAGGAGATTCCGCCGCCACTACCGGAGTCGCTCGCGACGTTGTCTACAATGGTGCAGTGCAAAATGTCCATCTTCGAACCTAAGTATAAAATGCCACCCCCGTCACCCCCGCTGCCGTTTTCTAATTCATCTTCGCTTTTGCCCCCGTTCCCTGTTTGATTATTGCTGATGGTGCAGGCCGTGAGGGTGAGGTTCGTATTTGTGGAGACAAGGATTCCACCCCCTAAGCCGCTGTCGCCGGCCTTGCTGAAGACGCCGCTGTTGCCCCCGTTCCCTGTTCGGTTGTTGCTAACGGTGCAGGCCGTGAGGGTGAGGGAGCTGTTGGGGCTGACGCTAATCCCACCCCCGTCACCCCCGTTGCCACCGTCGCTGTTGCTGCTGCTGTTGCCGCCATTGCCAGTTTGGTTGCTGCTGACGGTGCAGGCCGTGAGGGTGAGGTGGCTGTTGGAATCTACCAGAATGCCGCCGCCATCTTCGCCCTTTCCACCGTTGCTGCCATTTGCAGCCTTTCCACCGGTGAGGCTGAGGCTGTGGAGAGCGGAGGTAGAGTTGGGTTGGATTTCGAGGACGCGGTGGTTGGTGACTTGGCCGTTGGCATCAATGGTGAGGCCGTTGGGGAGGGTGGAGGCGTCGATGAAGAGGCCGTTGGTGAGGGAGGGGATGAGGAGTTGGCCGCCAGTGAGGGTGAGAGTTTGGCCGTCGAGAGCGGAGGCGAAAGTGATGACTTTTCCTTTTGAGGAAGGAGCGTTGGCGAGTTCGGCTCGGAGGGTGGCTTCGTTGGTGACTTGGGTGGAGGAGGGGACTTTGATGGAACCAATCGTCGGGAGGCCGGTGAGGGTGAAGCCGCGTTGGTCGGTGCGGGTGGTGGTGGGGCTGGGGATGAGGGCGGGGGAGTTGGCGCAGGGGTGCATGGTTTGGGTGGGGCCGCCGTAGTGGCTGAGAGGAGCGAGGAGGGGGTCGACAGGGTCTGCGCTGGTGCCGATGAGGCCGGGCGAGGCGGAAACGCCGGACCCGGTGTTGTCGCCGATGAGGTTGATGCCCTGGAGGGTGAGATTGGGGAGGCCGCCTCCGCTACTGCGAGTGATGTCGGGGTCGGCGGGGGCGGTGTTGTTGGCGATGAGGGTGTTTTGGAGGGTGAGGTCGGCGGTGCCATCGCCACCGAGAATGATGATGCTTTCGACGAGGAGTCCTCCGCCAGAAGTGCCTGCGGTGTTCTCGGAGATGGTGGTGTTGTTGAGGGTGACGGTGCCTTGGGCGAAGATGGCTCCACCTCTACCAGTAGCGGTATTTTGGCTGAAAGTGCAGGAGTCGATGATGCAGGTGGCGGGGTCTAGATTTGCGAGGCCACCGCCGGTGGTGGCGGTGTTGTCGGAAAAAGTGCAATTCAGAAGGGTGAGGTTGCCGTTGTTGAGGATGCCTCCGCCGCTGGTGGCGGTGTTGTTAGAGAGAGTGCAGTTTTGAAGAGTGAGGTCGCCGTTGTTGAGGATGCCGCCGCTGGAGCCGGCGAGGTCTCCGCCAGTGATGGTGAGGGAGTCGAGAGTGACGGTGTGGCCGGAGTTGATTTCGATGGCGCGATCATTTTGGTCAGCCTCAATGGTGAGACCGAGAGGGAGATTTGAAGCATCAATATTGAGGTCTTTGTCAAAAATCAGGGGATCGAAGCTGAAGGAAATCGTTTCGCCAGAGAGGGAGGGATCGAAGGTGAGGGTGGCTCCGTCGCGGGAGTTGAAGAAGGAGGAGTTCAGGCTGTTTTCAGAGGCCTCGTCGATGACGTTTGAGGCGATGAAGGCGAAGTTGAAGAGGGCTTCGCCGCCGCTGGCGCTGTCCTGGGGAGCGGCTGGGGTCCCGGAACCCTTGAGATCCCAGCTTTTGATGGACCAGCGCTGGTTGGCAGGGTCCCACTGGGAGGTGACGAAGTTGTCGTAGCCGAAGCCGGCATTGGCCTCGGCAGCGGGAGTGACGATGAGGGTGCCGGAGGAGGGGCTGTGGGCGGGGATGGTGAGGAACCATTCGCCGGTGCCGCCCTTGGTGACGGTGAAGTTGTCGCTGGAGACATCAAGGGAGGCATCGCTATTGACGCGGCCAAGGGCGGTTAGCCCCCCCGTGCCAATTTCTGAAGGCTGAAGGTAGACGAAGCTGATACGGTCTTGTTCGTAGGTTTGACCATCGGTGCCGTTGTCATGGCAGTAGACGGTGAAGGTGCCGTCGGAGTTGGCCTCACTGATGGCAAAGTTGTCTTCATTTTCTCCACCGTTGGTGAGGAGGATGCCGTTGGCGGAGGAGCGGCCGAAGTCAGTGAGGTCGACAGTGAAGATGCCGTCGGTGGTGGGGTCGTCGATGACGTGAATATTTGCGCCGGGTGCGGTTCCTAGCGAAAGGAAACTCGAATTGAGGGACATGGTTTCGCCGTTGTCCGGTCCGATGGTGTGGGCTCCGTAGAAGATACCGTAGGGAAACCAGGCGAAGGAGGCGTTGAGGTTCCCCTCACTGCCGTCGGGAGTTTTGTGGAGGGCGATGGAGTAGGAATTGGAGGTGGTGATGTCGGCGCTGGTGGTGGCTTGGAACTCGGATTCGCCGGGCTGGATTCGGGTGTGTTCGGCAGGGCTGGTGAGGAGAACGCCGTCGCTGGCATCAAAACCGGCGAGGCCGAGTCCGTAGTCGCCACGGTTGAAGGGGGTGTTGATCGAGATTTCGAAAGCATTGGAGCTGCCCGGGGTAAACTCCATGGTGGCGGGAGGGGCGTTTGTGCTGGTGGAGGTCTGGGTGACCTCGATGGTGCCGTGCTTGATTTGGGCGGAAAGGAGGGAAGTGGTGGCGAGGAGGGTGAGGAGAGTGAAGGTGAGAGGGCGCATTGTTTCGATTCGATAGTTATGCTGAATCGGGTTTGCTGGCGAGGTGATTGTCGATGTTTCGGATACTGGAAATACTGCGGTGAGGTTTTTTGAGAATCAGGGAGATGTGGGTGGAATGAGGAAATTTTTTTGCCACGCAGATTGACGCGGATTGGACGCAGATTTTCTCTTTGAAGGGTGGTGTCTGTCTCGCGCTAAGACGCTAAGGCGCAAAGCTTGGGTTGTGTGTTGTGGGTTGTGTGTTGTGTGTTGTGGGTTGTGGGTTGTGGGTTTTGCCTCGCGCAGAGACGCGGAGACGCAGAGTTTTTTTTGATTCTCTTTGGACCAGGATGGATGGGATGGATTGGATTCTTTTTTTGCGGGGTGGTGTTTGGATTTTGCAAGGTTCTTGGTCATGGCTTCGCCCGGAGCCTACTTCGCCAAGGCTTCGAAGTTCGCGGGCGCAAGGGAGCGGTGCTTGGGTTGTGGTTGAGGTTTGTGGTGATGTTTTGATTCGGGTTTTGGGCGGAGCTGGTGCTGCGCGCTCCGAT
>JBCCZX010000107.1:0-11225 GCA_039186735.1 Verrucomicrobiota bacterium | reverse complement strand
GTGGCGCGGGGGGGGGGTTTGGGGGGGGCGCGCGGACGCCCGGGGTCCGTCCCGTGTGGGTGTGGGGTTGCCTTGGGGGGTGGCGTGGGTGGGGTTATTTTTTGTCGGTGTGGAGGGTGTGGGTGCGGATTTTTTCGGTGAGTTCGACGGCGCGGCGGGCGCGGGTTTCGGGGCGCTTGGCGGAGGTGACGTGGTGGCAGAGGGAGCGTTGTTTGCCGGGGGTGAAGGTGTTCCATCGGGTGAGAGCGGGTTCGTCTTGGTGGAGGGCTTCTTCGAGTTCGGGAGGGATGTCGATGGCGTCGGGGTTGGGGTCGGTAGTGAGTTGAGCGGTGACGGGATCGCCGAGTTTGAGGTGATGTTGTTGAAGGGCGTTTTTGCCGAAGATGATGAAGTGGTCACCGAGGGCGGTATTCATGAGGGCGCGGCGATGGATGGTGTGGTCGATGGTGAGGAGGATGCGTTTGTGGCCGGCGGCTTTGAGTTCGTTGGCGATCTTTTCGGGGACGGGGATGACATGGTACCCGGACTCGGGTTCTTTTTCGATACGGGAGGAGATTTTCATAATGAGCAGGGGGCTGAGGGTGTGTCAGTCGATGTGGGGAATGTTGCTGCTGAGGATTTGAGAGGGGCCTAGGCAGTCGGGGGTTTGGGTGAGGCCGAGTTCTTTTTCGAGGATGCGCCGGGTTTCGGCAACGAGTTCGTTGTAGGAGATGGCTCCTTGTTTGCGCAGGGTTGCGGCCATGACGTAGGAGAAGGCTCCGAAGCTTTCGACTCCGTGCCGGTATTCGTAGGCGTATTCGCTGTCTTTGCAGGCGTAGATGATGACGGGGAGGAAGGGGAAGTCGTCGTCGGAGGGGCTCGCTTTCTTGAGGCGGGTGTAGTCTTTCTGGGGGATGGCGCGTTGTTCGATGTCGCATCCGAGGCGGAAGGTGCAGAGGTCTTGTCCCATGAATTGACGGTTGAGTTGGTCGTTTTTGGAGAAGTCCTGCATGATGGCCTGAGGTGCGCGGGGGACCCAGATTTTCTTTTGGGTGTCCCATTGCATAGCGCGGTGACGGATGTCGTCGGGCGGGTTGAGGCCGCGGATGCGCGAGGTGCCATTGCGGTGCATGCCCCCGGAGTGGCAGCAGTCGAAAATGAAGGTGAGGTGGACGCCATAGGGGAGTTGCGAGTAGAGGCCGTTGATCATTTGGTCGGTGATGCCGGTTTCGTCGGACCAGTCGAAGTCGTGGGTGACGAGTCGTTCTTCGTAGCCTTCGATGGCCATGTCGGCATTGTATTTGGGGGAGCGGGCGCCGTGGCCGCTGAAGTAGAAGACGAGTTGATCGCCGGGGCGGGCGTCTTCGAGGAGCCATTCGATGCGGGTGAGGATGTTGGGTGTGGTGGCGCGTTCGTCGAGGAGGACGCGGATGTGGTTGGCTGGGAATCCGCATTCCTGGAGGACGGAGCTGACGAGGAAGACGTCGTTGACGCAGCCTTCAAGACGGTCGGCGGGATTGGGGTAGTCATTGATGCCGACGAGGAAGGCGCGCTTGCGGGCGGGGGGGCGCTTGCGGGGTTGGGTGAGTTTGGAGAGGGAGGATAGTTTGAGGGGGCGAGGTCCGGTGGTGGACGTGGAGCGGCGGCGGGCTGCAAGCTGGCGAGCGACGGGTTCCCAGAGGTGTTGGATGGTGGCGGGGTGTTCGAAGTAGCCTTCGGGGCAGTGGTGGAGGTTGTGGCACCGGTGATCGAAGTAGGTGTTGAGTTCGATGAAGCGCGGGTCGCGGATGCGGATGCGGTTGGTGAGGACTTTGTCGTGGTCGTTGAAGAGGTGGATGAAGTGCCTGATGCTGCCGGGGACGTGGAGCCTCCGGCCGGGGACGAGGTTTTTTTTAACGAAGGGGTTGCCGATCTGGGAGCCGAAGACGAGGTAGATCATACTAGCCATGATGTCCTAGAGTTCGGGGTCACGCGCGGTGGAGGGGTGGGTGAGGGCGTCGTAGGTGACGAGGCTGCCGAGGCTGTGAGCGAGGAGGATTTGGGGGCGGTGTTGTTTGAGTTTGGCTTGGATGTCCTGGCGGGTTTGTGAGCGGAAGCCTTCGTCTTCGAGCCAGGCGACAACGTAGCCTGCGGTCCAGCGGATGGTTTGGTCGAGACTACGTTCGTTGCTGCGGGAGCGGGAGCTGCCGCGGAGCCAGTCGGCGATGGAGTCGAAGCCAGAGGTGATGCCACTGCCGACGAGGCGGGTAAGGGCACGGGTGGTTTCTCCGAGAGAGAGGTCGAGGTTTTGGAAGATGTGATCGTATTCGTAGGTTTCGGCTTCGAGTGCGGGGGTTTTGTTGCCGAGGGCGAAGGAGGCGAAGGGGTTTTCGATGCTGGATTTCCAAGGTCCATGCCAGTCGTGGCCGCGTTGGTCACCCAGTCCGTGGACGGCGAGGTAGCGTAAGTTGTGTCCCATGGTCCTTGCTATCGATTTATTCGGAGAGTGGCAATTTGTAAGATAGGTTTTTGTTCAAGAAATGGTTATCTCTATTGCCTGATTCGAAGCTTGTGATTGTTGCGAGAACGAGACTTGTTCTTGGGTGTTATGTCTTTTGCCTAGTTCCCTTGGGATGCTTATTTGCGGGAGTTTTCATACTTTGAGAAGGAGGGTTTGCGGCCGGGTTGCGAGCCGAAGATGTTGGTGCATGAGGAGCGTGCGGAGCAGGCGGTGGTGTTAGTGCATGGGTTGACGGATTCGCCCTATTTTTTGACGGCGATTGGAGAGTCTTTTTTCGAGGAGCTGGGTTATGATGTGTATTTGCCGCTTTTGCAGGGTCATGGGTTGAAGGAGCCGCGGGGGATGGAGGGGGTGACGCTGGCGGAGTGGAAGAAGAATGTGTCGTGGGCGGTGCGGGAGGCTTCAGCGGGGGGGCGCCGGGTTTCGGTGGGGGGGCTCTCAACAGGCGGGGTGTTGTCGCTGCAAGCGGCGAGTCAGAATGCGCGTATCAAGGGGGAGGTGTATTTGTTTTCGGCGGCTTTGGATTTGATGGATAAGCGGGGAGGGTTTGTGGGGGATTTGAAGGAGCGTTTGTTGTTGTTGGGGATTTTCGATACGTTGCTGGAGAGGCAGAAGCCGTTGATTGGGCGGAATCCGTTTCGTTATGCGCATATGGATTTGGACGGGGCGCATGAGCTGGCGAAGTTGATACGGGAGACGGATGCGTTGCTGGATGGTTTTGACCGGGATTATCCCTTTCCGAAGCGGATTTTTGCGGCTCATTCGGAGGCGGATACCACGGCGAATCTGGAGGGAATTGAGGAGCTAGAGCAGGTGTGTGTGGTCGGTGATTTTTCTTTGTTCCGAATGGAGAAGGCTGCGGAGGTGGCGCATGCGAGTGTGGTGTTGAAGGAGCCGGTGTGTGATCCTGCCAATGGGGAGGAGTTGGAGAAAGCGAATCCCTTCTTTGGTGAGATGATGGAGGAATTGAGAAGGTTTGTGAGTGAAAGGAGGTGAGAGGATGAGTTTCCCGAAGATGCAGGTCAGAAGTTGGGAGGAGAGTGTGGAGCGGGCAGGGCCAGAGACGATTGTGTTGTTGCTTCATGGCATGAACTTGAATGCCCGGATGTTGGCGCCGTTGCGAACGCGTTTGTTGGAGAGGTTGAATGCGGCGGAGTTGTTGGTGCCGGAGTTGCCGTTGGGGACCTTTGATTTCGTAGATTTGCAGGAGCTCAGTGAGGAGTTGGCTGGAGTGGTGGATACGCGGGCACGCGCAGCGGGGGGCCAGTTGAAGACGATTGTTTTGGCGGGTCATAGTGCGGGAGGGGTGTTGGCACAGTCGGTTTGTTTGGATTTGCAAGAGCGGTTGTTCCTAGAGGGGGTGCGGGTGCGGTTGGTGGGGATTGCTCCGATGACGCGCGGTTGGGAGGTGTCTCATCATTTGTCGATGCTGGACAAGTGGTTGTGGTCCTTGGGAACGGAGTTGGGAGGTTGGTTGCAGGATGCGGCCGATCGGACGGGGTGGTTGTTGCGCAAGAAGGTGCCCCGGTTGTGGGTGTTTCAGATTCGTCGGGGTTCACCTTTTTTGGTGAGGTTGCGTTTGCGGTGGTTGGAGTGTGAGTGTGCGCATCTGGAGACGGTGACTTTGTTGGGTTCGGTGGATGAAATTGTCTCTTGGCGGGATATGGTGGATGAGGTGGTGGCAAAGGGGGAAGTGGATTATCGGCAGGTGCCTTATTCGAATCATGCCGAGATTATGAATGTGGAGGATCCAGATTATGGAGAGGAGAGGGCACGCATTTTGACGGATGCGATCTGTCCTGATGTTGCGGTGAGAGGCGAAGGGGTGTTGGTGACGGATGATCCGCCGCTCCCCGTAGACCCGGAGGTGACGAGGATGGTATTTGTGATTCACGGTATCCGGGACGAGGGGCATTGGACGCAGAAGATTGCGGCGTTGGCGCGCCGTTATTTTGAGGAGGAGAAGCCGGAGGGGAGTGCAGAGAAGGTGGCGGTGGAGACGAGCAGTTATGGCTTTTTCTCGATGCTGGAGTTTTTGCGTCCAGAGGCTCGTCGGAAGAAGATTCATTGGTTGATGGATGAGTATGTGGAGGCGAGAAGGCGTTATCCCAATGCCCGTTTTTCTTACGTGGGGCATAGTCATGGGACGTATCTGGTGGCGCAGGCCCTGGAGTCTTATCACGAGGTGAAGTTTGAGCGAATTGCGTTTGCGGGAAGTGTGGTGAGTAGTGCTTATGATTGGTCGGGTCTCTTGGAGGAGGGGCGGGTGAGTTATGTGATGAATTTTGCGGCGACGGCCGATTGGGTGGTGTCGATTTTTCCGAGGGCGGCTGAGGTGTTTGCACCTTTGCGGCGATTGGTGGGGCACAGTCTTGGAGGAGCAGGGGTAGTTTCTTTTGAGGCGGGTGAGCGGGTTTGGTCGCAGGAGTATGTGGTGGGCGGGCACGGGGCGGCGATACAGGAGTCGAATTGGGGGGCTTTGGCGGCTTTTGCGGTGGCGCGAGGCGAGGTCCCGCCGCGGCCTACGAGGAGTGGTGGCTTGCCGGAATACCGGGAGCGATTGGGTTGGTTTTATAGTCGGCGCTGGGGGCCGTTGTTTACGTTGTTGAGTGTCTTGTTGCTGGTGTTATTGGTGGTGGGTTTGGGGGCGTTGGCTTTTTGGAATCCGGTTTGGTTTTGGGGGATTCCCTTGGCGCTGGTTTCAGGAGGGGGGCTGTTGGCTGCAGTGATTGCGGGTCGAGCTGACAAGCGTTCTTTCGCGGTGAGGCGGGCGCGTTATGGCAGAGCAGGGAAGATTCTGGGGCTGGCTGCGGGGTTGTCGTTGGTTTGGTTGTTAGTTCCGCTGGTGGCTTTGTTGTTGGCGCTGTTTGTGAACGGGTTGTCTGTGTTCGGGTTCTGGAGTGGGGGGTGGGAGCCGGCAGTGGTGGAGTTTTGGAACCGGGGATTTGGAGGGTTCGGAGGAGGGATGGGAGGGGAAGGGCGCGGGTTGATGCGTTGGCTCGGAGTGGTGCAGGGTGTCTCGATTTTGTTTTACGCGAAGGGGCTGCATCATATTTTGACGAAGGTTTAGAGGTCGTTTGAAAGGGGCTCGGCAGCGCGGCTCTTCCCTCTGATCAACGGCCTAAACCGGTGCCATGAGAGTGGTCCAGGCGATGGCGGTGAGGCCGATGAAGAGGAAAAGGCCGAGGGCGAGGGAGGCTATGAATTTGGGTTTCATGAGGGTGGAGTAGAGGAAGATGAGTTTGACGTCCATCATGGGTCCGAAGACGAGGAAGGCGAGGCGGGCGGCGGTGCGGGCGCCGGGAGGGGGGGCGAGGGTGGCGGCAATGAAGGCGTCGGAGGTGGAGCAGAGGGAGAGGAGGAAGGCGAGGAGCATGAAGGCGCTGGTTTGGGCGAAGGTGGAGCCTTCCATCGATTCGAGCCATTCGGCGCCGGGGGCGATGCCGACATTGAAGAGGGCGGTGATGATGACGCCGATGGTGAAGTAGACGCCGACGTCGGTGAAGTCCTTCAGGGCGGCCCGCATGGCGAGGACGAGACGGTTGAGGGATTGTTGGGTTTCTTTACTCACCACGTGTTCGTGAAGTTGAGATTCCGACTCGTGGTGGTGAGAATGCTCAGCGTCGTGATGGTGGTCGCAAGAGGAGTGATGATGAGTGTCTTGGTGGTCGTGATTGTGGTTGGTGCGGAGCTGGTGCTCCGCGCTCCGTTCTGGTTTTTTGAGGATGTGGGGTTTGAGGATTTTATCGAAGGGGATGCGGAGGACGAGGAGGCCGACGATGATGGCGGAGAGGTAGCCGAGGCCGAGGCGAGACCAGGTGAAGAAGGCGGTGCGGTCGGGGAAGGTTTCGAGGTCGGGGAAGGCGTTCCAGGTGGAGAGGAGGGTGATGGGGTTGACGATGGGGGCGGCGAGCATGTAGGTGAGGGCGCAGGAGAGGGGGAGGCCTTTGGCGACGAGCCTTCGGATGACGGGGACGACGGCGCATTCGCAGACGGGAAGGATGAGGCCGAGGAGTCCGGAGATGAGGATGGCGGCGGTTTTGTTTTTCGGGAGGATCTTCTCCATGGCGCCGGAAGGGAGGTAGACGCCGAGGAAGCCGGAGAAGACGGTGCCGAGGAGGATGAAGGGGGCGCCTTCCAGGAGGATGGAGAGGAAAGCGAGGGCGAAGTTGGTGAATGCTTCGGAGGACACAGCGGGGGGAGGGTTCAGAATCGGGAATGCTGAGTCGAGATTTTGTTTGGCGTAGGAGGACCGCGTTGTGACCAACGCAGCTCCGGAAATTTAGTTGGCAGCGTATTGTTGAAGGGTTTCGAGGTCGATGAATTCGGTGACGGAGGCGTGGGTGGCTTCGAGGACGACGGGGGGTGCGCAGTTGCCTTCGAGGGCTTCGAGCCAGCGGCCGAGGCAGACGCACCAGCGGTCGCCGGGGTTGAGGCCGGGGAATTGGAATTCGGGGCGGGGGGTGGAGAGGTCGTTGCCCATGGCCTTGGAGTAGGTGAGGAACTCTTCGGTCATGACGGCGCAGACGGTGTGCATGCCGGTGTCGTTGGCGGTGGTGTTGCAGCAGCCGTCGCGGAAGAATCCGGTCATGGGGTTGGTGGAGCAGGTGGCGAGGGCGGTGCCGAGGATGTTGTGGGCCATGGTTCTTTGGGAAGGTAGCCACAGAATGCCCAAAAATCACAAAAGGATTTATTGGAGCTTTAAAGTTCTGAGTCTGTTGAGGGTGGCGCAGAGGTCGTGGGGGCGGATTTGGGCGAGGTCGTTGGTGCCGAGGTGGGAGAGGCCTTTTTCGGAGATGATGTGGCAGAGTTCTTGGGCGAGGTCGGGGATGGGTTGGTTGAGGAGGTTGTGTTCCTTGGCGTAGGCGAGGGCGGCGCCGAGGGTGCGGACTTGGGAGGGGTCGAGGATTTGGGAGACGAGGGAGAGGTCGATTTCGGCGGTGCCGAAGGTGAGGGAGCGGGTGTCGTGGGCTTTGATGTTTTTGCGGGGGGGGCGGGATTCTTGCGGACGCCTCGGCGAGGCATCCCTACCGGCCCGGCCACGGTATCCGCGGTCACCGCCGCGTGGCTTGGAGCCGCGGTAGGCAGGAGCGTCCTTGAAGGGGGAGATGGAATCGGGGTTGGGAATGCGGTGGTTGGATTTCAGATTTATGATCTCAGATTTCAGATTGGGATTTGCGGCTTCGCCGAGGGGGTTTTGTTGGGTGATGGCTTTGGCTTGTTGGGTGAGGTCCAGGGGGAGGTAGTTGTCCATGGCGATGATGTGGTGGGCGGGTTCGAAGTAGTCGCCGGAGCCACCGAGGACGAGGATGGTGGAGATACGGTGTTTCTCGTAGATTTCAGTGATGCGTTGGACGAAGGGGGTGATGGGTTCTTTGTCGGGGGCGATGAGTTGTTGCATGCGGTGGTCGCGGATGAGGAAGTTGGTGGCGGAGATGTCTTCGTCGAGGAGGAGGAGGCGGGAGCCGGATTCGAGGGCTTCGATGATGTTGGCGGCCTGGGAGGTGGAGCCGGAGGCGTTTTCGGTGGTGAAGGAGGAGGTTGATTTGCCGCCGGGGAGGTTGTTGATGAAGGGGGAGAGGTCGGTGCCGGTGACGGAGCGGCCGTCTTCGGCGCGGACTTTGACGGCGTCGGGGCGGGTGATGACGAGTTGGCGTCCGTCGTCGGGGCGGTGGTTGTAGATGCCGCGTTCGAGGGCGTTGAGGAGGGTGGATTTGCCGTGGTAGCCGCCGCCGACGATGAGGGTGATGCCCTCGGGGATGCCCATGCCGGTGACGGGGCCGGCGTGAGGGAGGTCGAGGGTGACTTGGAAGCTTTCGGGGGATTGGAAGGGGATGGCGTGGGCCATGGGTTTGTCGTCGATGCCGGAGGCGCGGGGGAGGATGGCATCGTTGGCGATGAAGGCTACGAGGTTTTTGGTAGCAAGTTGTTCGCGGGCGTGGTGGGCGTCTTCGGCGGCGTCGGCGAAGGACTGGATTTTGTCGGGGATAAGGTTGGAGTAGAAGAGGGTGCGTTGGGTGAGGGCGGGGATGAGTTCGGTGAGGAGGGTGGCAGCGGAGCGGCCCTGGATGCGGCGGCCGTTGGCTGGGAGTCCGGCGGAGAAGCGGACGATGGTTTTGGAGGAGAGAATTTCGACGGCGGTGCGTTGGAGGAGTTGTTGGCCGGGGCGGTCGATGGCGAGGAGACCGGATTTGCCGGAGCCGAGTTTTTCTTTGGTTTTGGCGCAGGCGGCGTGGAAGGCGTGGAGGAGGTAGTTTTCGGTGCCGGTGCGGCGGGCGGGGTTGGAGAAGAGGGAATCGGGGAGGCCGGAGTTGTGGTGGTCGATGTGGATGGAGAGGCGGGAGGGGGCGGCGAAGGGGTCGCCCTGGACGTGGTCGATGGCGAGGGTGTATTGGCCGAAGTCGTAGCGGCCGCGGAGGTCCTTGTAGGCGGGGTAGGGTTTGCCGTCGAGGCGGAGGAGTTGGGTTTCGAGGTCGTTTTGGGTCACGCCCGCGAGAGTCGAGAATCAGAAGTCTCGAATCCAGAAGTTTTCAAAGTGTTTCAACGAGCACTCCTTAGGATGATGACTCTCTGGTGGGCAGTTCGAGCTTTTGGCAGGAGTTGTGGATCGGTGTGACGTCGAGGTTTCGGGAGATCGAGGTGGGCTTTTGATATGGACGGTTTCGAGGGTCGACAAAGCAAACGAGTTTTGCGGGCTTTGTATGAGAGTTTGTCTCCTCGGTTGATGCGCTCTGAAACTCGCCTCGAGAGGCGCAATTCGCGTTCCGAGGGAGTTGGTTGGTTGACGTATTTTGAAAACCTCCTGATACAGGCTATTTGGATCGCTTGGTTAAGTGTTCCAGCAATCAAGTTAACATAAACATCAAGGAAGTTGCGCTATCTGTCTCATTTCTTGTTATTCTCATAAATCACTCTTTAAGAATATTTTAAGTTGAAAATTCAATCAGATTTCGAGCGTTGACGGGTTGGCTGGTCGCAATAGTGCTCGGACTAATTAAACCGTTCTGCTGATGAAATACGCTGCTCTGATTCTTGTGGTAGCGGCTACACTGGTCGGTGTGGCAAGCCAGACGATGCGCGGTAGCACGGGACCTGAGTTTAGCCTCGCAGAGCTTGCTATCGCGATACTCTCAATCCCTGCTTTGGTCGTTTCTGGTATCGCAACAATTGCTGGCCTAGGTGGTTCAATTTTCGCCAAGAGACATCGCGCACAGTCGGCGGTTTTTGCTGGAATTGGTGTAATCGTGCCCGGGCTCATGCTCGCAAAGAAATTTGAGCACGAATCCAATTTTGAGGCGTCCTATGCTTGGTTTGATCAACTCAGCGGTGCTGGTCAGCTCAACTTTTACGTGCATGAGCTCCTGCAGGAAGACTCTGACTGGATTACGTATATAGATGACAGTGAACTTATTGATCCGCAGCCGATAGTTGAACGACTCCGAGAGGATCTTCCCCTTCTAATAAAGGATCATTCTGGCCGAAAGAGGCAGCTTGTGGTCGGAGCGGAGGGAATCGAGACTCCTTGGGGGTCAGTGATCTATTTTGCTGTAGATCGCGACGGCGATGGATTCGTGTCTGCTCTTGGTCAACGGACATCAACGCGGTATGGGGTAAGTGATCCATGGACGTCTGATCCAGATTACTCGTATCGACATGCGTCAGGAGTCCTTCTCCACCTGCCGGATACGGAGCTCTCAGGGGTTGCATTGTCATTGGTCACACTTGATGACAACGATTACGAGAGACTGAGAGAGAGCTGGAGGAGTCAACGGAAATGAGCCGCCTAAAAAATATGCAGAACAAGTCATCGGTCCTAACGCCTGACCCGCTGCGAGCTCAACTCGCTATGATCATTCACCCATTAACCCCGAAGTCGACACGCGCCCTCGGGCAGGCGTAGGATGGCTCAAACGTTCCAAAGAAATCTATTGAGGTTCTGGGGGTCGGTGGTTGGATTGTGGGATGCGTGACTGGTTTTTGTTGGGTTGGTTGGGGAGGGTTGGGGGAGGGATTTGTTTTGTGTTTTTGACGGGGGTTGGGGTGGCGGAGGAGGTGTTGTTTCGGGCGTATTTGCCGAGTCGGGAGACGGGGGAGTTGTTGGTGGTGGAGGCTTTGGAGGAGGGGGAGGGGTTGGAGTTGCGGATGGAGGAGCGGGTGGAGTTGGGGTTTGCGGGGAGTACGATTGTGGGGCATCCGGAGGAGGCGGTGTTGTATGTGACGGGTCGGGAGGGGAAGGGAAAGGCGGTTTTGGGGGCGGAGGTGCGGTTGGGGGAGGAGTTGGAGTTGGCGGTGCGGGAGGTGCATTGTTCGTATGCGTTTTTGAAGGTGGATGAGGGGCGGCGGTTTTTATTGGGGGCCAATTACCGGGAGGGGAAGGTGGATGTTTATGCGCTGGGGGAGGATGGGAGTTGGGGGGAGCGGGTGTTTGGTTTGGATGAGGGGCGGAAGACGGCGCATTGTGTGATGACGACGCGGGATAACCGGTTTGTGTATGTGCCGTATGTGAAGGGGGAGAATGCGTTGTATCAGTATGCGTTTGATGGGGAGCGGGGGCGGTTGAGGGCGTTGGAGCCGAAGGATGCGGGTCCGCCGGAGGGGACGGGGCCGCGGCATTTGGTGGTGCATCCGCGCTTGCCGTTTTTGTATGCGAGCAATGAGCAGGGGTTGGGGGTGTCGGTTTACCGGATCGGGGAAGAGGGGCAGTTGGAGTTGGAGGAGGTGGTGGAGGCGGTGGAGGAGGGGCGTG
>JBCCZX010000106.1:0-11332 GCA_039186735.1 Verrucomicrobiota bacterium | reverse complement strand
CCTCGAACTCCTCATGCGCGCCAACAAACAACTCACCCTCGGCGCCTTCGAATTCGACTTCGACCGCTCCCAACTCGTCTTCCGCGTCACCAACGTCTTCGACCGTGAACTCATCGACCGCGACATCGCCACCTCCATGGTCCACTGCTCCATCGCCGAACTCGACCGCCTCGTCCCCCTAACCTCCATCCTTCTCAAAACCGACGTCCTCCTCCTCCCCGACCTCTCCCTCGAAATGCTCCTCCTCCGCGAAGACCTCCTTCCCCCCGTCCCCAACGAAGACGGCGAATTCGAGGAAGAAGAACTCTAAACAACCCCTCTTCGCCCCCATTCCCCCGTTTTCGGGCCCTTCAGCTTCATTTTTGATTTCCCCTTCCCCCCGTTTTGCCTCAGCTTCCGCCCCCGCCGGTTGAGTTGGCCGGCCCAAAATCATGAACGTATCGGTCCAAAAACTCCCGAATTGCCAAGCCATCCTCAACGTCGACATCCCTTCCGACGTCGTCGTCGCAGAACGCAACAACGTCCTCCAACTCTTCGCCAAACAAGCCCGCATCCCCGGCTTCCGTCCCGGCAAAGCTCCCAAAGCCGTCATCGAAAAACGCTTCGGCTCCGCCCTCACCGAAGAACTCGACGGCCGCCTCATGGACAAAGCCGTCCGCGAAACCTTCCAACAGGAAAAAGACCTCAAGGTCATCGACATCAAACGCCCCGACAGCCTGCAACACTCAACCGACGGCAGCGCCCGCCTCACCGCTTCCCTCATCCTCGCTCCCGACTTCACCCTCCCCGATTACAAAGGCCTCAATATCGAAATCCCCAAACACGACGTCACCGACGAACTCATCGACGGCGAGCTTCTTCAACACCGCCAACGCCACGCCGAATTTTCCGAAATCACCGACCGCCCCGCTGCCCTCGGCGACATCGCCGTCATCAACTACTCCTCCACCCTCGACGGCCAACCCCTTCTCGAACAAATCGAGGAAAACGCGAAACAACTCGCCGAAGGAGAAAACTACTGGGTCAAAGTCGACGCCGAATCCTTTCTCCCCGGCTTCGGCGACCAACTCGAAGGCCAAGCCATCGGCGAAACCCGCGAAATCACCGTCCCCATTCAAGAAGACTTCCCCCTCGAAGAACTTCGCGGAAAGGACCTCGTCTTCACCATCACCCTCAACGAACTCAAAGCCGAACAACTCCCCGACGACGAAACCCTCGTCGAAAAACTCATGCCCGGCAGCACCATCGACGACCTCAAGGAAGCCATCAAAAACCAGATGAACTTCCAACTCGCCCGCCAAAAAGAACAATTCAAGGAAAACACCCTCCTCCAACAACTCACCGAATCCGTCGACTTCGAACTCCCCGAAGAATACCTCACCTCCGAAACCCAGGGCCAAGCCGACCGCCTCGTCGAACAAGCCCTCTCCCAAGGCCTCAGCGAAGACGAACTCGCCGAACGCCAGGAAGAAATCTTCGCCAGCGCCGGCGAACGCGCCCGCAACAACCTCAAAACCCAATTCCTCCTCAGCGAGATCGCCCAAGCCGAAAAACTCCAGGTCACTGAACCTGAACTCGTCGAGCACATCAATCGTCTCGCCAACCAGGCCGGCAAAACACCCAAGGCTTATGCCAAACAACTTCAACGCGAACGCCGCATCGACGGCCTCCGCAACCAACTGCTGATCGGCAAGACCATTGACTTCCTCATGGAGCACGCGAACGTTTCCGAAATTGAAGCACTCGCGCCCAATGAAGATGAATCAGAATCCAATGAGTAACCCAACCTCCTCAGCAGCGACCCCATCCAATAATTATTACGGTCCCACCGTCATCGAAGCCGACGGTCGCGGAGAACGAGCCTTTGACATTTACTCCCGGCTCCTCAAGGACCGCATCATCTTCATCGGAACCGGTATCGACGACTTCGTCGCCAATTCCGTGATCGCCCAAATGCTCTTCCTCCAAATGCAGGATCCCAAAAAGGACATCCACATCTACATCAACTCCCCTGGCGGCTCCGTCACCGCTGGCCTCGCCATCTACGACACCATGCAGTTCATCACCTGCGACGTAAACACCTACTGCATCGGCATCGCCGCCTCCATGGGAGCCGTCCTTCTCACAGCCGGAACCAAAGGCAAACGCTTCTGCCTCCCCAACTCCCACGTCATGATCCACCAAGTCTCCGGCGGAGCACAAGGCACGGCCTCCGACGTCGAACGCACCGTCGAGTTCATGTACAACCTCAAACGACGCCTCAACAACGTCCTCTCCCACCACACCGGCAAAACCGTCGAAGAAGTCGAAGCCGATGCCGACCGCGACAACTACATGTCCGGAGAAGAAGCCGCTGCATACGGACTCGTGGACAAAGTCCTCGAAAATCGCTCCGAAATCCCCGCCCTCGCCTCCGAGTAACACCCTCTCAAACCAACTCAAAGTCAGTCACTAACCGAACCCATGACGCACCCCGTCACTGGGTCCCGGCCGGACCTCTGATATTTACATCTCAGCAGCTTGAGGCATACTGAATACCCTTACCAAAACCATATCCATGGCACGCGCTTCCAACCTCACCATGTGCTCCTTCTGTGGCAAAAGCCACTCAGAGGTCAAAAAACTGATCGCCGGTCCTGGCGTTTACATCTGCAACGAATGCATCGAAGTCTGCTCCACCATTCTTGATAAAGAACTCTCCGGCGAAACTCGCGAACACCTCACCTCCCAAACAGGTCGCGAAATCCCCAGCCCCAGCTCTCTCCTCGACCAACTCGAGGAATTCGTAATCGGCCAACACCACGCCAAAAAAGTCCTCTCCGTCGCTGTCCATAACCACTACATGCGACTCTTTCACGACGACCATGGCCTCCCCGAAGAATTCGAAGATGTCGAAGTCGAAAAATCAAACATCCTCCTCCTCGGACCAACCGGCTCAGGCAAAACCCTCCTCGCTCGCACCCTCGCCCGCCTCCTCGACGTCCCCTTCTGCATCGTCGATGCCACCAACCTCACCGAAGCCGGCTACGTCGGCGAAGACGTCGAAAACATCATCCTCCGCCTCCTCCAAGCCTCCGACTTTGACGTCGAAAAAGCCGAACAAGGCATCATTTACATCGACGAAATCGACAAAATTGGCCGCAAAACCGAAAACGTCTCCATCACACGCGACGTCTCCGGAGAAGGAGTCCAACAAGCCCTCCTCAAAATTCTTGAAGGCACCACCTGCAACGTCCCCCCCCAAGGCGGTCGCAAACACCCCCAACAAGAATACATCCAAGTCAATACCGAGAAAATCCTCTTCATCTGCGGCGGAGCCTTCGTCGGCATGGAAGACATCGTCCGGCGCCGACTCGGAGACAACTTCCTCGGCTTCCGCGAAACCTCAGCCGCAGAAGAAGAAGAAACCAAAAAACAAATCCTCGAAAACGTCCAACCCGAGGACCTCCTCCACTTTGGCCTCATCCCCGAATTCATCGGCCGCCTCCCCGTCCACTCTGCCCTCAACAAACTCTCCAAGGAAGACCTCATCCGCATTCTCACCGAACCCCGCAACGCTCTCGTCAAACAATACGGCAAACAACTCGCCATGCATGGCGTCCGCCTCAAAATCAACGACGACGCACTCGATGCCCTCGCAGAAGAAGCCGTCAAACGCGGCACCGGCGCTCGGGCCCTCCGCAGCATCTTCGAACGCATCATGCTCGACGTCATGTTCGAAATCCCCTCCCGCACCGACCTCGACTCCGTCACCATCAACCGCGACGTCGTCGAAGGCAAAAAAGCACCGCTTCTCCGCAAAAAGCGACAAGCCGCCTAACCAGCCTCGCTCTCACTCATCAAGCCTGCATGAAACAAGCTCTCTGGCTCTCCCTCGCCCTCCTCTTGCCCTCCTGCTCCCTCTTCAAAGGAACCCCCTCTGACGAAGAAAAAACCGGGGAAGGACCATCCATCCCTCCACCCAAAGTCGAAACCCCACCCGCCACATCTCCCACCGAGACCAAAGTCATCGCCACCCAAACCGTCGAATCCACCGACCTTTCCGAAACCGAAGCCGCCGCAACCATCACCGACGTTGGCGGCTGGGACGTCCAAGACCCCACCGAAAACCTTCCCTCCAAACGCGACCTCACCGCTCCCATCATCCCCCTCTCCTCCTTCGACGAAGAAGCAAACGAGAACGCAAAGGAAAAACCCATCATCATCCAACCCCAATAGTCCTCCCGTGCGCCCACCTCGCAAGTTCAAGGACTTTCCCTTCCCCTACCACCAAGAGCTCACCCTCCGCATCTCGTCCCTCTCCAACCTCGGCCAGGGCATCGCCCGCCACACCCTGCCCGACACACCTCAAAACTCTCAAGGATGGACCATCTTCGTCCCCTTCACCCTTCCCGGCGAACTCGTTCGTGCCCGCATCTACCGCAACGACTCAAACTGCTCTCACGCCGACCTCCTCGAAGTCCTCGAACCCTCTCCCCATCGCGTCGAACCTCGCTGCCAACTCTTCGGCCAATGCGGCGGCTGCCAATACCAACACCTGGTCTACCCCCAACAACTCGAGTGGAAACGCCAACAAGTCGCCGAACTCGCCCAACACCTCGCTGGCCTCAACCTCCCCGTCCTTCCACCCATCGCCTCACCCGCCCAATGGCACTACCGCTCAAAAATCACCCCCCACTTCGACCGCCCTCGCGACGGTAAAATCAACGCCATCGGCTTCCTCGCCCAAGGCACCCGCAACCGCATCATCGACGTCCCCCAATGCCCCATCGCCGCCGAGGCCATCAACGCTCAACTCCCCCTCGTCCGCAAAAACACCTTCCAAAAAGCCTCCTCCTTTAAAAAAGGTGCCACCCTCCTTCTCCGCTCTCATCCCGACGGCGTCGAAACCAATCATCGCGCCGTCATCTCCGAAAACGTCGGCACACTCACCCTCCACTTTCTCGCCGGCGACTTCTTCCAAAACAACCCCGCCATCCTTCCCCAATTCGTCGACTACGTTGCCCAAGAAGCCTCAAAAAACAAGTGCCGCTTCCTCGTCGACGCCTACTGCGGCTCCGGACTCTTTGCCCTCTCGCTCGCCCCCAAATTCGAATCCGTCGCCGGCGTCGAAGTCTCTGAAACCTCTGCTGACTTCGCCCGTCGCAACGCCGAACTCAACCAACTCTCCAACGTCTCCATCCTCACCGCCTCCGCCGAAGAAATTTTCTCCCAAATCAGATTCCCCCCCCAACAAACCGCTCTCGTCATCGACCCCCCCCGCAAAGGCTGCACCGAAGGCTTCCTCAATCAACTCGCCCAATTCCAACCCCAACAACTCGTCTACGTCTCCTGCAACCCCGCCACCCAGATGCGCGACTTCCAACAACTCGCTCAAGCTGGCTACCAAGTCGAAAAAGTCCAACCCTTCGACCTCTTTCCCCAAACACGTCACCTCGAATGCGTCGCCACCCTCTCCCACAAAAAATAACGAACTCAGGCACACAACATCGCACTCTTGAATCTGTCATCAAACCTCATCCCAAATCCCCAAAATATCGCTTAACCCAGATGATAGCCCCGTAAACACAAGATAACTCTATTGTTATATTTACAAATTTTTAACAACAAACTCTCTAGACATTCAATTATTTCGAACTAGCATCACCGGCAGGGTGAATTCGCGACTTCTATTTGTTCTCGCCTTCTTGGCGATCCTCCTTCCCTTTGGCCTCGAGTTTTTCGGTGTTCAAAAACTGACAGACGAAAAATCTCCCAAACCCGCCACCGAGCAAAACACCCCCCTCGAAGAACCTCCTCCGGAAGAAGTCCTCCCCCACATCGAGAACCAAAATTCTTAGCTTCAAAACTGGAGGCGGCGGGCGGATTCGAACCGCCGAATACAAGTTTTGCAAACTCGCGCCTTAGGCCACTTGGCTACGCCGCCATCTCCCCTGCGGGAGTGGAATCCTTAGTGCCATGGCCAATTCCTGTCAATGCTCCCCTTCCTCTCCACAAAAAACCGTGCCGCTGGCTCCCCGTCAGGCTATTCTAAAGCCCGCATGGAATTGGAGACTCACCAGACAGAATCGCACTCCCCCGTGCCCTCGATCCACGCATCCATCCACCTCGGCGCCTCCGCCGTCTCCATGCTCATCCTCGACTACTCGAACCCCGACCACCCCACCCCCATCGAATTTCTCGAACAACCCCTCCCCCTCGCTCGCGATATCTTCTCCCGAGGAATCGTTTCCCGTACGACCACCGAACGTGCCGCCGAAATCCTCTCCGGCTACCTCGACTCCCTCCGCGAACTCGGCGCCGGTCACGACCAAATCTCCCGCGTGGTCGCCACCAACCTCCTCTCCGAAGCCTCCAATCTCGACGTCGTCCTCAATCGCCTCTCCGTTGCTACGAACCTTCCCGTAGAAGTGCTCGATGACGGCGAAATGACCCGCCTCATCTTCCTCAAAACCAAGCGCCGCCTTCAAGAAATCGCTCCCATGAAGAAAAAGCGCACCCTCATCACCCACGTCGGCCCCGGCAACACCCGCGCTCTCCTCTTCGTCAAAGGCCACATCGAATCCTACGCCTCCTACCGCCTCGGCACCCACCGGACCACCGAAGCCATCGAAAACTCCTTCAGCGAAGGTGAAGCCCAACTCCGCCTCATCCAAGACAACGCCTCCGGCCCCATCTCACGCCTCGAAGCCGACCTCGACAACAGCCAAGTCGAAGAACTCGTCCTCCTCGGCTACGAAATCCAACTCCTCGCCCCCTTCCTTCTCCAACCCGGCGAAACCCGCTGCCCCGTCAGAACCCTCGCCGAACTCTGCAAGGAAGCCAGCCGACTCCCCGAGGACCAACGCGCCAACGCCTATCACCTCGACTTCCACACCGCCGAAGCCCTCCTCCCGGCCCTCCAAATCAACCTCTCCATCGCACAAGCCCTCGGCCTCAAACACGTCCACATCCCCACCTCCGACTTCGAGCGCGGACTCCTCCACGACCTCCCCACCTCCGCCGAACTCACCCGCGACTTCGAAACCGAGGTCGTCCGCTCCGCAACCAACCTCGCCGCCAAATACAACACCCACTCCGGACACGGCAACCACGTCGCCTTCCTCTGCAAACGCCTCTTCGAAGAAACCCGCGAGCTCCACGGTATGTCCGACCAAGACGGCCTCCTCCTCCACGTCGCCGCCATCCTCCACGAATGCGGCGGCTTCGTCAGCCCCCACGCCCACCACAAACACTCCCAATACCTCATCCTCCATTCCGAAATCTTCGGACTCTCCGAAGCCGAACGCACCATCGTCGCCCTCGTCGCCCGCTACCACCGCCAATCACCCCCCAAACCCTCCCACGAAGTCTACAACACCCTCGACAACAACGCCCGCCTCTGCATCTGTAAACTCGCCGCCATCCTCCGCGTCGCTGACTCCCTCGAACGCACCCACTCCAGCCGCGTTCGCGACATCAAAACCTCCATCCGCAAAACCAAACTTCGCCTCGAACTCAAAGGAATCTCCGACGCCGCCGCCGAACGCCTCGCCCTCGAATCCAAAGGCGACCTCTTCCGCGACATCTTCGGACTCGAAGTCATCATCCGCGAATAACCCTCCCTCTCCATGTCTGACCAATTCATCAACCGCGAACTCTCCTGGCTCGAATTCAACCAACGCGTTCTCGACGAAGCCTCCCGCCCCGACCTCCCCCTCCTCGAACGCATCAAATTCCTCGCCATCACCGCCTCCAACCTCGACGAATTCTTCCAAGTTCGCGTCGGAGGCCTCATCATGATGCGCCGCGCCGGCTCCCGCGCCACCGAACTCGCCGGCCTCACCCCCGTTCAACAACTCTCCCTCATTCGCCGCAGGACCCAACAAATGTCCGTCGACCAAAACCACCTCCTCCTCAACGACATTATTCCCAACCTCGCCAAAGCCGGCCTTCGCCACCTCAAACCCAAGGAACTCTCCCCCGAACAACGCGTTGGAGTCGACGACTACTTCACCTCCTTCGTCTTCCCTCTCCTCACCCCACTCGCCCTCGAATCCTCCCAACACGAAGTCTCTCTCCCCTCCCTCCGCATCCTCATCGCCGCCCGCCTCACCTCCTCCGACGACTCCACCCGCTACGCCTTCGTCCCCATCCCCGAAAACCTCCCCCGCTTCATCTCCGTTTCCACCGAAAAAGGCGAAGCCTTCCTCCTCCTCGAAGACCTCGTCATCCACCACCTCAACGACCTCTTCCCCCGCGAAACCGTCGCCGGCACCGCCCTCTTCCGCATCACCCGCAACACCGACATCGCCGTCGATGAAGAAGACGCCTCCGACCTCATCGACGAAATGGAAGAAGTCCTCACCGCCCGCCGCTTCTCCTCCACCGTCCGCCTCCAAGTCCGCTCCGGCATCCCCAAAGACATCCTCCGCCTCGTCCAAGAACTCACCGGTACCGGCCCCACCCACCTCTACCGCGTCCCCGGCCCCCAAGCCCTCGCCGACTTCTTCCAACTCTCCCGCCAACCCGGCACCGAAAAGCTCCAAAACCCACCCTGGCTCCCCCAACCCTCCCCCCACGTCGACCCCGCCACCTCCATCTTCGAAGCCATCTCCACCCGCGACATCCTCCTCATCCACCCCTTCGAATCCTTCGACCCCGTCACCCGCCTCCTCACCGAAGCCGCCAACGACCCCCACGTCCTCGCCATCAAACAAGTCCTCTACCGCACCGCCGACCAATCCACCATCGTCGACGCCCTCATCCACGCCGCCGAAGCCGGCAAACAAGTCACCGTCCTCATCGAACTCAAAGCCCGCTTCGACGAAGCCCGCAACCTCAACCGCGCCGAAGAACTCCAACGCGCCGGCGTCCAAGTCGTCTACGGCGTCAAAGGCCTCAAAACCCACGCCAAAATCACCCTCGTCGCCCGCAACGAAGACGGCCGCCTCCGCCGCTACGTCCACCTCGGCACCGGCAACTACAACGAATCCACCGCCCAACTCTACACCGACATCTCCTACCTCACCTGCCGCCCCGAATACGGCTCCGATGCCTCCCTCTTCTTCAACGCCGTCACCGGCCGCTCAAAACTCGTCCGCCTCCAAAAACTCTCCCCCGCACCCAGCGCCATGAAACAACGCCTCCTCGAACTCATCGACGGCGAAATCTCCCGCGCCAAACAAGGCGACAAAGCCCTCATCATGGCCAAAATGAACTCCCTCCAACACCCCGAAATCATCTCCGCCCTCTACCGCGCCTCCCGCGCCGGCGTCCAAATCAAACTCAACGTCCGCGGCATCTGCTGCCTCAAAACCGGCAACCGCAAAGACGCCCGCAACATCCGCATCGTCTCCATCATCGACCGCTACCTCGAACACGCCCGCGTCTTCTACTTCCACCGCTCCGGCGACCCCGAAGTCTTCATCTCGTCCGCCGACTGGATGGTCCGCAACCTCGACTCCCGCGTCGAACTCATGATCCCCATCGAAGACTTCCCCTCCAAAAAACGCCTCATCCGCTACCTCGAAGCCTGCTTCAAAGACAACCAAAACGCCTTCCTCATCCAACCCGACGGCTCCGGCCAACGGCTCCAACCCCAAAACGACGACACCCCCTTCCGCCTCCAGGAACAACTCCAAAAACAAGCCACCAAAGCCGCCAAAACCAAAAACCGCGACCACATCACCACCTTCGAACCCTACCGCGCTGCAAACTCCTGATTCGCCAAAAGACAAAAACTTTGCAACTTTTCCCCCACAACCCAGTTATATCCGCTGATGAGCAACCCTGACACAACGCAACCATCTGAAAACGAGGACCTTCTCCTCGAAAATGATGCCGTCTGGGACCTCCTCGACCAAGCTCCCCCCCCCGACGCTGGCCCCATGTTCTCCCGCAACCTCATGCGCGAAATCCGCCTCGCCGAACCCGAACCCCGCTCCCTCCTCGGATTCCTCTCCTGGCCTCGAGCCGCCTTTGCCGCCGCCTTCGCACTCCTCGGCATCGCCTTCCTCCTCAACCTCAGCGACCCCGTCGCCGACAACAACGCCGGCTTCGCCACCAACACCGACCCGGCACCCACCTCCGAGCCAGACGCCCTCTCCAACTACCTCCAAGAAGAACTCCTCCTCGCCGCCGCCGACGACCCCGGCCTCCTCTCCGACGAAGACCTCGTCGCCCTCCTCTTCTAAACTCCCGCAAATTCTCAAAAAGAATTCGCACAAATCGCCTCCCCAGCGGTCGAAACCCTGATTTCCGCACCCAGCGCGCGAAATTATGACAAAACTTGCTCACCCCCAACCTTTCTGCTAATCCCGCCAACACGCCTCACCAAAAACAACCATGTCCGAAGACAAAACGAACCCAACTCCCGTCAACAGCACCGTCACTCCCGCAGCGAACCAAAACCTCATCCTCGGCCTCGTCCTCGGCGCCGCCGTCCTCCTCCTCCTCTTCCTCGTCGTCTCCACCCAAAACAACTCCGCCTCCAACAACTCCTCCGAAGTCTCCCAACTTCGCGACGACGCCGCCCGCCTCCGCAGCCTCATCGACGAAGAACGCCGGAACTCCGGCCTCGGCTCCGTCGGCACCGGCATCGGCAGCGTCAACCCCGAAGCACTCGCCAACCAAATCTCCGTCGAAGCCAACGCCCTCGCCAGCCTCGTCTCCCAAGTCAACTCCGTCATCAAACAAAAAGACCAAGCCCTCCAAACCGCCCAAGGCACCATCCAAGCCCTCAACCAACGCATCAAAGACCTCGAACGCGACATCGCGAACCTCTCCTCCTCCGCCGCCGACTACCAACGCATCAAAAACGAACTCGAATCCACCCGCACCCTCTACGAAGGCGCCAACCGCACCATCGAAAGCCTCCGCAACCAACTCGCCAACTCCCCAGACCAAGCCACCTACGAAAGACTTCGTAGCGAAAACGAACGCCTCCGCAACGAACTTGCCCAACTCCAATCCCGCTACGACCAACTCGACCCCGAACTCCGCCGCCTCCGCGAAGAAAATCGCGCCCTCCGCGCCCAACTCGACCGTTCCATACTCTTCGTCGAATCCGCCGACAACCTCCCCGCCGCCGCCCAACGCCTCTTCCGCGAACTTTCCCGCCTCGAAGGCCTCGACCCCGAAGCCCTCCAAACCCGCTACCAATCCATCGCCGGACAACTCAACGCCCGTGTCCTCCGCTCCGTCAACTTCGAAACTGGCTCCTCCCAACTCACCAACCAAAAAATCGCTGCCATCCAAAACGACCTCTCCACCAGCTCACCCGAATCCTTCCTCCTCGTCGTCGGCTACGCCTCAAAAATTGGCGACGCCGCCAGCAACCGCAAACTCTCCT
>JBCCZX010000105.1:0-11426 GCA_039186735.1 Verrucomicrobiota bacterium | reverse complement strand
CCTGGGTGTGGTTCCACTTGGTTTTGCTGCGTTCGGCAACTATGTGACCCCTTTGCAGATTGGCGCCATCGTTATGGCCTTTCCGAAACTCAATATGATGAGTTTCTGGCTCTATTTCGTGGGAGGGATGCTGATGCTGGCGAGCTTTTTCCTAAATACCGGTGCAGCGCAATCGGGATGGACGAACTACTCGCCACTTGCGGGCATTCAACAAGGCGAAGCGGTGAATCAGTGGCTAACCGGACAGACGTGGTGGTTGTTGGCAATGGTCTTCTTGATTTCGTCGTCATTGCTCGGGTCGGTGAACTTCATCACTACAATTATCAACTTGAGGGCGAAGGGGCTCACTTGGATGCGCTTGCCATTTTTCGTTTGGGCAATGCTTGTTACTGGCTTCTTGCTGCTTCTTGCTTTCCCGCCGTTGGAAGCTGCCGCCTTAATGCAGCTCAGTGATCGTGTCTTCGAATCTTCGTTCTTTATGCCTTCCGGACTTTACACACAGTCGCAGGGAGCGCTCGAAATTTCCGGAAGTGGTAGCCCTTTACTCTATCAGCACCTGTTTTGGTTTTTGGGTCACCCAGAAGTTTACGTTTTGCTGCTTCCAGCTATTGCGTGCGTGGCAGAAATCATCCCTTGTAATACTCGGAAACCCCTTTGGGGCTACAAGCCAATGGTTTGGTCGGTGCTGGCGTTGGGTTTCTTGAGTTTCATTGTGTGGGCGCACCACATGTATTTGACTGGAATGGGGCCGGCGATTTCGACTTTCTTCCAGACGACGACGGTGTTGATTTCGATTCCGTCGGTTATCCTTCTGACCTCGCTTATTATTTCGATGTGGGGAGGTTCAATTCGCTTCAATGTGCCAATGCTTTGGGCGACAGCTTTTATACCAATGTTTGGAATAGGAGGACTGACTGGTTTGCCGTTGGCTTTCAATCTCACGGTTTTGCACCTGCATGACACCTACTACGTGATTGGGCACTTCCACTATGTTGTTGCCCCCGGAATTTTGTTTGGTCTTTTTGCAGGGGTTTATCATTGGTATCCGAAGGTCACGGGTCGCTTCATGAACAATTTTCTCGGGCACCTGCATTTCTGGCCCTCCCTGATTTTCATCAATTTCCTTTTCTTCCCGATGTTGGTGCAAGGGATGGCTGGCTTCCACCGGCGCTGGTATAACGGTGGAGATGCCTATCTGGCGACCGGTGACAGTGAGAATGTCTTTGGACAAACTGTTGCCGAATTCTTGTCGCTCAATGTTGTGATGTCGAATGCAGCTTGGTTGCTCGCTCTGGCTCAGCTGCCATTTATTTTTAACTTTTTCTTCGCGTGGCGTTTTGGACGGAAGGTTGAGAATGATAATCCTTGGAACGCAACCACTCTGGAATGGGCTACTCCGACGCCTCCAGGACATGGTAACTTCACGTTCGAACCTTCTGTTTATCGCGGGCCTTATGAGTATTCGCGTCCGGATTGCGATGAAGACTACTATCCACAGTGGACTGAGCCTCAGAAAGATTCGGCGCCAGCAGAAGAGCCAGCGAAGCCTGAAATGGCTTGAACTTGAATAGCGAAACGAAATGGAGATACCCTATACAGTTACTGCTCGAAAAGACACTGGGTTGTTCAACTCTAAGGTTGGCATTTGGTTGTTTCTGGCTTCTGAGGTGATGCTTTTTGGTGGGCTTTTCTCGGGTTACGTCTTTTTGAGAGTTTACGCGGACTATCCTTGGCCGGAGAGAGCGCTACCTGTTGTGCCGGGTCTGATTAACACGTTCATCTTGATTGCTTCATCAGTAACTGTGGTCTTTGCCTGGGCTGCGCTCAAGATGCGGAAGTGGTTGCAGTTTCAAATCTTTATGTTGTTTACGTTAGCTTGTGCAGCCACATTCATGGTCCTCAAGGGGATTGAATACAAAGCAAAGTGGGAGCACCAAGCGGTCAGAATGACTGATTTCGCGATTGTTGAAGGGCATACCCATAAAGCGACGATTGATAAGGATGGACATATTCATCACTACCATGGTGATGGCTATGCTGAGTCGGGCAGCGGTCATTCCGCCTGGCACCTGATTGCTGCCAAGGAAGAGGACAAAGGAGGTGAGGGGCAGGCGAAAAAGAAGTCTGAAGTCATCGACAAATTCTATTTCAACAAGGTTGTTTTCAAAACGAATGAGATTGTAGTCAATCTTGAGAGTTTCCACGCACCATTCATAGAAACCTTAATTGAGCAGGCCTCTAAACAAGGTCGTCAGATCCTGCTGGCGAATGATGTGACGGGTCAAGTTTCCTACAAGGAAGACGAGAAGGTGACTGCTCGAAAGGGGACTGAGCTGAGCGTGGATTTGTTGAAGCATCTTAGACGTATTATGGTTTCCAGTGCGACTAACAACCAGCGCATCAAGACGAAGCAGCTCAAGGATGCCTGGGTTAAGATTCGTGAAATTGATGGGAATGAAGACAAGCAAGGTTATGAGCTTGTTGGTGACCTCGACCTAAACCCTGAATTCGAGAAATTTCTGGTCACAGTCAACAGCTCGGCCACTTTTCAGGTTGAGCCCGCATGTACGTTTTATTTCCCCCCGGGTGACGTCAGAGAGTCTGATGAGATTGCGACTCTGAAGGACAATACGGTCCTCCGAGGTCAGCTTGACGACCATGGAAGTGCTATTGAGATGGCAGTGGATGCGATTGATTTTCGATTTGTGGCCCAGCGAGCGGAGGAAAAGGGGATTTCGCCTGAGGTGGCCATTGAGAACACCTGGATTATTCAAAATAACGAACAGATTCGGGACCTCTGGGAAATTCATACGGAAGAGGTTGCTCAGTTAGAAAAAAAGTTGTTAGAGAAGTATGGAACAGACTCGTCGGGTGAAGCCAAACGAGTTCCCACAGATACGGAGCGCTATCGCATCGGTTGGCAAGCACTGGTGAACTATGGGGAAGGTAAAGAAGTCATGGGGGTGTTCAGTGGGTTTGCAGGGCCGGACCATAAAAAGGATTACGCGCAACACTTTCCAGAGCTCACGGTTCCTCGTGAGACGGTTAACCTTGAGTCAAAGTTCACTCCCAAGTGGAATACCTACTATGCGATTTATTTTTTAATCACGGGATTGCATGGATTGCACGTCATTGGTGGGGCGATCGTTTTGGGATATTTCCTTTTCTTTGGTAAGAAAATGTATCGGTCGAATCCAGAGCATCTTGCCAACCGAGTTGAAGTCGGTGGGCTGTTCTGGCACTTTGTGGATCTCGTTTGGATCTTTCTCTTCCCAATTCTCTATTTGATGTAAGTCATGGCTGATTCTGTTGAAGAAATTAAGAAGGCAACGAAGACCTATTTGGTCGTTGGGCTTCTGTTGTTTGTCGGGACGGTTGTAACTGTCGCTGTGGCTACCATTCCCGCTCTCGATGTTGGAGGACATGGTTTTGATACGGCTGACCTTATTCTGGGACTATTGATTGCTTCTGTTAAAGCTAGCCTAGTGCTTTTTATCTTCATGCACCTTAACCATGAGAAGAAACTGGTTTATTTTCTTCTCGTCTTGGGGTTTGTTGCGGGGATTTTCTTAATGTGGCTCACGGGATGGGCCTTTACCGACCCAATTGAGTATGGTGAGGGGACATTGGCCGATGAGGAAAAAACGGGATTTTATGATCCTTCTAACCCAGTGATCGAAGATTAATTGTTATGTCGCTCCGAGGATTCCATCTTGTTTTTATCACCTTTGCGACCTTGCTGTGTATTGTTGTGTCGGTCTGGTGCTTCAAGTTTGCACCTTATGGAAGCGGTCGGGGTGTGTTTGTTCTTGGTATCGCGAGCGCAATTGGGGCCGTATTATTGCCTTACTATGGAGTCCGGTTTTATCGGAAAGCTCGAAACATTCTATTCTAATGAATCTGCCTTTTTTCATTCTTGGGTGCCTGACTTGCTCGAAAGCGTTTCAACATGCTGGCGGGAATGCGGCCGGGCTAGCAATTTTGCTGATGCTTGTTGTGGTTGTTGCGATGGCCGGTGGGATTGTCTTTTTGTTGATTCGAATGGCTCGGCGAGAGTCAGCTAGTTTAGACCCTCGTTATTGTGACGATTATCAACCTGAACAGAGTTCTCAATCATGAGCCCTTCAAAACTTCTCGGAATACCAGAAAACTACGCTGAACACGGAGGTGGCGTCGACCACATGATTGATGTGGTCCACTATTTCATGATCGCTCTCTTTGTCGGATGGACGATCTTTTTCCTCTATTGCTGCTGGCGCTTTGCTGAACGGAGAAATCCGAAAGCTGATTATACGGGAGTTAAAAACCACATTTCGACGCACTTGGAGGTCGGGGTGGTGATTATTGAAGCTGTGTTGCTGTTAGGATTTGCCTTTCCGATGTGGCGGACGCGAACGGATACGTTTGAAGAAGTTCAAAAGCAGGACCCGGTGCGAGTGCGAGCAATTGGATACCAGTTTGCCTGGAATTATCATTATCCAGGAAAAGATGGAAAGTTCGGGAGGATTGATCGGCAATTGGTTTCCGGGACCGGCGACCCGTGCATTGATCCAGATGATCCGAATGGTTGGGACGACTTTGTGAGCCCTAACCTCAAGGTGCCGGTTGATACGCCCTGCATCATTCAGGTGACGGCGACGGATGTGATACACAATTACGCCATTGTGCCGATGCGGATTCAGCAGGATGCTATTCCAGGTCAGGATATCCCGATGTGGTTTACGCCGACAGAGAAGCTTGAGACCTATGTCGTTTGTGCGCAGCTGTGCGGCGACCAGCATGGAAATATGCGGGGTTTAATGGAAGTTGTCGCGAAAGGTGCCTACAAGTCTTGGGCTGATGACCAATCTGCGGCTTCGGAGAAACGCAATGCTTCCAAGCAGCCTGCGGTGGCTCGGGTGACAGTCGCGCGTTAGAGCTGATGATTTTCCCGGAAGGAGAAATAAGCTTCATGCTGGTCGGACTGGTGGCCAACGATCACGTGGTCTACTAGTGTGATATTCATGAGTTCAGCTGCGGTGTTGAGTTCACGAGTGAAGGTTTTATCGGAGTTGCTTGGGGATGGGTTTCCGGAGGGGTGATTGTGGACGATGGCTAAATGAGCCGCTTGCTGGACAATTACCGGGCGCAGAACGTCGCGGGCCAGAGCGAGTGTTTCGTTGGAGCTGCCGGTGGAAATTTCTTCGATGGAGATGCATTGAAGTCGCGAATCGAGAATGAGAGCTCGCAGTGATTCGGTACGAAGGCTCAACATTTGGGGAGCCATGAAGTCGTAGATTGCCTTTGGAGAATCGAGAGGGGTCTTGGAAATTGAGCGTCTGGCGAGTCTCGAACCGAGTTCAAAGGCTGCAGCGAGTTGGCATGCTTTGGCGAGCCCGAGGCCGCGTTCTCTGGCGAGAAGAGGGATTTCGCGCTTCGCGAGGCCGAGTAGCCCATCGTGTTGGTTGAGGAGGCGTCGTCCGATGGCGATGGCGCTCTCTCCTTTGACGCCGGTACGGAGGAAGATGGCTAGAAGTTCGTCGTCTCCTAAAGCCGAAGGGCCTAGGCGAGCCATTTTTTCGCGGGGCTTCTCTTCGTCGGGGAGGTCTTGAATAGAACGATGTCCGCTCATTTGAAAAGATTAGAGCGGAAAGATACGAAAAAGGAAGGGAGAGTGGTGGCCCGTCCCGGAATCGAACCAGGGACACAAGGATTTTCAATCCTCTGCTCTACCAACTGAGCTAACGGGCCTTCCGTGAAGGGGGAGAGGATTTAGGGGGGATGGAGCCTAAATGACAAGTGGAAAAGTTCATGAGTCTGAACAAGTGCTTTTCATTGGTCGAAATGCGTTAGGCTCCGATAGGAGTTCCGACAGCGTCCTCGTGTTTCGCTTCTTCGAGCTCCAGGGTGTAACGGTCTTTTGGAATCACACGGAGGAGTCGATTGAGAGAAGCCTCCCAGTCAGAAAGGACTTCTTTTGCTCTGGCCGAATTGGTTTGTTCGGCGTGTGCTTCGATGAGGGCTTTGACGGAGGCAATGTCTTCGTCACGAGCGACTGGGAGGGCGACGACCATTTCGGGGTTGAGGCGAGATTGAAACTGGCCGTCGAGGTCAAGAATGTAGGCTACGCCGCCGGACATACCGGCACCGAAGTTCTTGCCTGTGAGGCCGAGGACCACGGCGGTCCCGTTTGTCATGTATTCGCAACCGTGGTCGCCAAGACCTTCGCAGACGGCGGTGGCGCCGGAGTTGCGCACGCAGAAGCGTTCGCCGGCGCGACCGTTGACGAAGAGTGTGCCACCTGTAGCACCGTAGAGAACGGTGTTGCCAACTATTGAGTTTTCGGCAGCTTCGAAGGCGGGAGCCATGGTGTCCGGGGGATGCACGACGATGGTGCCACCGGCCATTCCTTTGCCGACGTAGTCGTTGCCCTCGCCGATGAGGCGAAGTTCGAGACCGCCGCAGAGAAAGGTGCCGAAGGATTGGCCAGCAGAGCCTTCGAAGGTGAGCTTGATTGTTCCGTCAGGTAGGCCGTGGTTTTGAAAGACTTCAGCGACGCGACCTGAAACGCGGGTGCCGATGTTTCGGTCAGTATTGATGACGGGGTAGGTTTTTTTGAAGGGGGCGACATCCATGAGTTTAAGGGCAGGATTGTCGTCATTCGTCGAATCGGTATGAGTTCGCAAGTCGTCGAGGATTTGGAGATCGAGAGCAGGCTTGTGGATGCCGTCGTTGCGTTTTGTTGTGCAGTAGCGGGCAGCCGAGCCTTCAGGGACTGCTTCGCGGAGGACTGAGGAGAGATCAATGGTGGATGCTTTCGGGTGATCGGGCACGGAGCGTTGGGCGAGAAGGTCGCTGCGGCCAATGACCTCGTTGAAGTTCTTGAGGCCAAGGCTCGCGATAATGGTGCGAGCTTCTTCGGCGACGCCCATCATGAAGTTGACGACGTGTTCGGGGGTTCCTTTGAACTTGGCGCGCCATTTGGGGTCAGTTGTGGCGACGCCGACTGGGCAGTTGTTGAGGTGGCACTTGCGCACGTATACGCAGCCCATGGCGATCATGGCGATGGTGCCGAAATTGAATTGTTCGGCTCCGAGGAGGGCTCCGATGACGACGTCGCGACCATTGCGGAATCCGCCGTCAGTGCGGAGGACGACCCGGTCGCGGAGATTGTTGAGGACGAGCGTTTGTTGGGCTTCGGCAATGCCGAGTTCCCAAGGCAGGCCGGCATGTTTGGTCGAAGAGAGTGGGGAAGCAGCGGTGCCGCCGTCGTGGCCGGAGACAAGGATGTTGTCGGCGGAAGCTTTGGCAACGCCAGCGGCGACGGTGCCGACGCCTGCTTCAGCTACTAGCTTGACGGTGACACGTGCTTGGGGGTTTATCTCTTTGAGATCGTGAATGAGTTGGGCGAGGTCTTCGATACTGTAAATATCGTGGTGGGGAGGGGGTGAGATGAGTTGGACGCCAGGCTGGGTGTTGCGCAGGCGGGCAATGAGGGCGTTGACTTTGTGACCGGGGAGTTGGCCCCCTTCGCCAGGCTTGGCGCCTTGAGCCATCTTGATTTCGATTTCATCGCAATTGACGAGGTAGTGGGCGCTGACGCCAAAGCGTCCGGAAGCGACTTGTTTGATGGCGGAACGCGCGAAGTCGCCATTCGGGTAAGGTTTGAACCGTCGGGTATCTTCGCCTCCTTCGCCAGAGTCAGATTTGCCGCCGAGGCGGTTCATGGCAATAGCGAGGGTTTCGTGGGCCTCGGGAGAGAGAGCTCCCAAGGACATGGCGGCGGTGGTGAAACGTTTGACGATCTCGGAGGCAGGTTCGACTTCTTCGAGAGGTACCGGGGTGAGTCCATCGGTTTTGAATTCGAGGAGGTCCTTGATGGTAATGGGGTTGTTTTCCAGGGAGGCTTTCACGTAGCCCTCGTAGTCCTCTGGGTTGCCGGACTTCACGTAGGTGTGGAAGTTTTTGATGACTTCGGTTGAGAGGGCATGCTTTTCGCCAGATTTGCGGTAGCGATTGTATCCGGGGTCTTCGAGGGCGAGGGGGGAGTTGGATTCGTTGCCGAAAGCGGCGCGGTGGCGGGTGAGAGTTTCGTTGGCGATTTCGGCGAACCCGACGCCTCCAATGCGGGAGTGCGTACCAGTGAAGCAGAGGTCGATGACCTCTTTACCGACTCCCAGGGCTTCGAAGATTTGAGCACCTTGGTAGGAATTGAGAACGGAAATGCCCATCTTGGACATAATTTTGAGAAGGCCCTTTTCGAGAGCCTTGCGGTAGTTCCCCATTGCTTTTTCGGCGGTGAGTTCTTCTCCGAACTTGTGTTTTTCGGCGAGTTTCTTGTCGTTGATGAGCGAGCGGACAGTTGCGTAGCCCAAGTAGGGGCAAACGGCAGTGGCTCCATAGCCGAAGAGGCAGGCAATTTGGTGGGTATCGCGCGCTTCGCCGGTTTCAACGATGAGGGAAGCACGGAGGCGCTTGCGGGTTCGCGAGAGGTGGTGGTGAACAGCACCGGTTGCGAGGAGGGATGGGATTGGGGCTTTTTCTTCGGTGACGGAGCGGTCGGATAGGATGATGATTTCTACGCCTTGGTCGACGGCTTTTTCAGCCGCTTCGGCGAGGGCTTTGACGGCGGACTCGAGGTTGCCTTCAGTAGCGGAAAAAGTGGTATCGAGAACGCAGGAGCGAAATCCGTGAGCGCTACGGTCGGAGATGTAATCGACCTCTTGTTCGAAGAGGATGGCTGACTCTAGGGAGAGAATGCGTGCGTGTTCGGGGGTTTCCTTAAGGAGGTTGCGTTCTGGGCCGAGTCCGGCAGCGAGAGTCATGACAGCCCATTCGCGAATGGGGTCGATGGGAGGGTTGGTGACTTGAGCGAAGAGTTGTTTGAAATAAGTGAAGAGGAGACGGGGGTAGCGTGAGAGGGGGGCGAGGGGGATGTCGTCGCCCATGGAAAAGACGGCTTCTTGAGAGCCTTTCATCATAGGTGGGAAGACCATGTCGAGGTCTTCAGCGGTGACGCCATGTGTGATTTGTTGTTGGGAGAGTTCGAGGGGGCTGAACTCGCAGGTTGGAGTGAGTGGTTCGTGGGAGACGAAATCGCGGAGTTCGACGCGGTTTTCGTCGATCCACTTGCCGTAGGGTTGGCGGGCGGCGAGTTCTTTTTTGATGTCCTTATCGAAGAGGAGGTCGCCGGTTGCGGTGTTGGCAGAGAGCATTTGGCCGGGGCCGAGTCGTCCACGGCGAGCAATTTGTTCGTCGGGAAGAATGATGGAGCCGGATTCGGAGCCGATGACGAGGAGTCCTTCGTGAGTGAGGGTGTAGCGTGAGGGACGGAGGCCGTTGCGGTCGAGAGAGGCGCAGACTTTCAGCCCGTCGGTGTAGACGAGGCCGGCGGGGCCATCCCATGGTTCGGCGAAGGAGCGGTGGTAGTGGAAGAAGTGGCGGACTTCTTCGGAGATTTCGCGATCGTGGCGGAAGGCTGGGGGGACGAGCATGCACATGGCATGTTCGAGGCTTCGTCCGGAGAGAACGAGAAGCTCGAGGGCGTGGTCGAGAGATGCGGAGTCGGATTCGGCGTCGGAGAGGACGCCTTTGAGGAGTTCGATGTCTTCGCCCCAGAGATCGTTGTCGAAGAATTCTTCGCGCGAGGCCCACCAGTTGCGGTTACCGCGAACGGTGTTGATTTCCCCGTTGTGGCACATCATGCGGAAAGGTTGTCCGAGTGGCCAGGCGGGGAAGGTGTTTGTGGAGAAGCGTTGATGGAAGAGGGAGAGGGCGATTTGGAAATCGGAATCCTGAAGGTCGCTGTAGAAGCTGCGGAGAGTCGCAGGCATAGCAAGGCCTTTGTAGGAGATTAGGCGTCCGGAGAGGGTGGGAATGTAGAAGTTTGGGGTCTCTTTGAATTGGGTCTCAATTGTTCGTCGCAAGAGGTAGAGCTGCCGTTCGAAGTGGTCGTCTTCCCAGTCGGCAGGTTGCTCAAGGAGGAGGTGTTTGATGGTGGGTTGAGTCTTTTGGGCGATGACGCCGAGTTCGTCCGGATTTACGGGGACTTCGCGCCATCCCAAGACGGGGATGTTTCGGGATTTGGCGGCGGTTTCAGCGGCGGAGCAAATGTTGGTGGTAGCGGACTGGTCTTCGCTCGGGATAAAGAAGACACCGACAGCGAGAGCATCGATATCGCGGATGGTGATTTTGAGTCGATTGAGCTCGCGGGCGAAGAGTTTGCGCGGGATCTGAGTGAGTATGCCTGAGCCATCTCCGGTTTTGCCGTCAGCGTCGATGGCGCCGCGGTGAGTCATGTTGCAAACGGAGTCGATGGCGTGGTCGAGGATTTGGTAGCTTTTTTCGCCGCCCAAGTGAGCGATCGCGCCCATGCCGCAGTTGTCTTTCTCGTTGGCGAAGCTGTGGAGAAAGGCGTCGGTATTCGGTGTGAATTGCGGATGGTAGGGCGAGTGAATGGTGCGATGATCTGGTGTGTTCATGGTGAGACGGCTTCCCAAGCCGGTGGGATGCGGTGCGTTCAGGGGATTCCGTTCGAAGTTCGTCGAGACGGGCCCGCGAACCTAGAGTAGGTGGGGGTTTCTGCCAAGTATTTGTTGGCTCGGAATTGATGGTCAATGAGGCAAAATTGTCACCTGTATTCGGCCTTTTCGTTGGAAAATGGAGTTTGGGGTATTTTTTGGGGTGAGAGGGCTAGAAATCGTCGAAAGGTGAGGGTTCGAGGATGTTTTGGTCGACGAGGAAGTGGTCGAGGGCGCGGAGGGAGAGTTCGTAGAGTTCGCGGTTGGTGTTGTAGTTGTAGAAAGTGTGTCCGACGCCTTCGTAATCAATAAGTTCACAGGTGTTGCCCTTTTTGTTGTATTGGCGGGTGAATTTGCTGATGCGTTCGAAAGAGGCGATGCGATCTTCTTTGGCGTGGAAGAGGAGGCAGGGGGGAAGGTCTTTTTTGGGCAGTTGGTAGAGTGGGCTGTGGTGTTTCGCTTCTTTGGGGGAAGGGAAGCTGGCGAGGCCGATGCCTTTTTTTGTGCAATCGACGATGGAGGAGTAGCCAATGACAGCTGCGGGCCGGGGAATGGGATTGGATTCGTTGTTTTCTAACAAGGTTGCGCAGGAGAGGACGAGATGCGCGCCAGAGGCTCCACCGACCATGACGATTTTGGTGAGGTCCAGTCCGATGGATTGAGCGTTTTGAGCGAGGAAGCGGAGGGTGGCGCGAGCATCGGTGTAGGCTTCGATAGGGCCGGTGTTGTGTTTTGAGCTGACGCGGTATTCGACAGTGAGAGTGACGGCGCCGCGGGTGGTGAAGTGGTGGCAGTGGGGCACGAACTGGGTTGCCATGGACGTATCCCAGAGCCCGCCGTGGAAGAAGACGATGCAAGGGCGGTGATCGTTTTTCGGGTTGTGATGTGGAGGAGTGAGAAAATGAGCCGTGAGGGAACCCTCCGGTG
>JBCCZX010000104.1:0-11439 GCA_039186735.1 Verrucomicrobiota bacterium | reverse complement strand
TGTTGATGGTGATGATGGCGTTTTTGATTTTATCGATGGGTTTGCTCAGTCTGGCGGTGGGGGTGGTGGTGCGTCCGGCGGGGGTGGTGATGAACCGGATGAATGCCGGGGTGGCGGGGGTGGCCTTGGGGTCGGCGGAGAGTTTGGGACGGTTGCCAGGGGCGTGGATGAAAGTGACGCCGGAGAAGCGGTGGAAGGATGGGTTGGTGATTTTCGATATGCGATTCGGGGGGCAGGCAGTGCATGTGGATGCGGGGGGCGGGGTGATGATCGACGGGGGGAGTGAGGGTGCGTTTTTTGATGTGGTGGGTGGTGCCTTGGGTGAGGTGGGGGCGCGGGCGGATACCTTGGTGGCGACGCATAATGATGAGGAGCATGTGGGGGGATTTTTAGAGTTGTTAGAAAGGGGTGGGGTGAAGCAGATATTGGTGCCGCAGGATGAGGTGAGTCACACGTTGAAGCGGGTGGTGGAAGCGGGGGAAGGGGTGGACGCGCGGGTGATTGGGGCCGGCTTGGGGCGGCGGTTGGTGATTGAGGAGGGGGTGGATCTGGAGGTGGTGTGGGATGGAAGGGGGGAGTCGGGGCGGGCGGAAGATCGGGGGTTGGTGCTCAGGTTGCATTGGGCGGGGTGGCGGATTTTGTTTACGGGGGATGGGGGGTATTTGACGGAGCGGGCGTTGTTGGAGCGGGGAATCGAGGTGGAGGCGGAGGTGTGGGTGTGTGGGCGGAATCGGAATGATTTGGTGGGGAGTCCGGCGTTTGTGCGGGCGGTGAATCCGGAGGTGGTGGTGTTTCGGGACACGTTTTTTCCGGTGCATGAGCGGGTGTCGGCGGGGTGGATGAGGTGGTTGGAGAGTGAGGGGGTGGAGTTGTTTGATCAGGCGGAAGAGGGGGCGGTTTATGTGAAACCGCGGGAGGGGGCGTTGGAGGTGCCGGGGCAGGTGCGGGGGCGAAAGGTGGTGGTTGAAGACGACTAAGAATAGTTCACATGAACACTTTCTCTTGACGATTTTGACGGATGATTAAAATCGACCGTCGGGAGAAGGGAGCGCTGTTCAACACCGACTGTTATGCCAAAAATCTGAGATGATCACGCTCGCACAAATCAAGAGTCACCCGGACGTCGTAGAAGCCCTCGATTGGCCGTTCGACTTTTCGCTTCCACGATCTGACCAAGATGCCGATTGGATTACCCTGAAGCCGCCGTTTTCGTTCCAAGTGATCGCAGGAGAAGGCACCGGCGGGGCGTTCATCGCCTACGGGGAAGGAGAGCCAGAGTCACTGCCGATTCTTCACGCTACATCAGAAGGGCAGGCAGGGCGCGTCGCATCAAATCTCAACGAGTGGCTCGGTATTCTTATCTCCATTCCTTATTGGCGTGATCTCCTCAAGTTCTCTGGCAACGGCCAGATTGAAAAGATGAGGCTCACAAGCACTTTCATGGAGAAGGAATACGAAGAGGATTATCCCGATCTGCCCAAGGCGCGTGAACTCATACTGTCGAAGCTTGGTATTCCGAATATCGCGGATCCGATTCAAGTGCTCCACGACAACGTTCATGCATCAGATTGCAGGTTGGTTGCCGAAGATGGCTGGGAGTATGAATCCCTTTTCAACAAGTTTAGTTCAGCGGACAACCGAAGCTGGACGACTAAGGCATAACAAGTCGCGGATGATCAGCTGCCTGCCAGCGTCGAGTCGGAAGTTTTATGAGAATTCAACCATCAACCCAGAAGTCAGAGCGCGCTGTCGGTAGGCAGTGACATCGCTTCCACGTTCTGCCTAAAAATGAGCGACTTCATACAGACTCTCCTCGGAAACCTCCTAGCAACAGGTGGTTTGCTTGCCGCTTCTATTTACATCTTCAAGCAGAGCTTTGAGCGACTCCTCGATAAGCGTGTCGAGGCATACAAGGGGCAACTCGCCGAAGACCTAGAGCACCTGAAGGCAAATCTAGCTGCGGGTTTAGAGCAGGTTAAACTAGCGTCCGCGAAGAATTTGGAGTTATTGAGGTCCGATAAACGAGCGGAGGAGAATGCCAAGGATGCGGAGTTTCGAACTTTGTTGGAACACCTTAAGGCGGAACTCGCTGCAAGTCTGGAGCAAGTTAGGTTGGCGTCTGCCAAGAATTTGGAGCACCTGAAGTCCGAGAAACGGACAGAGGAAAACACCAAGGATGCAAGATTCAGGTCGTTGCTCGAATTCCGAGGGAAGCAACTTCGGGATTTCTACTGGCCGCTATACCTTGGTCTCCAGAAGGATAATGTTATGTGGAGGCGTATTCTCGATAAGCGGGACTCTAATAACGAGCTAAAGAAAAACGTTGGCGCAGTGATTGAGAGGGACGTAGTCCTGCCGAATCATTCGGAATTAGTGCGCCTTATCGAATCAAACCTGTATCTTGCTGAGGCAGACAAGGAATTGGAGCAGCTCCTTCTTGGATACATTAGACACGTCTCCCTTTATCAGGCAATTCGAACAGCTGGTGAGGAGATGATTTTTCCTCTCAAGCTCGGCGAGGAGTGGCCACACGATCTCTTTCCACGAATCAAGGAACGTACTCACATCCTGCAAGCCGAGTACGACGCAATGCTCAAGAATCAAGAGAGGGAGGCAGGAGTAACGCCCACCCACTAAGCGATGAAATCACCACACAGATCAGTGGCAGAACAAGTCGTGGGTGATCGACACGCTGCCGCTCTGGAGTTGAAAGATTTAGTGGACGTGCGAGCCTCAATCATGATCCGAAGTCGCGTTGCCCGCAGCGTGTGACACCACTTTGGACCTGCCAAAGGAATGAGCGACGAATCGAATCTTAAACGAACCAAAAAGCGTCTCGCTGCTGGGATCGGCCTGATCGTCGGACTTGTAGCATTGGCTGCTGCTTTCTTTTCTCCCCAGATCGCTGAGGCAATCGACCCACCGACACCGCCCGTCGAGGTAGTCGCAGTCGATCTCGCCGAACGGATTATCGACGCCGCCAAAGCGAAGGCGACCGGAGAAGAGTATCAGCTCTCAGCCGCACCTCGGCAGTTGCCTTCCCGATTCATTTATCCTGTCGTGATTGGCCTGGGTATGATTGCCGCCGCATTTGGTGTCGCGGCTTTCATTCGGTCAGAGGATCGCACGATGGCAGGTGGAGCAATCGCGCTTGGCGTTGGGGCGGCCGTCGTTCAGTGGTCGATGATGATGGTTGGTGCGATTCTGCTTATCCTTTTGGTTGTTGTCATTATCGGGTTTCTGAAAGGCGGCGGCATCTGACGAAGAACAACCAAGGCACAACAAGGCGTGGGTGGACAACCCGCTACCCCGCTACGAGTCGAAGATTGAACCGTGATTAGAACCCTTTACCCTGAATCGAACTGGCGTTCCCGGTAGCGGGTGCCACCACTTCAACGTAAAAATACATGTTGCGTCGTACAAGAGAGTCTGCGAGTCAGTGTGCGTGGCACTAAATCTTGAAATCGCACCGTGACTTCTTGAGGCAGCGGTCAAAGCTGGCGGACATCGCTCAAAGTGAGCTGCTGTTGAGGCCGCACTGATTGAGTATGGCAATCGGCATGAGCAGATAGAGGTGATCGAGATGTTTGGGCAGATCGATTCTGATCCGGAGTACGATTACAAGCGAGCGCGCCAAAGCTCATGCCAGTCCTAGTTGATACTTCGGTGTGGTCATTGGCCTTTCGACGTCAAAAGGGCTAAGATTGCGAAGAAGTCGAAGAGTTGAAGTCGCTAATCCTTGATGGGCGAGCTTTGATGTGCAGCCTGATTCGACAGGAGGTTTTGTCTGGAATTCGATTTCGCGAGCAATTTGAGAAGCTTGAATCACGACTCACTGCTTTTCCTGATGAGCCTCCGGAATCGACTGATTTTGTGGAGGCTGCTAGGTGTTGTCATCAGTGTCTTGGTGCCGGGGTGAAAACTGAGTTCACGGATTTCCTGATTTGTGCAATGGCCCTGAGACTTGGGGTTCGTATCTTTAAGATAGACAAGGACTTTGGCCAGATTGCGAAGGTTCTTCCTACCAAGCTCCATAAAATAGACGAACAAAACGGTGCTGCCAACGCGCACCCGCAGGCTTGATGACTTGCGTCGGTGAGGCGGAGCCTCTTCGTGACCTGTCGTGTGGCAGACCTCCACATCAAAATTGGGGATTGTTCTGGGGTTCTTGGGGTGGTTGGTTGTGGGAGTGGATGGCGTGGAGGGATTTGCCTTGGGATTCCCATTGGAGTTGGAAGTCGGACTTGGGGTCGAAGGTGTTTTGGGGGAAGGGGGTTTGGTGGAGTTTGGGGAAGTTGTGGAGGTGTTCTTTACTCCATTGGTAGTAGTCGGGGTCGTCGGTTTTGAAGATGAAGGTGCCGTCGGGGGTGAGGAGTTGGGAGACGGTTTCGAGGAAGGCGGGTTGGATGAGGCGACGGCGGTGGTGGCGGGCTTTGGGCCAGGGGTCGGGGCAGATGAGGTGGAGGCGGGAGACGGAGGCACGGGGGAGGAGCCACTCGGCGGCGTAGGAGGATTCGAGGCGGAGGACTTTGAGGTTGGTGAGGCCGAGTTTGTGGGAGCGTTTGGCGATTTTTTCGACGCGTCCGAGGAGGCGTTCGATGGCGAGGAAGTTGCGGTCGGGGTGGTGTTGGGCGAGGGCGAGGGTGTAGGAGCCGTCGCCGGCGCCGAGGTCGACTTCGAGGGTTTTGGGGTTGGGGAAGATTTGTTCGGGGGAGAGGCGGGCGAAATAGTCGGGGGGGACGAATTCGTTGGGGAAGGGGGGGCGGCGGCGGGAGGTGGTTTCGGTCATGAAGGGGTGGTTGCGGGTGGTGTTGGTGGAGGGGTTCGATACTTCATTCCGAAGAGGGGGCGAAGGAAAGAAATACGGCGGAGGAGTTCGTAGAGGAGCCAGGAGAGGAGGAAGGTGAGGGGGATGGTGGTGAGGAATTGGAGGAGGGGGGGCCAGGGGAGGGGGAGGATGAGGGTGTAGACGAGGTATTGGACGGGGAAGTGGAGGAGGTAGATGGGGAAGACGGCGGGGGAGAGGCGTTGGAGGAGGGGGGAGTCTTGGTTGAGGTGTTGGGAGGCGAAGCCGAGGGCAGTGAGCATCCAAAGGATGGATTCGATGCCGGTGATGGCGGGGAGGGCGTGGTCGATTTCGAAGACGAGGAGGCGGATGGCGAAGAGGATTGAGGCGAGGGTGAGGGTGAGGAAGCGGAGTTGGCGGGTGGAGCGGGCGAAGGTGTCTCCGAGGTCGGCGATGAGGAAGCCGAGGAGGAAGGAGAGGAGTCCGGTCCAGAAGCCGTGGGGGGTTTCGGCGAAGTTGGAGTAGTAGTCGGGTTGGACGAGGAGGCCTTCGAGGGCGAAGGGGAGGGGGAGGAGGATGAGGAGGGAGGCGGGGTGTTGGAAGAGGGAGCGGGCGAGTTTGGCGAGGGGGTTGTGGGGGAATTTTTTGTAGAGGAGGACGAGGGGAAAGGTGAGGAGGACGTAGAGGAAGATGTTACCGAGGAACCAAGCGTGGCCGGCGTTTGGAATGTAGGTGAGAGGTTGTTGGTAGTAGTTGAGGTAAAGGAGGGCGTTGAGGGGGCCGAGGACGAGGATGGCGAAGAGGAAGGGGAGGAGGATGCGGAAGGAGCGTTCGCCCAAGAGTCGGGCGGGGGTGCGGCGTTGGAGGGAGAAGCGGAGGCCCATGCCGGAGATGAGGAAGAGGATGGGGATGCGCCAGATGTTGAGGGCGGCGAGGGGGAGCCAGATGGCGGTGAGGGGTTGTTCGCTTTGGATGTAGTAGATTTTGTGGGCCCAGGGTTGGAAGGCGATGGCGAGGTGGTAGATGATGAGGAGGAAGAGGGCGATGACGCGCACCCAGTCGACGTCGTGGCGTCGGGAGGAGGAAGGAAGGGTGGGCGGGGTGGCCATGGGGCTCAAATTAGGAGATTTCTGGAGAGAGACGATGCGAAATTGGGAGGATGTGGTTGGTGACGAGGGTGTTTTGAGGTCGCGAGGGGGACTTGACCGGACGGGGGACTCTTTTAGGCTGTTTGGTCAGAACCAACTGGGAGGACGCTGTGGACCTGAAAGAGATTCGAAAAATTGTGGAGCTCATGAATGAACATGGGCTGAGTTACTTCCACCTCGAGCAAGAGGGTGTGAATGTGAAGTTGAAGAAGGGCTTGGATGCGGAGGCTTTGAAGGAGGCCTTTGGGGGGGTGCCGATGATGGGAGCGGCGCCTGCACCGGTGGCGACGGCTCCAGCAGCAGCGGCGGCACCTGCTCCGGCAGCGGAGAGTGCGGCACCTGCGCCTTCGGGTAAGGAGATTACTTCGCCGATGGTGGGGACGTTTTATCGGAAGCCGGGACCGGATTCGCCTGCGTTTGTGGAGGTGGGAACGGTGGTGAGTGAGGGGCAGACTTTGTGCATCATTGAGGCGATGAAGGTGATGAACGAGATTAAAGCGGAGACGTCGGGCACGATTTCGGAGGTGAGTGTGGAGGATGGCACGGCCGTGCAGTTCGGGGACGTGTTGTTCCGGATTCAGTAAGTCAGAAAGATGTTTACTAAGGTTCTGGTAGCAAACCGGGGTGAGATTGCGCTGCGGGTGATTCGTGCGTGTCGGGAGTTGGGGGTAGAGTCGGTGGCGGTCTATTCGGAGGCGGATGTGGATTCGATGCATGTGCAGTTGGCGGATGAGGCGGTGTGTATCGGTGCGGGGCCGAGCAAGGATAGTTATTTGAAGCCGGACCGGATTTTGGCGGCGGCGGAGATTACGCAGGCGGAGGCGATTCATCCGGGGTATGGATTTTTGTCGGAGAATGCGCGTTTTGCGGAGATTTGTGAGAGTTGTGGGTTGAAGTTTATTGGGCCGTCGGCGGAGGTGATTCGGACGATGGGGGATAAGGATACGGCGCGGAAGACGGCGGAGGAGAATGGGGTGCCGGTGACGCCGGGGACGGGTATTTTATTGGGTCCGAAGGAGGGTTTGAAGGCGGCGAAGGAGATTGGATTCCCGGTGATGGTGAAGGCGACGGCGGGCGGAGGGGGCCGGGGGATGCGGCCGGTGTTTGAGGAGAGTGAGTTTGAGCAGTTGTTTCAGGCGGCGAGTGCGGAGGCGAATGCGTGTTTTGGGAACGGGGATTGTTACTTGGAGAAGTTGGTGCTGAATCCGCATCATGTGGAGTTTCAGGTGATGGCGGACAGCCATGGTGGGTTTATCCACCTGGGTGAACGGGATTGTTCGATGCAGCGGCGGAACCAGAAGATTATTGAGGAGTGTCCGAGCCCGCTTTTGACGCCGGAGTTGCGGAAGAAGATGGGGGAGGCATCGGTGGCGTTGATTTCGGCGATTGGATATGAAAATGCGGGGACGATTGAGTATCTTGTGGATGAGGAGGGGAATTTCTATTTCATGGAGATGAACACGCGGATCCAGGTGGAGCATCCGGTGACGGAGGAGGTGATGGGGTGTGAGTTGATCAAGGAGCAGATTCGGATTGCGGCGGGTTCGGAGTTGTCGCAGCACGTGGTGGCGGCTGAGCCGCGCGGGCATTCGATCGAGTGTCGAATCAATGCAGAGGATCCGTATCACAATTTTCAGCCGAGCCCCGGGAAGATTGATTTGTGGTATGCTCCCGGGGGCAAGGGGGTGCGGGTGGATACGCATGTGTATTCGGGTTACACGGTGCCGCCGCATTATGATTCGATGATTGCGAAGTTGATTGTGACGGGGACGTCGCGGAAGGTGGCGATTTCGCGGATGAAGCGGGCGTTGGGCGAGTTTATGATTAGTGGGATTAAGACGACGATTCCGTTTCAGCAGGAGATTATTGACCATCCGGATTTTATCAACGGGACTTATGATATCGGTTGGGTGGGACGTTACTTGGAAGAGAAGGGGCATTGATGATCGGGTCTCTGGAGGGGGCGCGGTTTTACGGGATTGTGGACTTGGGTTATGTGCCTGAGGAACGGGTGGAGGGGGTGACGAGGGAGTTGATTGCGGGTGGGGCGGGGATTGTTCAGTTGCGGGCGAAGGGTTACGAGGAAAGCCGTATTTTGGAGTGGGGGCGGGCGATGTTGCCGATTTGTCGGGAGGCGGGGGTGCCGTTTGTGGTGAATGATTTTGTGGGGGTGGCGGTGGAGTTGGGAACAGATGGGGTGCATTTGGGGCAAGATGATGGGTCTTTGGCGGAGGCGCGGGCAGCGTTGCCGGAGGGAGCGATTGTGGGCCGGTCGACGCATTCGGTGGAGCAGGCGCGGGGGGCGTTGGTGGAGGGGGCGGATTACATTGGGTTTGGGCCGTTGTTTCCAACGCCGACGAAGGTGGGTCGGCCGGGGATTGGTTTGGAGAATTTGGCGTCGGTGCAGGAGGAGGTGGGGGCGCGGATTCCGGTGTTTTGTATTGGGGGAATCAAGCGAGCGAATTTGGAAGACGTTGTGAGAGCAGGGGCGAAGCGGGTGGTGGTGGTATCGGATGTGTTGACGGCGGGGGATGTGGCGGGGGCGGTGGGGGAGGTTTTGAGCCAGCTTTGATTTAAATTCAGAGACGGGGAGGTTGCGGAGGGAGGCGGAGTTTTTTCAGGCAGATTTGCGCGGATTTTCGGTCGATTATTTGTTTTGTTTTTTGGGTATGAGTTTGGATGGGAAACGGATTGTGGTGACGGGGGCGTCGAGCGGGATTGGGTTGGCGATTGCGGGCTTGTTGGTGGAGCGGGGGGCGGAGGTTTTCGGGCTTTGTCGACGGATTGGGAAGTTGCCGGAGGGGGTGGTGCCGGTGTCGTGTGATTTGTTGCAGGGGGAGAGGATTGGGCATGCGTTTGAGATTATTGATGAGGCGGTGGATGGGGTGGATGGGCTAGTGAACAATGCGGGATTGGCGTATTTGGAGCGGGTGATGGATGGGTCGCGGGAGCGGTTTGAGGAGATGTGGCGGGTGAATGTGCAGGGTTTGTTGATTTGCACGCAAGAGGCGTTGAGGCGATTTCCGGATTCGGGAGGGCGGGTGGTGAACTTGTCGAGTATGAGTGGGCATCGGGTGCCTCCGACGGGAGGGTTTTATTCCCCTACTAAATTTGCCGTAAGAGCGTTGACAGAATCGTTGAGGTTGGAGTTGGCAGCGGAGGGGTTACGGCATCAGGTGGCGACGGTGAGTCCAGGTTTTGTGGATACGCCGTTGTTGGATCATTATTTTGAGGGTCGGGAGGAGCAGTTGGCGGCGATGCGGGCGGAGACGCCGATGTTAAAGCCGAGTGATGTGGCGGAAGCGGTGGTGGGGATTTTGGAGGCACCGGGGCATGTGAATGTGGGGGATGTTCAGTTGAGGCCGGCGGGGCAGAAGGTGTGAGTGGTGGGGAGGGTTTTGGGGGAGGTGGGAAGTGAGAGGGATTGGGTTTTGCCTCGCGCGAAGACGCGAAGACGCGAAGCTTGGATTTTGTGGGGTTTTTTGCCTTGCGCGGAGATGCGGAGTTTTTCTTGGTTTTTTTGGGCACGCAGATTTGCGCGGATTGGATGCGGATTTCTTGGGTTTGTTGGGATGGGGTTTGTGCGGTTTTTTTGCCTCGCGCGGAGACGCGGAGGCGCGGAGTTTGTTTTGATCTTGTGGCTGTGGCTGTGGCTGTGGCTGTGGCTGTGGCTGTGGCTGTGGCTGTGGCTGTGGCTGTGGCTGTGGCTGTGGCTGTGGCTGTTGGTTGGGGTTGTGGGGGCGACAGTAAAGGTCGCCTCTCCAGTTGTTTTGGGGAGGACTGTGGGGATGGTTAGGGTTGGGTGAGGAGGGGGTGGGTCCAGGTGACGGATGATTGGTCGAATGAGGTGATGGTTTGGAGTTCTTGGAGGGCGGCGAGGGCGATGAGGGCAGCGCCTTCGGCGGTGGGGTGAAGTTGATCGGGTTGGAGGAGTTTGGTGGTGTCTTGTGCGCGAACCTGGAGCTTGCCGATGGGGATGGGTTTTTGGTCGCGGACGTGGGCCATGAATTGGGCGAGAGGCAGGATGCCGGTTTGTTTGCGTTGTTGGGCCCAGGTCCGGATGCGTTGGTTGGCGGTGGCGATGGTTTTGGCTTCGGGTATTTGGGCTTGGTTGAGGATGCCGCCGGCGGCGTGACGGGCGTCGGGGATGTCGCCGATGATGAGGGGCACTGCGATTTTTTCGAGGTAGGTGAAGCCCTTCTGGAGATTTTCGAGGCGGGTGGATTCGTCGCCTGCGATATTGCCGTAGAGGAACCAGAAGAGGAAGTCGGGTGCGAAGATGACGGTGGGTTTGTGGGTGGCGACGAAGTCGATCTGGTATTTGGCATTGCTTTCGGGGTCGGTGAAGAAGGTGATGAGGCCTTTGTTCTCGATGGTGCCGTGGGGGGTGGTGAGGGCGTTGTCGAGGTGGAGGTGGAGGGAGAGGTCTTGAGAGGGGGGGCCGAGGATGTTGTTTTTGTTGAAGCCGTCGGCGAGGCTGGCGCCGATGACGAGGGGTCGAGTCCAGAGGGTTTCGGGTTGTTCGGCAGAGAGGTTGGCGAGGAGAAAGAGAAGGCAGGTGGCGAGTTGTTTCATGGCAAGAGGATAGACTGATGGGGAAAGGAATTTCTTCGAAAAAGGGCGTGGATACGGTTTTTGAATCGGAATTGGATTGGGGAAGGGGAGAATTTCGGGATGAGATGTTTGCTGGTGTTGGTGATGAGTGTATCGGTGCTTGAGGGGGAGTGGGTGAATTTGTGGGAGGGGGAGGCGCCGGGTGCGGCGCGATCGGAGGAGGGGGTGGAGTCGGTGAATAAGCGGGGACATTTCACGGATATCGAGGTGCCGCAGTATGAGTTGTTTCGTCCGGAGAAGCCGAATGGGATGGGGTTGGTGATTTTTCCGGGGGGTGGGTATGGGATTTTGGCGATGGGGCACGAGGGGACGGAGGTGGGGGAGTGGTGTGCGGAGCGGGGAATTACGGCGATGGTGGTTAAGTATCGGGTGAGTCGGAAGGAGGGGTTTGGGTATCAGTTTCCGGTGCCGCAATTGGATGGGCGGCGGGCGATTCGGACGATGCGGTTTCGTGCCGAGGAGTGGGGGTTGGATGAGGGGCGGATTGGGGTGATGGGCTTTTCGGCGGGGGGGCATTTGGCGTCGACTTGTGTGACCTTGTTTGAGGAAAAGTTGGAGGAGGGAGAGGGGGATGAGATTGATGCGGTGAGTTGTCGGCCGGACTTCGGAGTGTTGGCTTATCCGGTGATTGGGATGAACGAGGAGTGGGGGCACGGGGGATCGAGGAAGAATTTATTGGGGGTGGATGCGCCGATGGCGTTGAGGGAACGGGTGGCGACGCACTTGCGAGTAACGGAGAAGACGCCGCCGATTTTTTTGGTGCATTCAGCGGATGATGAGCCGGTGCCGTTGCGGAATTCGGCAGAATTTATGAGTGCGTGTGCGGAGAAGGGGGTGCCGGTGCGGGCGGCGATTTATGCGACGGGGGGGCATTTGGCGTCGACTTGTGTG
>JBCCZX010000103.1:0-11825 GCA_039186735.1 Verrucomicrobiota bacterium | reverse complement strand
GAACAACCGGGCCAAACCCCTTGTCAAATCCGTAACAAAATTAGGCATTCCAAATGCTGACACTTCTGTTACCACCCTTCCAACTCCACCAACCCCATGACCACCCTCCGCCTCCTCCTCCCCATCCTGGGCCTCGCCCTCGCATCCTGCTCCTCCACCTCCAACCCCCAGGCCAACCACCCACAAAACCCCGCCCAAGCCGAAAAAAAAGGCTTCCTCAAAAGCATCGGCGACTCCACCAACAAAGCCTTCGCCAAACTCCCCTTCCGCAAAGACGAACTCAAAGTCGTCAAAGCTGACCCCAACAAATACCTCCCCCAAGGCACCCTCGTCCGCAACGGCCGCCCCCTAAAACCCCAAGAGCCCAAGCACCTCCTTGCCCAACACAAAACCACCCGCGGCCACTCCTCCAAACCCCTCGATCCCCTCCCCGACCTCGAACTTCCACCCCTCCCATCCCCCTCCGACACCACCGGCGGCCCCCTCGGCATCCTCCCCTCCCTCGACGGCACCGACACCCCCACCACCATCGAATCCGATGCCCCCGCCCCTGAAATGCCCGAACTCGAAATCCCCGCCGAACTCCTCGAAGACACTCCCGAAATCCCCGGGAACGCGGCTTAGCCCGCAAAACACCGACCTCACCCGCGTCCTCTCTTTCGTTTTTCCCTTTCTCTTTTTTCGTTTTTCGCGCAAAGCGAGTGCATGCTTCAAGTCGGAATCGTAGGCATGCCCAACGTCGGCAAATCCACCCTCTTCAACGCCCTCACCCGTACCCGCAACGCCCAAGCCGCTAACTACCCCTTCTGCACCATCGACCCCAACGTCGGCATCGTCACCGTCCCCGACCCCCGCCTCGACGAACTCTCCAAACTCTCCGGCTCCAAGGAAACCATCCCCACCGCCATCGAATTCGTCGACATCGCCGGCCTCGTCGAAGGCGCCTCCAAAGGCGAAGGCCTCGGCAACAAATTCCTCGCCAACATCCGCGAAGTCGACGCCATCGTCCAAGTCGTCCGCTGCTTCGAAAACGACGACATCATCCACGAACTCGGCTCCGTCGACCCCACCCGCGACATCGAAATCATCAACTCCGAACTCATCCTCGCCGACCTCGCCTCCCTCGAAAAACGCAAGGAAACCCGCGCCAAAAAAGCCAAGGGTAACGACAAAGAAGCCGCCGCCGAAGTCGCCCTCTGCGACAAACTCATCCCCCACCTCGACGCCGGCAAACCCGCCATCCTCGCCGAACTCACCGACGACGAACGCCACCTCATGAACCGCGAATTCCCCCTCCTCACCAACAAACGCACCATCTTCGCCTGCAACGTCTCCGAAGATGAACTCGCCGACGCCCTCGCCAACCCCGACTCCCACCCCCTCGTCTCCAAAGTCAAAGCCTACGCCGCCGACGCCCACGGAGCCGACGCCATCGTCATCTCCGCCCGCATCGAAGAAGAACTCATCGACCTCGACCCCGAAGAAGCCGCCGAATTCCTCACCGACATGAACGTCCCCGACTCCGGCGTCTCCACCCTCATCCAGAGTGCCTACCACCTCCTCGGCCTCCGCACCTATCTAACAACTGGCGAAAAAGAAACCCGCGCCTGGACCATCCGCCAGGGCGACAAAGCCCCCGCCGCCGCCGGCGTCATCCACACCGACTTCGAACGCGGCTTCATCGCCGCCGAAGTCGTCTCCTACCACGACCTCACCACCCTCGGCTCCAAAGCCGCCGCCCGCGACAACGGCAAACTCCGCATCGAAGGCAAAGACTACGAAGTCAAAGACGGCGACGTCATCGAATTCCGCTTCAACGTCTAATTCTCTTTGGATTGATACGAGCACCCTTGGCTCCTGCTCTTCACATCGCCATCACACGCTCCGCTTCCCTCTGCCCCGAAAGATATGCCCCATGCACCGTCGAAGGATAATCCAGGGAAGTCGCCTCCCCCGCAAAAAATAATCGTCCCCCCACCGGCTCCCCCAACTCCTTCAACATCGCTCGACTCACCCCCGGCCGCCGGGCCGAATACGAACCCAAGGAAAACGGATCCGTCGCCCAGCGCGTCCGTTGGAAAGCAATCGGTTCGGGAATCGAACGACCAAACAGCTTCCGCAACACCCCCATTGCACCTTCCAAAACCTCCTCATCACTCAACCTCTCCAACTCCCGCGCAAACGACCCGGCATTGTAACCGACTAAAATCGGAGCACCCGAATAAACATCACAATTCAACCACTGCGACCACTGCCCCACTTTTGCAGCCTGATAAGCAAAACCCTGCACATCCTCCGGCCAAAACACCTCCGGGAACTTGAGATACAACTTATTCAAACACCCCATTCCCATCTTCTCCACCGCCGCCAACTTGCCCTCCGGCAACCCGGGAGAAAACAACACGGAACCCTTCTTCAACACCCCGAGCGGCAAAGTCACAATCACCCGATCCGCCTGAAACTCTCCGCGATTCGTCACCAGCACCACCCCTTCACCATCCCACCTCACCTCCTTCACAACATGCCCCGTCCGCACATCCAATTTCTCAAACCGCGTCGCAAACACTCCTGAATACCCATCCGGAAACAACACATCACCTCCACCAAACTCCTTCCCAAATTCCCAGACTCGCGGATGAAGCCTCTCCACATCCTCCGCAAAACTCTGCTCAACCACCGAGTTCACTACAAACTCCGCCACCGCCCGATCATTCTCTGAAAGCCCTTCAAAAACCCTCTCAAATCGCTCCCCCAATGACTCCCCCTTTCGCCCCGAACCCGACTCCAAATTCGCATAAACCTTCCGTTCCAATTGTGAAATTCGCTTCAACTCCCCCAGGCTCATCAGCTGACCAGACGAATTGTAGAGATTCACATCCTCAAAATCAGTCGCAGCCGTTCTCACACCTGCTTCCCGCGCAAGTCGCGTAATCGGATTTCCGCGCGGACCATGAATCCAAGACGCCCCCAAATCGACCGGCTCCCTCCAATCCCGACTCGTCCACACCCGTCCCCCAACTCGGTCCCGCGCTTCAAGTAACGTCACATCCTCATAACCACCCTCCTTCAACAACTCCGCCGCACCCAAACCTGCCACTCCTGCCCCCACAACAATCACCGACTCATCCCGATTCCGAGCTCTCGCTTTTAACGACACAGACTCACAACCGCCAAGCACACCAAAAAAAGAACAACCCGTGAGGAGCTGGAAAGTGCGACGACGATTCATGGAAAGATCCGAGCTTAACCTAACGCGACGGCTCGTCTCAATCCCGCTTCCCGAAAATCGCCGACCCCACCCGCACCATCGTCGACCCCTCAGCGATCGCCGCCTCAAAATCCCCACTCATCCCCATACTCAAAGTCCCCAATTCCAACCCACTTTCCCCTGCCAACCGATCCCGCAACAACCGCACCTCCTCAAAATAGCCTCGCGCCAACTCCGACCGCTCCACCGGCGGCGGAATCGTCCTCACCCCCTCAATCACCAGAGTCCCCATCCCCGCCAACCCCCCCATCGCCCCCCCCAACTCCTCCCCTTCAAAACCACTCTTCGTCTCCTCTCCCCCCACCCTCACCTGCAACAGCACCCGCTGCTTCACCCCCAACTCCCCCGCCACCCGGTCAATCGCCCCTGCCAACTTCACCGAATCCACCCCCTGCAAAACCTCCATCACTCCCACCACCTTCCGCACCTTGTTCCGCTGCAACGGCCCAATCAAATGCCACTCCACACTCTCCGGCAAAACCGGCACCTTCTCCAAGGCCTCCTGCACCCGATTCTCCCCCAAGCTCACCTGCCCCGCATCCACGACCTCTTTCACCACCTCTGCCGGAAAAGTCTTACTCACCGCCAAAAGCGACACCTCCCCGACCTCCCGCCCGGCTCCGCGCGCCGCCTCCGCGATCGCACCCTGCACCTCCGCAAGACGCTCCCGAATACTCATCAATGTCGACCCAACGAATTACTGCGGCACCACCTCAATCTGAGGGTCTCCCTCCAAAGCCGCCACCCGGGCTTGCTCTGTCAACTCGATCAAATCTCCCAGAACTTGCATCGCCTCCCGCTTCACCAGATCCAAGCCACTCGGCCACTCCGGTGTATCATCCAACTCCGCAACATCACTCTTCGCTCGCCGCATATTGGCCTGCGAATCCCGATCCCGATCCACTTCATCCAACTGCTCCGCCTCCAAATCATCCAAGGTCAATCGGAAGAACCGCATCACTTGGGCATCATCTTCCTCCATCTGCTCAAAACGCTCCCGCCGATCCTGATTCCGCGAAACCCGTCGCTCTTCCGATTCATCCAACTCCGCCTGCCGCTTCTCACGGTTCAAACTCACCGCATTCGCTTTGATCCGCTTCTTTGTCCGCTCCACATCCTCCATCACATATCGGAAATCCTGCGACTCCTGAATCCTCTCCGAACTCCGCTGCTGAATCTGAGGCAAAAACAACTTCCCATCATCCTCTGGCTTAAACCCACGAGCCGCGTCAATCCGATCGTGCGGTAAGGCATGATCCTGATACGCCTCACCCACCTCCAACGCGTCCGTTAGTGAGGGCACCAACAAGTCCGGAACCACTCCCTGCAATTGCGTCGAACTGCCAGTGACTCGATAGAACTTCTGCACGGTCGCTTTGATCGAACCCGCCCGTTTCGCATCCTCGAAGAACTTGAAAACCTGTCCAATATCCATCGCCTGCTGAACCGTCCCTTTGCCATAAGTCGAGGACTCACCCACAACGATGCCCCGATTATAATCCTGCAATGCACCCGCCAAAATCTCACTCGCCGAAGCACTCGACTTATCAGTCACGACAACAAGCGGCCCTTCAAAAAGCGGCCTCCTCATCACCGAATCCTTCGAATCAATCCGACCCCAAGTATTCTTCACCTGCACAACTGGACCCTTTCCAATGAAGAACCCCGTAATCCGGCGAACCTCCTCCAAAGCTCCCCCTCCATTGCCGCGCAGATCCAGCACAAGCCCATCCACCTTCTCTTTATTCAAACGCGTCAACAACCGCTGCACATCCTTCGAAACACTCGGGTCGCCATCACTAAAATCCAGATAGAAGCTCGGCAAAACCATCCAACCCATCTTCCGCACCGAACCATCCTCCTGCGCCACCTGAATCACCTCCGCCGACGCAGCCTCATCCTTCAACTCCACCCGATCCCGCGTAATGATAATCTCCCGCACCTCTCCGGGGGCGCCGTCCGCAGGCTCCACCTTCAACCGCACTTGCGTCCCTTTCTTACCCCGAATCAACTCCACCACGTGGTCAATCTTCATATAAAGAGTATCCACCAAATTTCCGTCGTTCAACTTATCGACACCCACAATCCGATCATTCAGCTGCAAATCTCCCTGCTTGTCCGCGGGACCGTTCACCACCAGACCAATAATCTTGGTCGCTCCATCATCCTCCGACTGCAGCAAGGCCCCAATTCCAATCAACTCGTTGCGCAAACCCATCTCGAAACGCTCCAGCTCCCGCTTACTCATGTAATCCGTATGCGGATCATGCGCCCGTGCCACCGCACTCAAAAAATACGACGCCACATCCTCCTCATCCGCACCCTGCACCGTCTGCAGAAACCGCTCATATCGCAGCGCAATCTTCTCCCGCGGATCCTTCTCATCCTTCAACGGATCTTCCTTCCCCTGCTCCTCCGCAATCTTCCGAATCGCCTCTCGACGCAACTCCTCGCTCAACAACTCCTCTTCAATCTGGCGCCGCCAAATCTCCTGCGCCTCAAACTTATCAACCGGCCACGCCGCCTCCCGACGCGTCCGCATAATCGACTTGTCGCTTTCGAAAGTAAATCGCGCCTCCCTCGCCAAACGCTGCGCAAATTCCACCCGCTCCTGCACCCGCTCGGCATAACGGGAATAAATGATCTGCGCCGGCTCCATACACCGCTCACGCAACAACAACTCGTCTAAACGAGTCTTTCCCTGCGAACCATAACTCTCCTCAAACATCTTCACATCCCCCGCCGTAAAATAGAGCCGCGCCGGAGCCAAATCGCGCAGATAATCCTCCAAAATCCGATCCGTCAGCTTCTCATCAAAGGGTATCCCAGCATAATGCTTGTTCTGGAGAATCACCGTCATCTCCTTGCCCACCACATTGAAATCTGTCTTCCCACTCAATAGCCCCTGAGAACATCCTGCAAATAAAGCCAACGCCAAAATCGGACCCGAAACCTTCATCATATCAATCAAATAGCGCTTCCAAGCGATCACTTGGTTTGGAATAGAATCCTCCACAGGGCAGATTTTGTCGAATCATTTCCAGATTTTGTCCCGCTCCCGGACAAACGCGGCAAATCCTCCTACTCAACCCTCTCCCTCCAAATTGCCCTGCCGCTTCTCCAGCAGCCACTGATGAAATTCCTCCTTTTGCAATCGCTCGACATTCTCAGGAACCACTTCGAAAGGAATCTGCCTGCGGTTTCTGAAATCCTGCCGAAACATTCGATCATCATACCTCTTCATCAGCTTCACCTCTTTAATCAAAGCTTCCTCACCCCTCCTCACCTCGAGCCTGATTTTTGTTCCAGGTCTCAATCCCTCAATATGGCTCTTCAAATCTTCAATCGGATTCACGGTATTCAACTCCAGCTCATCGATGCGCAAGATAACATCACCAACCTTCAAACCCCCTGCATCCGCCGGCGTATTTTTGATCACCGCGCTAACAACCACTCCATCCGCAACCCCCACCCCCTGCCTTTGCGCAGGAATCATATTGATTCCCAAAAAACCAGCACCCTCGCGCTCGGACAGCTCGATCACCAACTCTTCAAGAATTTGTCGAATTCGCTGACGCACCTCTGGATCTGATTCCTCAAAAAATCTCTCAAGCAAATAATCACGACGAGAGCCCCTCTCTTCCCGCGCCCAAGCAAGCAACTGGCCTTGGGCCAACTCCCGCTCGGCAAACGTCTCCGCCTGCAAATCCTCCAAGCAGTCGGGCTCCTGAATCTCTTCAGCAAAAACTGGGAAAGTCCCGCCAAAAATCAAAAGACCTACCCAAAATCTCCACACAAAAAAAACCTACGGCCAAGAACCGTAGGTTTCAATCTCGTGAGTCGAAATTCTTCTCAATCGCCAAGTTTACTGCCCGCCTTTCTCCCAGGCCTTCACTTGATCGATCTCGATCGTATCACCCGGAAAAACAGGTTCCAGCTTCTCCTTATCGCTCTCCAAGGGATTCAATCGATATTTTTTTCCCTCCCGGTAAACGTCCACCCGCTTAGTCGTTCCAAAAGTATCTGGACCACCAGCGGCCGCAATCGCTTGCATCAAAGTCATGCCCACTTGCCACGGAACATCCCCAGGTTTTTTCACTTTCCCGGTCACAGTAACAACCTCCAGCAAATCATCAGCTTTCGATTGCGTTTGAATCTGAATGACTGGCGAAGTGTAAATCTGGGCGTTTCGATAGGCAGCCTCGATCTTTCGAGCAAGGGAAGACGGCTGCAATCCTGCCGCTCTCACAGCCCCGATTTCCCACATTTGAATATTGCCACTATTATCGACAGGATAGGTTGAGTTGATCCGAGTTGCATCGCTCGGCGGAACACCCTGAATCGATATCTCAAGCTTGGAATTTTTTTCAATAACTGCCTGTGCGGAAGCTGTTTGAAACAGCCCCATGAAAACCGCAAATGCTAGGATAAGTCTCATAAGTGATAGATTGGGATAATTTAGTAAAGATCGCCGTCGTCCGAAGCTGGCTTAACTTGCGGAGCAGGACGTTGCGCTTTCGATGATGCCGGCTTATTCGTGCGAACCTCTGGTTCCACAGAAGGAGCGTAGTAAGTGTAATAACTTGTGTAATATTGATACTGATTGTCGCTACGAATATCGACGTTGTTCAGAACGACCCCGATGACCTGTCCACCCACATTCTCAACCGACTGCTTAACACGCATCAACATGTTACGAGGCAGCTTCCGATGCTGAACCACAATCATCGTCAAATCGACCTCACTCGCCAAGACTGAGGCATCACTCACTCCCAAAATGGGAGGCGAATCTACCAGAACGAGGTCAAAGCGCTGTTTCACATCTTGAATCAACTCCGACATCCGCCGAGAGTTCAAAATACCAGCGGCATCCGCCGGTAAAATTCCAGAAGGCATAAAGTAAAGATTATCGACTGGTGTCTGAAGAATCACATCTTCCAACATCAGGTCGGTCGTCAAATAATTGGTCAAACCAACCGAATTATTGATATCAAAAAATGTGTGCAGACGCGGGCGACGCAAGTCAGCATCGAGCATGAGCGTCGTGTAACCACCTTGCGCGCAAACATAAGCCAAATTGACGAGGGTGGTCGACTTACCTTCACCTGCCCCACCTGAAACTACCGTAATTGCATTATCCTCAGGATTCTTTCTGTTGAACTCAATGTTCGTACGAAGAATTCGGTAAGCTTCAGCATCAGGACTCATCCCGCTCTGCTTGTGAAGCACTCCCACATCCTTTGGAATAACAGCAAGAACAGGAACCTGTAGAAAACGCTCAACGTCCTCTAAGCTCTTTACCGAAGTATCAAGATACTCGAGGAAAAACGCGATCGCGATTCCGAAAATCAGACCAACAATTGCGCCGAGCACGAGGTTCAAAGTCACTTTCGGGCTCACAGGACGGCGCCCTTCCTTAGGATCTTCGTGCATCGTCACTGGCTCCCTCGGCTGATTCAAGCCTACGCGCTCAGTGGAATGCTTGAGCTTGAGGTCCTGTAAGAGAGACAGCGAAGAATGATATTCGCGTTTCGCCTCCTGATATTCATGAAGCTCTAGAGCTAAATCAAGCAGCTCGCCTTCTTTCTCTTCTGATGTGTTCTCCAGCGCGAGAAGCTGATCCGCGATCATCTGATAATTCATCGTCAAATTTTCACGCAAAGCAGCGATAGCTTGCTCAAGGTCATTTTTCAGCACATCGAAAGATTCTTGCTGCATACGAACCTGAGGATGCCGCTGCCCGAGACCTGAAGCAGTCAAAGATTTCAGTTCCTGTCTCTTCGTTAAATACAACGTGTGTAAACGAGTGACTGAGTTATCTTTAACCGGAATTTCTGCAGCATAAGAAAGAAGCTGGTCTCGACTCAGCTTCTGGAGATTTTCGAGATAAATACTGTATTGGGTTTTCTGCTTCTCGAGTTCAAATTCCTGTTGTTTAGCAGTAAGCGCCAATCGCCTCTCCATGTCTTCAGGTCCAACATTACTTCCTTCGAAGTAAGGTCGACCAGTAACCCTCACAATAGTATCTAAAACCTTTCGTTTTTGCTCTACCTTGTCTTCCTGCTGCTTAATTTCTTCATTGAGAGCCGCCAACTGTTGTTCCGCGCGTTCCTGTTCCTCAAGATTTCTTCTTTTCGCATAAGCAACGGCAACCTCTGCAGCGATTTCTCGAGCAACTTTGGGGTCAGAATGCTCTGCAGAAATTTCTATCAGGTCTGTGTTGATTCGCTGCTCGGTTTCCAACATTCCCTTGAGAGCATCGATAACCGAACTTTCATCACGCCCCCACCTTGATTTGAGATCCAGAGAATCAACAACAAGTTTAAGAGTTCTCGCAGCAATGATAACTTGAAATTGTGTGGCAAAATATTGTCTGGATTCAATGACGCCAAGACCAGTGCTCAAACTACCTCGAACAGGCGGGTTCACCTGAACGACGGCTGTACTAGCATATTTCTTGGGCATTACTGACGTAATGACGGCTGCAGTCATGAACACCAACAAGAAGGTGAGAAGAATAATCCCATAACGGTTTCTCAAGACCTGCCAGTAATCGACTGCGTGTAGAGACGCTTCTGAAGTTGAGGGGTTCTGTGTGCTCATTTGGTTATATTAGCAGTAAAGGGGTACGAAATAGCGTTGCTGTTTAAAAAATCAACCCCCCCGGTAAAGTGACACCGAGGGGGCTGCTTTGTTCAAATATTTGGTCCTAAGTGATCGGTGCTTAGAAAGTAGCCTGCACCCCAACCTGAACACGATTTCTGTCGTATTCCCGGTTAGACGAAACGTCCGATGAGGTTGTTGTATAATTATAGGAACCTGTGAGGTAGAGGTTATCGTTAATTTGGTAACTACCTCCAAAGCTTAAGTTAAGAGTATCTTCACTCACGTCGCCAAAGGTGTTGCCGTTACCCGTGAACGCCACCAAATCTTCGTAGTCACTCATGATATAGTTGACTCCAACGAAGAAACTCAACCGTGGATTGACCGCGTAATCAAGTTGTGCGCCGAGACGGAAAGTCTGGTTCTGGCCGTAGGTGGCTGAATTACCCAAGTTCTGAATTCTTTTGTTCCAGTTCTCTGTTGAGTAGCGAACGAAAGCTCGTGCTCTCAGCTGCTCAGTCAAACTAGACCTGAGAGTCGCCTCGAAAAACGGCTTCGTTGTCGTATCACCATTATCTGGCTCATTAATCTGGGCTCCTGCTCGCAGAACAATCGCAGAAGTCGGGCTGATTCGATGCTCAACACCTCCTAAAATGTAATGTGATGTGGTTTCTCCGCCAGCATCCGCGTCAGTCATACCATAACGATAGGAACCTGTAAGAACAGTCACTGGAGAGACACGGTAACGGAACTGATTATAGAGCTGATAACGAGTGTAGTCACTCCGGTCAGCATCTTCAAAGTTCACTCCGTAGAATCCGATACCTGTAATGGTGGCGAAACGGTCCGTCCATCGATATCCGACCGAATTATCAGAAGACCAACGGAAGTAATTACCAACTTCCCGACCACCGGCTGCACCCCATTTATAATCAGGCTCGAGTTCATAAGCAACCCAGTTACGGCTCGATAAGCGCAAGCGCTCGTTGACTCGGTGCGTAACGTTCAACCCAAGTCGAAAATTCGGAGTAAGATCATCAATAGCTGAAGAATCGATCCCATCGACATAGTAAATGGCTCCTGCTTGCGCATAGAGATCCCAAGTAGTCCGTGGGCTAACGCTGGTCATCGTGGCTCTCACGAATGCACTCGTGTAAAGCGAACTATCATCGCTCCCTGCAGAGAATGGCGTTACGTTATCGTCGTAACCCACATTGACTCCTACAGTCCACTTAAGCGGAAGGCTGTCAGCAGCTTCATCATCACTGGGAGCGATGCTGTAGAGGCACTGCGCAGCAAGAGACATTGAAGTCGCCAGAGAGAAGCCGACTAATTTCAAAACTGTTTTCATAAATTGGTATGGGTAGAATTTGGTAAAAATTAGCTGCCTACAGCGCTGGTAAAGGTGGAAGACGAAATTGAGTTGCTAGAATTGTCAAGCGGGGTTGTGCCTGGAGGTGTAATAACCGGCGGTTGAAACGGAGGCAAACCGGGAGGCAAAAGCGGATTTCCTCCAAGACCACCCGGATTCAAAGGTCCATCCAGCGGGTTGGGGACATCAAGAGCATTGTTTTCACCTCCCACCTCGGGAACGTTCCCCACGCCACCTTTTCCACCTTTCGCAAAACCGCCTTTCGCTCCACCGCCCTCTCCGGATTGTGGGTCAAAGGAAGCCAATACCTGCTGCACTTGAGAAACGGCATCAGGTGCAACCGCCACAGCACACTGGGCAATGAGGCGCATTTCATCAGGAGCAGCAACAACCGCTACCTCCACAATCTGCCGAACGAGCTTTTCGTCGGCCTCTGTAGCTACGATCGCAGCTTTCACGACCTCACAAGCGCAGGTCGGGTTCGCTGAAACCTCTTTCTCGACAATTTCAAGAACACTCGACTCTTCCGCTGTCACGGCCTTCGTCACGAGTGCTTGAATTTCCTTACAGCTCTTCTCGTCT
>JBCCZX010000102.1:0-11994 GCA_039186735.1 Verrucomicrobiota bacterium | reverse complement strand
GCGCGCGGGAGATTTTGGCGATTGGGTTGGCGTTTATCCTTGCGGTTTTTGGCACTTATTTCGCGGTGGGGATCGCGTTGCACGGGTTGATTGAAGAGATTGCGCGATTTCAAGGAGCGCAGGCGATTTTGACTTGGACGTTAGCAGGATTTGCACTCGTGGTGGCGGTCTTGAGTTTTCGTGATGGTCTTCGAGCGCGAAAGAAAGGAGGGATCAAAGAGATGACTTTGCAGTTGCCGGATTTTTTGAAGAACCGGATTCGAGCGGTGATTCGGAAAGGTGCGAAGGCGCGGAATTTCGTTCTGGCGGCGTTTGTTTCGGGGGTTGTGATTTCGTTGTTAGAGCTTGCCTGTACGGGGCAGGTTTATGCGCCTATTATTTTTAAGATTCAGCAAGGGAGTTTGAATGCAGTTTGGTATTTGCTGCTCTATAACTTAGCATTTGTGACTCCGTTGCTTGTGATTTTTCTGCTCGCGTTTGGGGGAATGAGGAGTGATGCCTTGATCGCTTTTCAAGCTCGTCACACTGCAGCGGTAAAGTTTGGATTAGCGGCATTGTTCTTTCTTTTGTTTTTGATTCTCGTTTTTCAGGACCAAATTTTGTAGAATTTGAGGCTCGAGTGTGATTAAAAGTGGGCTGTTTGGGAGTCGCGCGAAGACGCGAAGTTTGAGTTGTGGTGGGATTTTTTGTGTCTTTGTTTGCTACGCAGATTTGCAGGGAGTGAACGCGGATTGGCTTGGATGTGTTTCGGAGAGGATGGATTGTATTTCTGTTTGGTTTTTGTCTCGCGCGGAGACGCGGAGGCGAAGAGTCTTTTTTGATACTCGTGGTTGTGGTTGTGGCTCGAGTTGGAGTTGTGTTGAGGATTCTTTGGTTTTGTTTGAGTAGGAGATTTGGAGGGAGAGGGGCTTGGGTTGGGGCGGGGTGCTTTGGGGCGGCTTCGTCGACGCCGATCTACCGACTTGGGTTGGGGGCGAGCGGAAGTTCGCGGTCCGTCCGGGGGAGTGCTGGGTTGGCTGAGAAGCGGTAGCGGGCGAGGGTGGTGAGGGCGTAGCCGGTGCCGTAGGGTTTGTGGTAGGAGTAGAGGGGGTAGTCCCACCAGGCGCCGTCTTTCTCCTGTTTGTCTAGTAGGAGGCGGGCGAGGGGTTCGCGGAGGGGGGCGCGTTGGTTTTCGGGGAGGATGAGGAAGGCTTCGGAGGCGTAGTAGTGGCCGTAGTAGTAGAAGTAGCCGGAGATTTGGAAGTGGGTTTCGTGGGGGATGGGGCGTTTGCGTCCGATAGAGAGCCAGCCGTCGCGTTTGGTGAGGCGATCAAGCCATTCGAGGAGGCGCTGGTCGGTGATGCGCTCGTCGCCGAAGGCGCGTTGGGCGGTGTGGCAGGCTTGGGAGCGGGCGAGGGAGCCGGCGGGGCGGTTGATGCCGCGCCGGGGGACTTTCCAGTGTCCGTAGGAGTAGACGTAGGAGCCGTCGGGGGTTTCGCATTGGCGGATGTGGCGGAGGCCGCGTTTGACGACGACTTCGGGGAGTTTGAGGTTCATTTGAAGTTGGGCTTCGTGCATAGCGAGGAGGACGGTGGCGGTGGTGAAGGGGGTGGGGATGCCGGAGGGTTTTTGAGTGTGGGAATCGAAGTCGAGATAGCCCCAGCCGCCATTGACGTCTTCGTAGCGGACGAGCATGGCGATTTGTTGTTCGGCGAGGCGGACGAGGGCGGCTTGTCTGGAGTGGTTGCCGGCGCGGTGTTTGTGGAGGGCGGTGAGGGCGCGGAGGCCGTAGGCGTGGCCCCAGACGTTGTAGGTGGTGGTGAGGTCGGCGCGGCGGAGGCGGGGGAGTTGGTCGAGGAGGAATTGTTCGGCTTTGTCGATGGCGGCGAGGGTTTGGGGGCGGCGGTCTTTTGATTCGAGGAGGCCTTGGAGGGCGAGGCCGGAGGTGCCGATGCGGAAGGCGTGGTGGGCACCGGGGAGGGGGGCGTAGATGTTGAGGCCTTTGGTTTGGGTGGCGGCGCCCCAGGAGCCGTTTTTGTTTTGGTCGGAGAGGAGGTAGTCGACGCCGCGGGTGAGGGCTTGGTCGAGTTCCTGGGTGAGATCGGCTTTGGCGAGGCCGAGGGGGAGGAGGATGAGGAGGAGGGTTCTCATGAGTCGGCTTTCTTTTTCTCTTCTGGGAAGAGGACGACTTGGCCTGCTTCGAGACCGGAGAGGATTTCGGTGTGGGTCTCGTTTTGTTGGCCGAGTTCGATGGTGCGTTCTTCGGGTTTGCCTTCGGAGAGTTTGACTTTGACGAAGTTGGAGTCGTCGTCGCGTTTGTGGACGGCGGAGTTGGGGACGGTGAGGGCGTCGTCTTTTTGGTAGAAGGTGAGGGTTTTGTCGGATTTGAGGCCGGGGAATTGGAAGGGTTCGGCGGGGAGTTCGCGGAGGGAGATGAGGTGTTGGTTGTTGGGGTTGGGGCGTTCGGCGAAGGAGGCGATTTCGGGGGAGAGGTCGGGGTTGGTGGTGAGGAGGGCCTGGAGTTTTTTGGCGTCTTGGGGTTTGTGGAGGGAGTGGAGGGAGAGGGGGGAGTCGGCGGCGACGAGGGTGGCGATGGGGCGGTGGAGGGGGAGGTTTTTGCCTTTGCGGAGGGCTTCAACGGATTTGCCCTTGTTCCAGATGCCGTCGGTGAATTCGCCGAAGTAGAGGTAGCCGTCGAACTCGGCTTTGAGGTCCATGAGGGTGAGGTCTTGTTGGTATTTGGCGAGGTCTTTGCGTGCTTGTTCGAGTTCGCGTTCGGAGGCGGCGACGTCGAGTTTCTTGAGTTCGTATTTGCGTTCGAGATTGGTTTTGGCGGTGGCGTAGGCGATGCGGGTTTCTTCGACTTTGGCTTTGAGTCCGCGTTCTTCGCGGGGGATGGAGGTGGAGAGGGTGAGGTCGTGGGTGCGTTTTTGGCGTTTGAGGGCGTATTCGGAGCGGCGGACGGCGTTGCGTTGGCGGACGAGGATGATTTCTTCGGTTTCTTCGGTGAGGTCGTCTTCCTCGTACATTTTGAGGAGTTGTTCGAGTTCTTCTTTCTCGTAGGTGAGGTAGAGTTCGGCGGTGTGGAGGCTTTCTTCGGCGCTTTCGATGCGGGCGGGTTTGCCCACTTCTTCGAAGTAGGCGAGGTCGGTTTCGGCGTCGTCGAGGGTGTTTTTGGCTTTGGTGAGGGCGAGGGCGTTTTTTTGGGAGAGTTCGGCGAGTTCGCGGTTGGCGATTTGGAAGGCGAGTTCTTTTTTTCGGAGGTCGTCTTGTTTGGTTTGTGTTTGGTTTTCGAGGTCTTCGGTTTTGAAGAGGAAGAGGGGCTCGCCTTTTTTGTAGAACTTGCCTTGTTCGGGAGTTTCTTCGAGGACGAAGGTGGGAGTGCCTTCGGGTTTGAGTTCGATGATTTGGGTTTTTGTGGGGAGGAGGGTGCCTTCGAATTTCCAGGTGACTTTGAAGGGAGAGGGTTTGAGGGTGTGTTCGGCGGCGTGGAGCGGAAGGAGGGTTAGGATGAGAGCAAAAAGTGAGTGGAGGTTCATTGGTGTGTGCTAACAAATCAGTGTTTTGGTGAAAAGCCAGTGGAAAGGCGTGAAGGAGGGGGTTGAGGGGCTTTATGAAAGAGCGTTGCGAGGGATTGGAAAATTCAGAAAGGGGTTGGGAAAAGGAAGCCGGGACGGGTCTTTCAGAAAATCGGAGAACAATTTAAGGAAAATTTAGAGAAAAGAGGTATTAAATAATTGACTAGCGAAACATTTATATATATATCTATCCCCGACGTCAGCCGAAGAGTTTCTCTTCCTACATTGGCGTCTCAGGAAGTTGGTAGCCCTCGTAGCCCTTCACCCAGTGAGTCACTGGTTGAAGGGCTGCTTTCCTTTGTGGATGAGTGCTTTATGGAGTTGAAAGGATGGCTGGGAACGGGTGTGAATCGTGGGTAGATGTCGGCTGCGGTCGATCGCCGGGGCGGGGGTTGAGGGGGGGTGCTGCGGGGTCCTGAGACGAACTGGCGAGGAGAATTTTTTGTAAGTTGGGGCGGGATTTCTCGCAGAACGGCGCTTATTGGCCGGCGAGGATTTCGCGGGGTTTGGCACCGTCAGCGGGTCCGATGACGCCGCGTTGTTCGAGAATATCCATCATGCGGGCGGCCTTGGTGTAGCCGAGGCGGAGGCGGCGCTGGAGGAGTGAGGTGCTGGCTTTTTGCTCGGCGAAGATGACCTCCATGCATTTCTGGAGGGTTTCTTCGTCTTCGTCGGAGACTTCTTCGGCACCGGAATCGCCGCCACCGGAGTCGATGGAGTCTTGGATGGATTGTTCGAATTGTTGTTCGGCTTGGTTGGAGCAGAAGTCGATGATGTGTTCGACTTCTTCGTCGGAGACGAAGGCGCCTTGGGAGCGTTCGAGTTTGGCGGAGCCGGGGGGAAGGAAGAGCATGTCGCCTTTGCCGACGAGTTTTTCGGCGCCTTTGGAGTCGAGGATGACGCGGGAGTCGAGGGCGGAGGAGACTTGGAAGGCGATGCGGGAGGGGATGTTGGCTTTGATGATGCCGGTGACGACGTCGGCGCGGGGGGTTTGGGTGGCGATGATGAGGTGGATGCCGGCTGCACGGGCTTTTTGAGCGATGCGGGCGATGCACATTTCGACGTCGGCGGGGGCGGTTTGCATGAGGTCGGCGAGCTCGTCGATGATGACGACGATGTACGGGAAGCGGTCGGGGATTTCTTCTGCGTCGACGCGGGATTCGTCGTCTTCGCCGTCGAGGTCGGCGGGTCCGAGTTCGCCGTCGGTGAGGGCGGCGGCGATGGAGTCGAGGTGGGCTTCGTCGAGGGGGGATGCTTCTTCTTCGAGGGGTTGGGCGAGTTCGAGTTCTTCGGTGGCTTCTTCTTCGGCTTCGGGGCGGACGCGGTTGTTGAAGGCGTCGAAGTTGCGGACGCCTTCTTTGGCGAAGATTTTGTAGCGTCGTTCCATTTCGTTGACGGTCCATTTGAGGGCGCCGATGACTTTGCGGGGGTCGGTGACGACGGGGACGACGAGGTGGGGGAGGTCGTTGTACATTTGCATTTCGACGACTTTGGGGTCGACCATGATGAAGCGGAGTTCGTCGGGGCCGAACTTGTAGAGGATGGAGGTGATGATGGAGTTGATGCAGACGGATTTGCCGGAGCCGGTGGCGCCGGCGACGAGGAGGTGGGGCATGGCGGCGAGGTCGCCGATGACGGCGTTGCCGTAGACGTCTTTGCCGAGGGCGAGGGGGATTTTCTTTTTGGAGGAGCGGAATTCGGGGTCTTGGAGGAGTTCGCGGAGGGCGACGGGGACGCGGGCGTCGTTGGCGATTTCGATGCCGATGGTGTCTTTGCCGGGGATGGGGGCGAGGATGTTGATGCGTTCGGCGCAGGTGGCGAGGGCGAGTTCGGATTCGAGGGCGACGATTTTGGAGACGCGGAGTCCGGGGGAGGGGTAGATTTCGTAGCGGGTGATGGTGGGTCCGCGGGTGATGTCGCCGGGGGTGACTTCGACGTTGAAGGAGCGGAGGGTGTCGACGATGGTTTTTTGGGTGGCGTAGAGGGAGCCGTGGTCGCTTTCACCGGATTCGGCGGCTTCTTCGTCGTAGTCGAGGAGGTCGAAGCCGGGGAGTTCGTAGTCTTCGAAGCCGTCGGTGGAGAGGGAGGCGTGTTCGGATTTTTTGCGTTCGAAGGGGCGGGCGCCGATGTCGGCGACGGGTCCTCGTTTTTGGGAGGCGTCGATGACTTGGGGTTCGGGGACTTCGCGGAGGGGGAGTTCGGCTTGGGTGTTGTCTTCTTCCTCGTATTCCTCCCCTTCTTCGCCGTCTTCGTACTCGTATTCGTATTCCCATTCCTCTTCTTCGTTTTCGGGATCGGGATCGGGTTCCGGGGTGGGTTTGGAGCGCTTGGGTTTTGGAGAGGTGCGGGAGGGTTTGGACTTGGACTTGGCTTTGGTGGGGAGGGTGGGGAGTTTGGCTTCGCGGAGGGCGGAGCTACTGGTGTCCCAGAGTTCTTTGAAGAAGGTGACGGGGTGGAGGCCGAGGAAGAGGACGAGGCTGGTGAGGTAGACGAAGCCGAGGACGAGGACGGAGCCGATGACGTTGAGGAGATTTTTGAAGACTCCGATGCCGAGGTATTGGCCGACGATGCCGCCGGGGCCGCCGGCGAGGGAGTTGTTGCGGGCCCAATCGGTCCAGAAGCCGAGGACGCCGGCGAGGGCGCCAGCGCTGATGAGGAGGATGGCGAAGCCCATCCAGGTGCGCCAACCGAACTGGCCGACGAGGAAGAGGCGGCGGAAGCCGAGCCAGAGGAGGCCGAAGGGGACGAGCCAGGCGGCGGAGCCGAGGAATTGGAGTTGGACGAAGCCGAGGACGGTGCCGACGGGGCCGACGAGATTGTGGCCAGAGTTACTGGCGATGCCTTCGGAGTAGTTGCGGAGAACCGGGATGCTGGCGAGGTCGCCGCGGTGGTAGGAGCCGAGGGAGAGGAGGAGAAGGACGCCGACGGTGACGAAACCGAAGCCCCAGGCGTTGCGGAGCATTTTGTCGTCGGAGTTGGTTTTTCGCTTGGGCTTGTTTTTGGCGCGGGGCATTGGGCAAGCGTAGAATCTCCTCAAATGCATTAAAATTCAAGAATCTTTAACTAATTGATGGAGAAGTCTGGTTTGGCGATTTTCATCTGGGGAAGATGTGGTTGATTGGGGGGGTGGAGGCTGGAGCGGAGTTGGTGAGATTGTTGGGGTGTGGCGTGCGCCAGTTTGTGGTGTGCGGAGGGGCTCGGAATGCGGCGATTTTGGAGTGGTTGGGGAAATTGGAAGGGGTGGAAGTGTGGTCTCATTTTGAGGAGCGGGGGGCGGGATTTTTTGGGTTGGGGCGGACGATGGCGACGGGAGAGGCGTGCGGGGTGGTGGTGACGAGTGGGACGGCGGTGGCGGAGTTGTTGCCGGCGGTGGTGGAGGCGTATTATCAGGGTCGGCCGCTGGTGGTGATTTCGGCGGATCGGCCGGAGCGGTTTTGGGGGACGGGAGCGCCGCAGGTGATTGAGCAGGAGGGGATTTTTGGAGGGTATGCGGAGCGGGAATTGGGAAGTTGGGATGGGCGGAGGCCGTTGCATCTGAATGTGCCGTTGGAGGAGGTGGGGAGGATAGCGGGGCACGAGGCGGGGGAGAGCGAGTGGAAGGCGGAGAAGATGTCGTTTGAGACGGGGAGTTTGGCGCAGTGGTTGCGGGAGGATATTTTCCGTGGGTTGGTGGTGTTGGTGGGGGGGCTCGAAGAGGGTGAGCGGGAGGAGGTTTACTATTTTTGCCGTAGTTTAGGTGTTCCTGTCTTGGCCGATGCGACGAGTGGGTTGCGAGAGGCATTGGAGGATCTGGTTCTGGTGGACGGTGACCGAATTTTGAGGGAGGCGAAACCGGGGAAAGTGTTGCGGTTGGGGGATGTGCCGCTGGGACGATTTTGGCGTGATTTGGAGGAGTTGCCGGAGGTGGAGGTGTTTTCGGTGACGCGGACGGGGTTTACCGGTTTGGCGCGTGAGTCCTTGATTTTACAAGGGGAAATCGAGCGGGTGATCAAGGGTTTGGGGGAGGTGGAGGAGGTGGGTGATGTCCTTGAGTTGTGGCCGAAGAGTCGGCGGAGAGGAAACGAGTTGGTGGAATTGTTGGAGGCTTACCCAGAGAGTGAACCGGCTTTGCTACGAGAGTTGTCGTTGTTTGGGGCGCAGGGGGATTCGGTGTTTTTGGGGAATAGTCTGCCGATTCGGGAGTGGAATGACTTTGGGCAGCGGGAGTTGCCGGTGACTTTGGTGAGGGCGTGCCGGGGGGCGAATGGGATCGATGGTCAGTTGTCGGCCTGGTTGGGAGCGACGGCGGAGGAGGATGAGGCGTGGGGTGTGTTTGGGGATGTGACGGTGTTGTATGATTTGGCGGCGCCTCATTTGTTGGAGCAGGTGGAGCAGCGGAAGCGGGTTTTGGTGGTGGTGAACAATGACGGGGGGCGGATTTTTGAGCGGTTGCCGCGGATGGCGGGGATGGGGGAGCGGGCGCGGGCGTGGATGCGGACGGCGCATGGGCGGGCATTCGGGGAGTGGGCGCGGATGTGGGATTTATCGTATGTCCGGGTGGAAAATCGGGAGGATTTTGATCGTTTGGAGCATTTGGAGCTTGGAACTACGGTTGTGGAGTTGGTGCCGGATGGGGGTCAGTCGGAGCTTTTTTGGGAAGCTTGGAAAAAGTAAGTCACGCTTAATAATTAATATAATTGAAGTATTCTTGGTGCTGGTGTGTTGTCTCTAGCAGCTGCTTTACCATGACTTCAACGCTTGGAACGATTCGACGTTCGCTCATTACTTTTGGGATCATTTGGGTTGGTTCGCTGGCTTCGCAAGGGGTAACGATTACGTTTGATCATTCAGCGCCGGGGAGTCCGGTCATTGATGGTTATGTGATTTCTTCAAGCACGCCGAATTCGACTTTTATCGATATTGAGAGTGATTTGAATCCGCATGTTTTTACGTCGGATTATTTTGGATTTGCGGGGGCGGAGAGTCTCCCGGAGACCACGGTGACTTTTTTGGCTGGGAGCGAGGGGAATACGACGGGAACGCCGTTTCAGTTGACGGCTTTGGATCTTGGTTTGGGACCGTTTACCTTTGCACCGAGTGTCGACGTGACGATTGAGGCGCAGTTGGCGGCAGGAGGGACTTTAACTACGACGTTCACGAATATTACCACTCCGGAGCGAAAGGCGCTGAATTGGTCAGGCATTACGAGTTTTACCGTTTCGGGGACAGCGAGTGTGGGATTGGATAATATTACGGTGGTTCCCGAGCCGACGTCGCTGATTCTGGCGAGTTTGGGTTTTGTGGGCTGTTGGCGTCGTCGGCGTCAGACTTAGCCGAGGAGGAGTTGGGCGATTTGGACGGCGTTGAGGGCGGCGCCTTTGCGGACTTGGTCGCCGACGACCCAGAGGGCGAGGGCATTGTCGAGGACGCGGTCTTGGCGGATTCGGCCGACGAGGCAGTCGTTTTTGCCGGAGGTGTCGAGAGGGGTGGGGTAGAGTTGTTCGTCGGGGTTATCGCAAAGGGCGACACCAGGGGTGTTGGCGCCGTAGACGGCTTTTGCTGAGTCGACTGAGACGGGTTGTTCGAATTGAGCGGTGATGGAAACGGAGTGGGAGCGGTGGACGGGGACGCGGACGCAGGTGCAGGTGACTTCGAGGTGGGGCAGGTTGAGGATTTTGCGGGATTCGTGGAGCATTTTGAGCTCTTCCTTGGTGTAGCCGCCGTCTTGGAAGACGTCGACGTGGGGGATGACGTTGGAGGCGATTTGGTGGGGGTAGACGTTTTTGGTGATTTCGCCGTTGTTGGCGAGGGCTTGGATTTGGGAGTCGAGCTCGGCGATACCGGCGGCGCCGGAGCCGGAGACGGCTTGGTAGGAAGAGGCGATGATGTTTTTGAGGCCGAAGGCTTGGTGAAGCGGGCCGAGGGCCATGAGGGAGATGATGGTGGTGCAGTTGGGGTTGGCAATGATGCCCTTGGGGGTGTTTTGAGCGTCTCGGGGGTTGAGTTCGGGGACGACGAGGGGGACGTCGGGGTCCATGCGGAAGGCGGAGGAGTTGTCGATGACGATGGCACCGGCGGCGGCGGCGTGAGGGGCGAATTCTTGGGAGATGGAGCCTCCGGCGGAGAAGAGGGCGATATCGACGTCGGTGAAGGAATGGGGGGTGAGTTCTTGGACGGTGAGTTCTTGGCCTTGGAAAGGGATGGTTTTCCCGGCAGAGCGAGCGGATGCGAGGAGGGTGAGTTGGGAGAAGGGAAGTTTGCAGTCGGTGATGCAGGCAAGCATTTCGATTCCGACGGCACCGGTGGCGCCAGCGATGGCGATGTGAGGCGGGTTGTTCACGAGCGAGGCGGGACTCTATGGGAGCGGGCGGGGGATGCAAGCTCTGGCATTCTTCCTGCTGGCGGGAGGTGGCTTTTTTCGAGGAAAGCGCAGTCAAAGAAACGGGATAAACCACTTGCGCTGTTAGGGCTGACTCTTATTCTGGGCGCAAGCGACGGCAACAAGCCTCCCGCCACGAACGAAATTATCAAAGTATGAAAAGTATCTTCCTTCTCCTCGCTGCGACTGCTGGATTGGTTCTCGCAAGTTGTTGTGGTTCGAGTGCACCAGCGCCCGCTCCGAGCACACCTGCACCGAGTTACGTGGCTCCTGCGAAGTAAAAGATTCCTTGGGATTCTCTTGGGTGAGAGTTCCTTTGTGATAACCCAAAACCAAATTGAATAGATAGAATGAAGATTGCTAAAATCATTGCAGTTCTCGCGGCTTTTGCTGGCTTGGCACTCACTTCTTGCGGTGGTTCGGACCCCGTTCCTGCGGCTCCGGCTTCCGTTCCCAGTGTGACTATTGGCAAGTGATTCGCCTGAATTGCGCAAATTGTTTTGAGCTGGAGCCTTGCAAAGGGCTCCAGCTTGTTTTTATCTAGTCGTCTCAGCCCCGGAGTGGTGGTCTGAAACGCACAGAATCATGAAACGACTTCTTCAAATTGTGATGGCGGTTGCAGTAGCAGCCGGGGCGATGGGTTTGACTTCTTGTGGATGCTGCACGGGCGAAGATCCCGTTCCGCCGCTTCGTCCTTTGCCGACATTTGAGTCTGCTCCTGTGGTGGAGTATGCGAAGTGAGGCGTTGAGCCGCTTCAGTTTTTTTTGGAAGGGTCGCGAGAGTTCGCGGCCCTTTTTTTGTTTGATGGGAGAGACGAGAGGTTTTTGCTTTTGTGTTTTCTAAGAATGGAAGGCGGGTTTAGAGTCGCAGCTAATCTTCTTTTGTTGTTATGGATAAAAAGCTTGTTCTCTATCTCTTGATTCTTGCTGGTTTGGTTTTTTTCACGGTGAAGGCGGTGATGAGTTCAGGGGAAATTCAAGAGGGTTTGAGTGATGAGCAGGAGGAGTTGCTGTTGGATACGGGCTATTTTGAAGTCAGTGATTCGACGGGGGAATTGGCGCCATTGTGGGCGGAGGGAAATGAGCCGAGTTTGGAGGAGATGGCTGATGGTGGAGAGGTGAGTCAGGAGCTCAAGGCGGCTTATCGGATGTATCGGGATGGAGCGGAGGGGGGCGGAATTTGGATTCCGTTGGCGATGTTTATTGTGACGGGAGTCTTTACGGGATTTCTCGTAGTGACTTATTTGTTGCCGAATCTGGTGCAGAAGGCTTCGGAGGAAGTGTATGGATCGACGGAGCAAGGGGAGCCTGATCCGTTGGCGAGTGCGCAGGCCTTGGTGGCGCAGGGGGAGTGGGAGGGGGCGATTGAGGCGTATCGTTCGGCAGCGGAGGCGCAGCCGGAGAATCGGTTGCCGTGGGTGGAGATTGCGATGTTGCAGCGGGAGCGGTTGGAGGATTCGGATTTGGCGTTGGCGACTTTAGATGCAGCGATTGCGCGGGGGAATTGGCGGGAGAATGATGAGGCGTTCTTTTATTTCCGGAAGATTGCGATCTTTGAGGAGGACAAGAAGGAGCATGAGAAGGCGGTAGGGTTGTTGAAGGAGGTGATTGAGAAGTTTCCGAACACGCGGCACATGGCGAATGCAATGCACAAGCTGCGTGAGATGGGCGAGAGTGCTTGAGTGATGGAGGCGGGGTCGTTGGGGCGTTGGCCGTTGGGGTGGCCGGTGGTGGGGGCGATGCTGGGCATTGCGGTGGCGGCGTTGGGTGGGGTGTGGTGGTTTGTTTTGGCGGTGGTGGGGGCGCTGGGTGCGGGTTTGTGGTGGGGGCGGGCGAGCTGGGTATTGGCGGGGGTGTTGGCGTTGATTTTTGTGGTGATGCATGGGGAGCGCTTGCGGGTGCAGGGGGAGATGCGGGATTTGTTGCGGAGTGCGCAGCGTGTGAATTTGGAGGGGGTGGTCTTGGCGACGCCGGCTTCGGGAATTGTGGAGCGGGAGTTTCGGGCGGAGGGGGGAGCGTTGTTGGCGTTGGTTGAGTTGCCGGACTTTGTGGAGACGGGGGATCGGGTGGAGTTGGTGG
>JBCCZX010000101.1:0-12036 GCA_039186735.1 Verrucomicrobiota bacterium | reverse complement strand
GGGGGACGGTGGCGGCGGGGGCGGTGACTTTTGTGCTTGTTTTGGATGGTGTGCTGGATCCGCAGAATCTGGGGGCGATCTTGTGGACGGCGGATGGGGCTGGGGGGGAGGCGGTGGTGGTGCCGAAGGATAAGTCCGCAGGAGTGACGGAGACGGTGAGGCGGATTTCGGTGGGGGCGGCGGAGGTGGTGCCGTTTGTAAAGGTGACGAATTTGGCGCGGACGATGAAGAGTTTGCAGGAGGTGGGGATGTGGTTTGTGGGGACGAGTGATCGGGCGGAGAAGAGTGTGTATGAGGTGGATTTGCGAGGGAAGGTGGGGGTGGTGATTGGGTCGGAGGGGGAGGGGTTGCGACGCTTGACGGAGGAGGGTTGTGATCATTTGGTGAAGTTGCCAATGGCGGGGGTAGTGCCGTGTTTGAATGCGAGTGTGGCGACGGGGATTTGTTTGTATGAGGCGGTGCGGCAGCGGAGTTTGGGTTAAGATGGATGAGGTTAATTCATGAAGATTGAAGTTGAGTTGACTTCAGGCAAGAGGGAGGTGGAGTTGCCGCTACGGATTGTATCGGACTGGCATATGGGGCATCCGGCATCCCGGGTGGGCAGTGTGGAGCGGATGTTCATTCTGTTAGAAGGGGTCGGGACTCTGATTATGGCGGGGGATGGGCGCGAGGAATTGGTCGTTGGGTGGCGTCAGCAAGCGGACGAGATGTGGGATGAGTTATTGAGGGCTTGCGAGGAGAGGGGAATCGAGGTGATTTCGTTGACAGGGAATCATGATCCGGATGTGTCGGAAGAAGGGTGGCTTTTGTGCGATGAGGGTCGAATTTTTGTGACACACGGAGATTTGTTTTACGAGACTGCTTCGCCATGGAGTTGCAAGTTGTTTGCGTTTCGGGAGGAGGTCACAGCGATGGTGAAGGAGGCGCGAAAAGAGACTTTGGAAGATCGCTGGCGTTTGGCAGTGCGGATTGGGCGGTTTCTGCGACCGGCGAAACCGCTTTCTGCGAATTTGTTGGTTCAGATTTATAAGGCGGTTTGGCCACCGGATCGTTTGTTGGCGATTCGGCATACGTGGGCGGATTTTCCGCGGCAGGCATGCGAGTTTGTCGATTGTTATGTGCCGGGAGTGGAGACGGTTGTGTGCGGGCATTTTCATCGGATGGGGGATTTTCGGCGTGGAGGAAAACGGGTGTTGAATTTGGGGGCGATGCATAAGTTTAGTCGGGCAGCGGTGGTTGACTTTGACGGAGAGTCGCTTGAGATGAAGGGGGTGCGAGAGTTCGGTATCTAGCAGGCTGTTTGAAATCGAGGGCGATTGAGTTCTTTTCTTTCGAAGTGCTTGTTTTGTGGGGGGATTTCATCAGGCTGCGTGGAGACGAGGTGCTTGAGAATCCGATCCTTTTACGAGCGAAGGCTTTTGCCCTTCATCATTGTCCTTACGCGTGTCTTGCGGCGGGGAAGGCGCTTTCCAATACGGTTCTCTTTCAAAACGAGCGGGCTTATCTGGCGGGGCGTTTCGGGTCGGGCTGTGATTTGCCAAGTGTGGTTTATTTTACGACAGTTCGTAGTGGGTCGCAGTATGTCGGGGGGCTCATTGACCGGATTTATCGTTCGGTGGGGGGTGAGAGCTTGCGATTACAGAAGTATTACTTTCATGGTAGGACGCAGGAGGAGCATCTTGGGATGGAGCGGGTCTCGTGGTTAGAGCAGAATCTCAAGCCGCAGGGCTTTTATTATGGGCCGCTTTCGGCACCAGACGGTCCGTTCGAGGGTGAAGGTTGCAAGGTTGTGATGGGGGTGCGTGATCCGAGGGATATCATGGTGTCGTTTTTCTATTCGTTTGCTTATGCGCACACTCCGGCGGATCGGAAGTTTGTGTTGGGGAGCCGCGAAGCGCGGGAGAAGGGATTGGAATGGTTTGTCCGCCAGCCGGAGCGGATCGCGAAGGTGAAAGTGGATTTGGGTCGTCTTTGTGAGGTGCGCGAGGGAAAGGCTGATGTTTTTTGTTGGCGGTATGAGGAGATGATGGGGGATTTTGAAGGTTTTTTGGGGTCTTTGGTGGCGCACGTTGCGGGGGGACGATGCGATGATGAGTTGATGGAAGTTCTTCTCAAAGAGCGGGAGGAATCTTCGAAGCAGGGAACTCGAGAAAAAGAGAATTTGTTGGCGCACCGTCGTTCGGGGAAGTCGGGGGTCTTTCGTGAGAAGCTTTCAGCTGAAACGGTTCAATTTTTGAACGAAGAGTTTGGTGATATTCTTAAGCACTTAGATTATCAAGTTTGATTAACTTTCAGTGTAAGAGTCTTGTAACCAAGTTCCCGACTGTTGTCTGGATATCGCACTTTTATTTGAACGTGATCTTAGTCATACGTGTCTTGATTCACAAAAGGGTATGAATGACGACGTTTCTTCAGGGAGTGTTCCCGTGTCCGAACATTTGGGGGACAATCAGGCTGAGGAGGGGAAGACAGCGGAGGCTGAGAAGGAGGTGAGTCCTGCGGGGTGGACACAGTCTCGTTTAAGAGGGATGGTGGATTTTGGTTTCAAGAATCCGGGCTGGTTGGCGATGTTTATGCTTTCGCGGGTGGAGGCGGTGCGTTCGGTGCAGCGTTTGGTGGCGCAGGTGCCTGATTGCGCGCGGTTCCGAAAGTTGCCACGGGTGACATCGGAGGTGGATTTATCGGAGGTTGCCGGCAGTCTTGAGGAGAGAGGAATTTTCCAAGGTTTGCAGCTTTCTGAGGACGTCGTTGAGGGAATCAACCGATTTGCGCGGGAGACGCCCTGTTTCGCGAATGGTGAATTGGATATGCCGATGAAGTGGAACCTTCCGCACGAGGAGGCGGATAGTTTCGGGGAGCCCGTGATCATTGGAGATTACTTGAGTAAGATTCATGATTGCGAGGAGATCCGATCGATTTGGGAAGACCGGCAATTGTTGGAAATCGCAGCGCATTATTTGAAGGCGGAGCCAAAGTTGAATCGTTCCCGCTTGTGGTGGAGTTATGCGCGTGGAGAGCAGGAGGATGAGGGGGTGAATTTAGCGACTTTTGCCCAAGATCGTTTTCATTTTGATATTCATGATTGGAGGACGCTGAAGTTCTTTTTCTATTTGAACCGGGTCGATGAAGGTTCGGGTGCGCATTTGTTCATCAATGGGAGTCATCGGGGCCATGCCTTGGCGGAGCAATTCACTTTGCGGAGGGGAGCGGAGCGCGGGCGGCTGGAGCAGCGCTATGGTTCGGAGAACGTGGTGATGGTGACGGGTGATGCAGGTTTTGGCTGGGTGGAAGATCCCTATGGTTTTCACACGGGGACGAAGGTGCTTCGTGGGGACCGCTTGATGTTGGAGGTCGCGTTCGGGGTTTCGGAGGAATCGCCGGCGGGTGTGCATAATCCGGCGATTTAGGGGTGATTGGATTGGCCGGAGTCTTATAGGATCTGGCCGGGGGAGTATTCGGCGGCGTCGGGGTATTGGGAGATGATTTCTTCGACGGTGCTGGTGAAGGAGCGAACTTGGTCGGGGGCGTTGCCGGTGTTGGAGGCGTTGTCGGCGAGGAGGGTTTCGAGTTCGTTGAGGTTGAGGGGGATGCGGTCGTCGTCGGCGAGGCGTTGGAGGAGGTCGTTGGTGTTGATTTTGCCGCCACGGAGGTCGGCGACGGTGGCGAGTGCGTGTTCTTTGATGGCTTCGTGGGCGGTTTCGCGTCCGACGCCGGCTTTGACGGCAGCCATCATGATGGTGGTGGTGAGGAGGAAGGGGAGGTAGTGGTTGTTTTCTTTTTCGATGACGGCGGGGTAGGTGTCCATTTGGTCGAGGACGGTGAGGAGGGTTTCGAAGAGGCCGTCGATGGCGAAGAAGGCGTCGGGGAGCATGACGCGGCGGACGACGGAGCAGGAGACGTCGCCTTCGTTCCATTGATCGCCGGAGAGAGCGGAGGCCATGGTGAGGTGGCCTTTGAGGATACTATGAAAGCCGTTGATGCGTTCGCAGGAGCGGGAGTTCATTTTGTGGGGCATGGCGGAGGAGCCGGTTTGGCCGGGGGCGAAGCCTTCGGAGGCGGTTTCGTGGCCGGCCATGAGGCGGAGGGTTTTGGCGAAGGAGGAGGGGCCGCTGGCGAGGTCGACGAGGGCGGAGACGGTGGCGAAGTCGAGGGAGCGGGGGTAGACTTGGCCGACGTTGTTCCAGACGTCGGGGAGGCCGAGGTGTTCGGCGAGGGATTGTTCGAGTTGGGTGACTTTTTTGCTGTCGCCGTCGAAGAGGGAGAGTTGGTCGAGTTGGGTGCCGACGGCGCCTTTGAGTCCGCGGACGCAGTAGGTGCGGAGGAGGTGGTCGAGGCGGGCGAAGGAGTCGATGATTTCTTCGCCGAACATGGCGAGGCGTTTGCCGAAGGTGGTGGATTGGGCGGCGACGTTGTGCGTGCGGGCGGTGATGACGAGGCCGACGTGGCGGTCGGCGAGGATGGCGAGGCGGGCGAGGGTGGCGATGGTTTTGTCGCGGATGACTTCGAGGGAGCGGTAGACTTGGAGTTGTTCGACGTTTTCGGTGAGGTCGCGGGAGGTCATGCCTTTGTGGATGTGTTGTTGTCCGGCGAGGTCGTTGAATTCTTCGATGCGGGCTTTGACGTCGTGGCGGGTGATGCGTTCGCGGGCGGCAATGGCGGAGAGGTTGACCTTTTTGAGAACGTTTTCGTAGGCTTGGAAGGCGGCGTGGGGGATGTCGAGGCCGAGGTCTTTTTGGGCTTTGGCGACGGCGAGCCAGAGTTCGCGTTCGATGATGATGCGTCCTTCGGGTGACCAGATGTCTTTGAGGGCAGGTGAGGCGTAGCGTTCGGCGAGGATGTTTGGAATCATCGGGACGATTGAAGTCAGGATGGGGCGAGAGGCAAGGCTGGGGTTTGTGCGGGGCGAGTTCGGGGAAGTTTTTTGATAAGGTATTGGAAAGGGTGGGCGTCAGTGCGAATTTGGGGTTGTGAAGGCCAGGCAGATTTTTCCGTTGGTGGTGGCGAGTTTGGTGGTGGGGGTGGTGTCGGCGAAGGTGATTCAACGGGCGGGAAAATTGGAGGGTGGGGAGGATGTGCGGATGCGTGCGGATGTGCCGTGGGCACCGTTGAATCCGCTGCGGGGAGACAAGAGTCCGAAGGCGGGGGCGTTGTGGGGGGATCGGACTGGGGAGGGTGCTTCGGGGTTTTTGGTGGAGTTTGTGGATGGGTTTTCGTCGCCGCCGCACATTCATAATGTGACGTATCGGGGGGTGGTGATCAGTGGGTTGGTGCACAATGACGATCCGGAGGCGGAGGAGATGTGGATGCCGGCGGGGTCGTTTTGGACGCAGCCGGCGGGGGAGGTGCATATTACGTCGGCGAGGGGGGAAAAGACTGTGGCTTACATTGAGATTCAGGAGGGGCCGTATTTGGTGATGCCGGCGGCGGAAAAGTTTGATGAGGGGGAACGGCCGGTGAATGTGGATGTTTCGAACATCATTTGGTTGGGGCATGAGGATACGCAGTGGATTGACGGGGTGGCGGGTCCGGAGGTGGCGTTTTTGTGGGGGAAGCCCGGAGAGGTGGGTGGGGCGTTTGTGAAGTTGCCGGGAGGGTTTGCGGGGGAGATTCGGAGTGAGGGGGGTGCGATTCGGGCGGTGGTGATTCAGGGTTCGCCGAAGTATGAGCGGGATGGGGAGGCGAGGGATTTGGAGCCGGGGTCGTTTTTTGGGTCGGATGGGCAGGCGGTGCACCGGTTGGTTGGTGAGGGGGAGGGTGTGATTTATGTGCGAACGGAGGGGGCGTTCGAGGTGGGAAGAAGGGAGTGAAGATTATTGGGGGCGGATCCAGAAGGAGCCGCCGGGGAGGCCGTCGAAGTACCAGGTGCCTTCGAATTCGAGGCCGTCTTTTTCGGCTTCGCCGCGAAGGATGAGGCGTCCGCCGAGGAGGGCGATTTGGCCGTCGTTGCCGTTTTCGGAGATGTAGCTGGCGCGTTGGGTGATGGTTTGGCCGTGGTTGTCGAGGAGGAAGCGGGAGGCGTCGTTTCGCGCGGAGGCGGGTTGGGAGTCGAGGGTGAACCAGAGGGAGAAGGGGATCTTGTCTTCGAAGTTGCCGGCGGTGGTGGCGGTGCCGGAGAGGAAGAGGGATTTATTGTCCGAGTCGAGGGTGACGGTGAGGTTTCGGGAGGTGAGAGGGGGGGCGGGGTCGTTGCCGCCGCAGGAGGTGAGGGTGGGGATGAAGAGGAGGGGGAGGCAGAGGAGGAGGCGTAAGGTGTTCATCAGAGGGGTTCGAGGGTTGAGACGAGTTTGGGTCAGGCTTTGGTCACATCCGGGAGGAAGGATTGGAGTGAGTTGATGAGTTGGACGCGGAGGGCGGTGGATTTCTTCGCGAGATTTTTTTGGGCGGATTCGTATGCGCGGCGGCCGGAATCGGTTTCGATGGGGATGGGTTGGTATCCGTAGTGTGAGAGGTCGTAGGGGGAGGCGCGCATGTCGAGTTCGCGGAGTTCGAGGGCGAGGAAGAAGGATTTGCGGAGGAGGTCGGAGCCGAGCCAGGGCATGGTTTTGAAGGACCATTTGTAGAGGTCCATATTGGCATGGATGCACCCGGGTTGTTCGAATTGGTCTCGGGACATGAGTTCGGGTTTGAGCAGGTTTCGTTCCGAGGCTTCGGGGGTGAAGAAGCGGGTGGCATCGAAGTGGGAGCAGGCGAGGGGGCGGGATTCGAGGAATTGGGCGATGGAGGCGGGGGAGAGGCGGAGGGGTGCGCGTTCGCGGTGGCGGGGGTTGTTGGATTTGTAGACCATGGCCCATTCGTGGAGGCCGTGGCAGGCGAAGTTGGGGGTGCGGGAGGCGGTTTGTTCGAGGAGGTGGAGGGTGAAGCGGAAGCGGGAGAGGTCTTTTTGGCGGAGGGTTGAGGGGTCGAGGCGAAGGGTGTGGCGTTCGAGGAGGTAGTGTTTTTGGGAGAAGGTGGGTGGGAGGTTCGAGGAGATGGCGAGGGTTTCGTGGACGGCGGGGTGCCATTGGAGGAGTTTTCCAGGGGGGAAGGGGTAGTAGGTGAAGAGGAAGTCGTGGACGGGGTGGATTTCGTCGCGGGCGCGGCGGTTGCGGAATTTTTCGACGATGGGAAGAAGGGTCTCGTGGTGGTGAGAGGCCCGGGCGCGCCATTCGCTTTCGGAGATGAGCGAGAGGGCGTTGGAGGTCACACTGGGAGAATAGTGGGTGGTGTTGAGAAGGCAATGTTAGGTCTTGTCGGCGAAGATGGCGGTGAAGACAGCGACGGTGTTGATGGTCCAGATGGCGGTGCGGGTCCAGTTGAGGTTAATGAGGCGGCGAATCTTTTGGGGTTCAGGATGGCGGCTGAGGCTGTTGTGGAGGGGGATGAAGACGGCAGCGGTGAGGGTCCAGGTGAGAGTGGTGCAGGCGAGGAAGACGAGGTGGGAGGGGGTGCGGGCTTCGATGATGAGTTGGATGGCGGTGAGGAGTTCGATGAGCATGAGGGGGAAGACGATGAGGGTGATGTTGCGGGAGTGCTTTTGGTGGAAGTGGTGCCAATGGGCGGCTTCGATGAAGGCGAAGGCCGGGTAGTGGACGAGTTGGATGGTCCAGATGAGTCCGAATAAACCGAATGAGGCAAAGGCATGAGTGAGGGAAGTGGAGTCCACGGGAGAGGGTTAGCAAGGTGAGGTGGGCATTGGCTAGGCCTGTTCGATTCATCCATCTCGCAGTTTTTGGAGGGGAAAGCGCTTGAGTTGGAAGAGGTGAGAGGGTTTACTAAGGACGGTTATGAAAATTGCTACCGTATTGATCGCCAGTGCCGCTTTGGCTTTGTTTTCCAGTTGTGCTTCTACTCCGGAGCCTGCTCCACCTGCTCCATCCTGTTGCGGAACTGACGGTTCTTGCTGTAAGGGTCACTCTCATAAATAAGCCATTCCTTTTCGGAGCTTATATGAAGGCGCGCTCAGGGATGGGCGCGTTTTTTTGTGCCTGCGGTTGGAGGTGCGGGGAAGAGTGGTTATTCTGCGAGCTGCTGGCGGAGAGCAGTTCTTGCCTGGTCGCTGATTTCCCAGCGGATTTCTTGAAAGACGTTCGAGAGGTCTTTTGAGGCAGCGAGGCTGCTAGCGAGGTAAAAGTTGTCGCGAGCTCCCTGGTAATCGTTGCGGGCTTTGAGGGGGGGAAGTTTTGGGATTTCGCGGTAGAGCGACTTCAGGAAGGTATTGCCGCCGTTTTCGCGATGAAGGCGGATGAGGAGGGCGGTCATGAGGTCGTTGAGGCTGGTTCGCTGGGACCAAGGCATGAGATTGACGCACCAGGCTTCTTCCCAAGAGTAATCCCCAGCGAGAAAAGTGGTGAGGTTCTTTTCCATACCTTCTGCGAACTGGCGTCCGTTTTGGCCGAAGTAGTGCATGTCGGTGATGCTGGTGATTTCAGAAGGGAGGAAAATGCTCATGGCGTTGTTGAAGCCAACGGTCCACCAGCCGTAGTCCTCTGGCCCTTTGGTGGTGTGATAGTCGATGCGGGGATTGAAAGTGGGAGGCCAGTAGTTGCGGGCGATTTCGTAGAGGAAGACTTGGTCGAGTGTTTTGGTTCCTTGTTCGAAGCGTTGGTAGAGTTTTTCGAAGAAGCCGTCGCCGACGGCGATTCCGAGGCGATTGTGGTGGGCGAGTCCGCCTCCGACTTTGGAGCTGACTTCGACGGTGGTGTGATTGGGGAAGGGTCCGTTGAGGATGGGTTTGACCCCGGTGATTCTTTCGAAAGCGGCAAAGGTTTCGTCGAGGGTTTTGAGGATTTCGATGATGACTTTTTGGTTGCGATTTTCGGGTGCTTTTTCGCCATCGATGACGAGGGCGACTCGTTCGCCGAACCAGACGCTGACGTGGGGTCCGCCAGCGATGTAGGGTTGGTATTGAGGGATTTCTTGGTAGGTAGCGAGGGGTAATTGTTGGGCCGGTAAATTGGCAGAGATGCACAAGAGAGTTGAGAGGATGGTGAGGCAAGTATTCATCATTTCAAAAGGGGGCGGGCGTTGGGTGGTGAAGAGTGATTGGGTTTAGAGGAGGGTTTCGAATTCCGTTTCGGAGAGAATTTTGGTGCCGAGGGTTTCGGCTTTGGTGAGTTTGGAGCCCGCTTTTTCGCCGGCGAGAAGGTAGTGGGTGGATTTGGAGATGGAGCCGGTGACTTTGCCGCCGTGTTGTTCGATGAGGGATTTGAAGTGGTCGCGGGGTTGGGAGAGGGTGCCAGTGATGACGAAGGTTTTGCCGGCGAGTGGGGAGTCGGCTTCGGAATCGGAGGGTTTGGGTGGATGGGGGGCGTAGTTGCCGGAGGCGGGGTTGATGCCAAGGGTGGCGAGTTGGGAGAGGACGTTTTGGCCGGCTTCGGAGGCAAGGAAGGTGGTGAGTTCGTGAGCGGCGACGGGGCCGAGGGAGTCGTCGATTTGGTAGTCGGCCAGGAGGGGGTGGTGTTCTTTTTTTCGTTTGGAGATACTAAGTTCTTCGTAGTTGGGGAGGTCCGTGAGGGCGGGGAGGATTTCGGAGGTGGCGAGTTTGGTGAGGTTCTGGTGGAGGCGGGCGAGTTCCTTGGCGGTGGATTCGCCGATGTGAGGGATGCCCATGGCGAAGAGCCAGCGGTGGAGAGGCATGTCGGTGCGGGCTTTCTGGAGGGCGTCGAGGAGGGTTTGGGCGCGTTTTTCCCCGAAGCGGCGGGGTTTGGATTTTTCGCCGGTGGTGGAGGAGACGGCGGGATCGAGCATGAGGTTGGCGAGGTCGTCGAGGGTGAGGTTGAAGAGGTCGAGGGGGGTGGCGGCGAGTTCGGTTTCAACGAGTTTGGTGGCGACCGCTTCGCCAAGGCCTTCGAGGTCGAGGGCCTTGCGCTGGGCGAAGTGTTTCATGCGGGTGACGGCTTGGGCGGGACAGGCGAAGTTGACGCAGCGCCAGGCGACGAAGCCTTCGGGTTTTTCGATGGGGCCGCCGCAGGAGGGGCATTTGTGGTCGAGGAATTCGGGGAGCGAGAAGGGGCCAGCATCGCGGACGATGGGAGTCCGTTTTTCGGTGATGACTTTGACGACGGAAGGGATGATTTCGCCGGCTTTTTCAATGAGAACGGTATCGCCGATGCGGATGTCTTTGCGTTGGATTTCTTCTTCGTTGTGGAGGGTGGCGCGGGAGACGGTGGTGCGGGAGACGAAGACGGGTTCGAGTTCGGCAACGGGGGTGAGGACGCCGGTGCGGCCGACTTGGATGGTGATGGCTTTGAGGACGGTTTCTTTTTGTTCGGGGAGGTATTTGAAGGCGCAGGCCCAGCGGGGGAAGCGGGCGGTGGTGCCGAGTTGTTCGTGGAGGGTGAGGGTGTTGACTTTAATGACGGCGCCATCGGTGGCGTAGGGGAAGGTGAAGCGGTCGTCGTTGAGCTGGGTGACGGCGTCTAACAGTTCGTCGAGGGAGGAGGCTTCGCGGAGCCAGTGGGTTTTCTGGAAGCCCCATTCGAGGAGGATTTGGTGGAAGGCGGAGATGGTGTCGAAGGCGGCGGGTTCGATTTGGCCGAAGGAGTGGAAGATGCAGTTGAGGGGGCGGGAGGCGACGAGTTTGGGGTCGAGTTGTTTGAGGGTGCCGGCGGTGGCGTTGCGGGTGTTGACGAAGAGGGGTTCGCCGGACTCTTCGCGTTGCTGGTTGAGGGTTTCGAAGTCGGCGTCATTCATGAAGACCTCACCACGGATTTCTAACAGGTTAGGGGCGGAGTCGGGAAGGGTGAGAGGGATGGAATTGATGGTGCGGACGTTGGCGGTGATGTCGTCGCCGGTGGAGCCGTCGCCCCGGGTGGCGGCGTAGACGAGTTGGCGCTCGCGGTAGAGGAGGGAGACGGCGACGCCGTCGATTTTGGGTTCGATGGTGAGGGTGGTGGTTTGGCCGGCGAGGTTTTTCTGGAGGCGTTCGTGCCAGGTGAGGAGGTTGGCGAGGGGGTTGTGGGAGGAAGGAGTTTGTTGGTTTGCGCGTTTGCTTGTGTGCAGAAAGAGGTCTCCAGCTTCGCTGTCGGATTCTTGATCTGATTGCACTGGGGCGGGCGGGACGCCCACGCTCCCTTTGAGTTCGTGGACGTCTTCGATGGAGAGCATGGGGGCGAGGTGGGTGACTTGTTCGAAGCCGTCGAGAGGTTCGCCGCCGACGCGTTGAGTGGGGGAGTTGGGGTCGGCGAGATCTGGGTGTTGGGCTTCGAGGTCGCGGAGTTCGTTGAGGAGGTTGTCGTACTCGGCGTCGGAGATTTCGGGGGAGGCGTCGGTGTAGTAGAGGCGGTTGTGCCGGTGGAGATCGGTGCGGAGTTGGGCGATGCGGGTGGCGTCGGTCACGCTTTGAACATCGAACATCGAACATCGAAGGTCCAACATTGAAGTGATGCAGTTTTTGAAAGAGGAGGGAGAGTTTTTGCGGATGGATTCATGCAGTGACCCGAGGCGAGCAGTCGAAATGTGCGCTCTGAAGCCAGACTGTGTTACTCCACAGGTAGAGAAGGGAACACCCTCGGTTGGAGAGCTCTGAATACGAGAGTGCCGACGAGGGCACCGACGAAATCGGCGGCGAGGTCGAGGGGGTCGAGTCCGGAGCGGAGGGGGTGCCAGGATTGGTGCCATTCGTCGAGGGCTCCGACGAGGAGGAGGATGATGGGGGTGGCGAAGGGGTGTTTGAGAGGGGGCCAGGTGGGTCGGGAGAGGAAGTGGAGTCCGGCGGCGAGGAGTCCGGCGCCGCCGAAGAAGTAGCCGAAGTGGGCGATTTTATCGAGGTGGCGGACGCTGATGGTTTTTTGGGGACCGAAGGCGATGCTGGAGAGGTACCAGAGGGTGAGGAACCAGATGGCGAAGCAGGAGAGCCAGAAGGAGGCCTTGCGGGAGAAGGCGGGGAGTTTGAGAACCCGGGGCATGGCGAGGTTTTCGGGGCGGGTCGGGCTTGTTGCGGCCGTTTTGTCAAAACGACCCTACCGCTAGGCCCGGTGGACAAATTGCTTCGACGGGCGAGGTTTGAAGATTTTTATAGGAGATTTGTCTGTTTGCACAGAAGAAGGGAGGAGAGTG